>JAGXRV010000001.1 GCA_018335695.1 Clostridium sp.
CTTTGCGGAGGCTGCACGTAAAGAGGGATATGAAAAAATCGCCACCGTCTTTGAGGAGACGGCTCACCATGAGGTTGCCCATGCCCGCAGGTCGGCGAAATATCTCGGGTTAATCGGTAATACTGCTGAGAATCTGGCTGCTGCCGCAGGTGGGGAGAATTACGAGTGGACGAGTATGTATAAGCAGTTTGAAGCGGAAGCACGAGAGGAAGGTCTGGCTGAAATCGCTGATTTTTTTGCTGCTGTGGCAGCGGCGGAAGAGGCGCATGAAAAACGTTATCGTGATTTGCTTGCCGAGCTGCAAGAGGGTAAAACTTTTAAAAGAGACGAAGAGATGCCTTGGAAGTGCTTAAATTGCGGTTATGTTGCCGTTCTGCTGGAAGCGCCTCGTGTCTGTCCGGCCTGCCAGGTTGGGCAGCGCTTCTTCGAGAAAAACGAAGCCTATTACGCCAAAGGACGACCCTAAGCAATAAAAGAAGCCGGGAACGGCTTCTTTTATTGCTTAGGGTAATTATATCGTCCAGAGAAGCTGCGACCCCTCACCCTAGCCCTCTCCCAGAGGGAGAGGGAATAAGTTTTTAAGAGGTCGTCTCTTCTTCCCTCGCCACCATTTGAGGGAGAGGGAATAAGTTTTTAAGAGGTCGTCTCTTTTTCCCTCGCCACCATTTGAGGGAGAGGGAATAAGTTTTTAAGAGGTCGTCTCTTCTTCCCTCGCCACCCTTTGGGGGGAGAGGGCTAGGGTGAGGGGGGATAGTATTAAAGCGGTGAAGAACTCATAATATCGTCAGGGGAATGCAGGAAGGATTTAGCCGACACTTCACGAATAGTAAAGTGAGCAAACTGTCGGAGGTGTGATTGTGGCTAACCCTAAGTTGCAAGGGGAGAGCATGGATGCGTTGTTTCGCGCTATCTTGCTCTTGGAAAACGAGGAAGAATGTTATCTGTTTTTCGAAGATATTGCCACGATTAGCGAACTGAAGGCATTAGCTCAGCGGTTTCAGGTTGCGATGATGTTGCAGAATGGGAAAACATATCAACAGATTGAGGGAGAGACCGGAGCAAGCACTGCTACCATCAGTCGGGTTAAACGCTATCTGCAGTATGGCGCCGGTGGTTATAGTTTGGTTCTTTCCCGGCTTGACCAACTAAGATGATATACCCTTATTATGAAGCCGACTTGGCGGCAGTACATTCGAAAGGGTTGGTTTGTTTTTTTACGCAGGTTTTTTGCCCTCACCCTAGCCCTCTCCCAGAGGGAGAGGGGAAAAGAGCCCTCACCCTAGCCCTCTCCCAGAGGGAGAGGGGAAAAGAGCCCTCACCCTAGCCCTCTCCCGGGGGGAGAGGGGAAAAGAGCAGTACAGGGAGAGGGGAATTGTGAGTTTATTATTAAGCAGTGTGCAGCTGCTTTTTTTCTGCTTAAACATTAGGAGGCCGGCAAAATGGAAAAATTGACAGATTTAAATGAGGCGCAGCGAAAAGCTGTAGAGTGCGTAGACGGACCGCTTTTAATATTAGCCGGTGCCGGCAGCGGGAAAACAAGAGTAATTACTCATCGTATTGCTTATCTGATTCAGGCAAAGCTGGCGGCTCCATGGGAGATTCTGGCTTTAACTTTTACCAATAAAGCAGCCGCGGAAATGCGCACGCGGATTGAAGAGTTGGTCGGAAAAATCCCGGGGATGTGGGCTTCCACTTTTCACGCCGCCGCCGTCCGCCTGATCCGGGAGAATGCTGCTCTGCTCGGCCTTACCTCTTCTTTTGCCATCTATGACGATGGCGATCAGCAGACGGTGGTTAAAAATGTAATGAAGGAGCTGCAGTTGGACGATTCCCGCTTCAAGCCGCGCAGCGTACTGGCAGCTATCGGCAGGGCGAAAAATGAGATGATTGACGAGCACCGCTACGCAGAGGAAGCCGATAATTTTTATACGCGAACTATCGCACGTGTATATAAAAATTACCAGGAGCGGCTGCGCTTAAATAACGCGCTTGACTTTGATGACTTGCTGCTTTATTTAGTCAGACTTTTGAGCGATTATCCTGACGTGCTGGCTCATTACCAAAAAAAATTCCGCTATATCCTGGTGGATGAATATCAAGATACTAATCGTGTGCAGTATAAAATTGTCAGTCTGCTGGCCGGTTCTCACAGAAATCTTTGTGTGGTGGGCGATGATGATCAGTCGATTTATCAGTTTCGCGGCGCCGACCTGCGCAATATCCTGGATTTTGAGCGTGAATGGCCTGACGCAACAGTAGTCAAGTTGGAAGAAAACTATCGCTCCACGGGGCATATTTTGGCGGCAGCCAATCAGATGGTAAAAAATAATGCGGGGCGCAGAGAGAAAAACCTTTGGACGCGGCAGGGTGCTGGCGAGCCGCTTAATCTTTTCGCAGCCCAAGATGAGTACCAGGAAGCCCGGTTTATTGCCAGGGAAATTCGTAACCTTTCCATTACTTATGATCGGTTTGCCGTTCTTTACCGCACGAATGCTCAGTCCCGCGCCATAGAAGAAGTTTTAGTGCGGGAAAATATTGCTTATCAGATGATAGGCGGCGTTCGCTTTTGGGAGAGAAAAGAAATAAAAGATATTTTGGCATATCTCCGTTTAATGGATAACCCGGCTGATGATGTGAGCCTGTTAAGGATCATCAATGTGCCGCGCCGCGGGATCGGTGCGGCTACTTTGGAACGATTGCGCTTGCTGGCTCAAGAAAAGCGGCTTTCAATCTTCCATTCGTTAAAATCTGCCGCAGATGCCGAACTTGGCGCCGGCCCATTAAAAAAAGTGCGGGATTTTGCTCAGCTCATGGAAAAGTTGATCCAAATGAGGGAAGACTTTAGTGTGGACGAGTTGGTCGAGCAGGTATTAATCAGAAGCGGATATCTGGATGAGCTGAAGGCGGAAGGGACGGATGCGGCGCAGAGCCGCGTAGAAAACCTGAGGGAATTTATCACTGTAGCACAGGGATTTATGAAAGACTCCGCTGAGAAAACTTTAACCGCATTTTTAACCCATACGGCGTTAATCAGTGATTTGGACGCGTTTAGCGATGATTTTGGCCGACAGGTTGTGTTGATGACGCTGCATGCCTCTAAGGGCCTTGAGTTTCCTGTAGTTTTCCTGACCGGCATGGAAGAAGAGCTTTTTCCTCATGTGCGCTCCACTGAAACGGCAGATGGCATAGAAGAAGAAAGACGTCTCTGTTATGTGGGGATTACCCGGGCACAGAGGCTCCTTTTCCTGACATACGCTAAAAGGCGGAACATTTTCGGACAGGTGATGCAAAATTTGCCGTCGCGCTTCCTAGCCGAGATTCCCGTGACAGTATCGGCAAAGGATTTAGAAGTTTCTGTGCCGGCAGTGCCTGTTATTCCCGGACAAGCTGGCAACTTAGTTGCAGGAGACAGAGTTGAACATGGCAAATGGGGCGTAGGCGTAGTCCAGGCTGTAGATTGTCTAAGCGATGGTGATACGGCGTTAACCATCCATTTCCCGGCATTAGGCTTGAAAAAGTTGATTGCGCGCTATGCGCCGCTTCGCAAAGTAGAGTGAGGTGCAAACCATGGAGAAGAATGCTGCACGCATGCGGCTTCAGCAGCTACGGGAAAAAATTGATGAGTATAATTATCATTATTTTGTGTTGGATGAACCGTTAATCAGTGATGCCGATTTTGATGCCCTTATCCGTGAATTAGCTGAAATTGAGCGTGCATTTCCCGACTTAATCAGCCCGGACTCTCCTACGCAGCGTGTCGGCGGGCAGCCGCTGGCGGCTTTTGCGCCGGTCATGCACAGTCACCCCATGCTCTCTTTGGAGAACGCTTTAAATATCGGCGACTTACATAATTTTGTCAGTCGTGCCGTCAAGCTAGTTCCTGAAGCACAACTGGAATTTGTGGTGGAGTTGAAAGTGGACGGCCTGGCGGTATCCTTGCAGTACGAAGCAGGCTTATTCGTGCGCGGAGCCACCCGCGGTGACGGTGAAGTCGGTGAAGATATCACCCATAACCTGCGCACGGTGAAAAGTATTCCTTTGAGGTTGAGAAAACCTGTGACACTGGAGGCAAGAGGTGAAGTTTATCTGCCGCGTGCGTCATTTCTGGCGCTAAACGAGGAGCGAAAGCTGCTGAACTTGCCGCTTTTTGCTAATCCCAGAAATGCTGCTGCCGGCAGTCTGCGTCAGCTTGATCCTCAAGTAGCAGCATCCCGAAATTTGGAGGCTGTAATTTACGGTTTGGGCCACTCACCTGATCTGCAGCCTCATTCCCATTATGCGGCGTTAAATTTGCTGAAAGATTTGGGGCTGCGGATAAGTTCGCGCATTGTGGTGTTGCGGGATTTGGCGGAGGTGGTCTCCTATTGTGAGAGTTGGCGGCTTAAACGTGCTTCATTGCCTTATGAGATTGACGGTTTGGTGGTAAAAATAAACGACTTGTCTTTGCAGAAGCGTTTGGGAAATACGGCGAAAAGCCCTCGCTGGGCTATTGCTTATAAATTTCCGGCGGAAGAGGCGGAGACCAGAGTATTTGGCATAACCGTTCAAGTAGGCAGGATAGGTACGCTGACGCCAATCGCTGAGTTAGAGCCGGTGCTGCTCGCGGGAACGGTGGTAAAGCGAGCCAGCCTGCACAATGAAGATATTTTGCGGGAAAAGGATGTGCGTTGCGGAGATTATGTTATTGTCAGGAAAGCGGGTGAGATTATCCCCGAAGTGGTGGCAGTAGTAAAAGCTAAACGCACCGGGGCTGAAAAGCCATTTATTATGCCAAAGTACTGTCCTGTCTGTGGAACAGAAGCCGGCCGTTTGCCGGGGGAGACGGCTCTGCGTTGTTTTAATCCGTTTTGCCCGGCTCAGGTGGCGGAGAGAATCATCCATTTTGCTTCCCGCAGCGCCATGGATATTAAGCATCTGGGTCCGGCTTTGGTAGAACAACTGCTTGATGCAGGTTTGATTACGGATATAGCCGATATTTATACATTGTCAGGCAAAAAAGCGCAACTGTTGGCCTTAAAGGGCAAAAAGGAAAAGTCTGTGGAAAATTTGTTGTCCGCCATAGAGAAAAGCAAGGAGCAGCCGCTTTGGCGTTTGCTTTATGGACTTGGCATCCGTTTTGTCGGCGAACGCACAGCCAAACTGTTGGCGGCGCATTTTGGCAGCATGGATAAGCTGATTAACGCTTCCCCCGCGGAACTGGAAGCCGTGGAGGAGGTGGGGGTCAAAATCTCGGCAAGTATCAGCCAGTTTTTTGCGCTTGCTTCCAGCAAAGAGCTGGTTGACAGACTGTGCAGCGCCGGTTTAAAGTTGAGCGAAGAAAAGGAAGACGGTGCGGAAAAACTGTTGGCCGGCAAGAACTTTGTTTTAACCGGCACATTGTCGGCTTATAGTCGTGAGGAAGCCGCGGCGCTGATTGAAGCGGCAGGCGGACGGGTGAGCAGCAGCGTGAGTAAAAATACGCATTACTTAGTGGCGGGAGAGAAGCCGGGAAGTAAGCTGGAAAAAGCTGAAAAGCTCGGCATTTCTGTCTTGGATGAACAAGCTTTGCAGGTTTTACTGTCACATGAAAAATGAAAAAATGGGGACAGGGGGAAAATCATGGCTAATCGGCGGTTAAAAATTATTGTTTTGTTTTTGGCGGTGAGCGTAGTTGTTTTTGCTTTTATTCCGCCGGAAGAACAGCTTGGCGGCTGGATTAGACTGATTATACTGCACGGGATCTTAAGCTTTACAGGACTCTATACTATTTATGCAGCAGGAATTTTGGGCGCAATATATCTTCTGACAAATAAAAAGAGCGCAGGGCTTTGGTCTAGAGAATTAGGCTATCATGCTGTTTTACTTTGGTTTGTCGGCACCGCCCTCTCCCTGGTCTCAATGCGTGTTGCTTGGGGCGGAATGATGTGGAATGAACCGTACTCAGTGGCGGCTCTTACCATGGCTTTGTTGGGGATAGGAAAGGAATATCTGGCAAGAAGCAGTGGCGGGAAACTGCGTGGTTTTGCGTTTGCCAATCTTTTTTTTGCTGCCGCCATGCTTGCTATCCGCCAGGCAGTCGTTCCTGTAATGCACCCGGTAAATCCGATCGGCAGCTCTGATTCAGCGGCTATCCGCTTGCTGCCTCTACTATTTTTCATTATTACTTTGGCGACGCTCATAGAGCTCATCCGCTTACGCTTGCAGCAGTCCGGCAAGCAGTGCGGCAATTAAATATGCTGGGAGGTCATGCGAATGAAGCTAACAGGCAAGGAAGTGGCACATGTTGCCGGCTTGGCAAGACTGGAGATGTCAGAGGGCGAAATGGAAAAGTTTGCTGTTCAGCTAAATGCGATCTTGGAATTTGCGGACAAGCTAAATAAGCTTGAGACTAAAGATATTCTGCCTACAGCCCACGTTTTGCCGTTAAAGAATGTCTTTCGAGAAGATCTGGTCTGTCCGGGACTGGAGCGCAAAGAGGCTTTGCGAAACGCCCCGGAAGAGGAAGAGGGCATGTTTCGTGTGCCGCGTGTAATTGAATAGGGGGGAAACGAGTTGCTGGAGGAATTTACGCTTGCGGAAGCCTTGAAACGCCTCGGAAAGAGAGAAATCAGCGCTTTAGAGTTGACAGAAGCTGCTTTGCGCCGTATTGAGGCAGTGGATGAAAGTGTCAAAGCTTTTGTGACGGTAACAAGCGACGAAGCACTGGCTGCGGCGACGCTGATGGATGCCAAACGCTTAAGCGGTGAGGAAATGCCTCCTCTTGCCGGTATTCCCATGGCTTTAAAAGATAATCTATGTACAAAAGGTGTGCTGACAACCTGTTCATCAAAAATTTTAGCTAATTTCAAGCCGCCTTATGATGCCACTGTCGTGGAGCTTTTACGTGCGGCAGGGGCAGTGATGCTTGGAAAAACTAATCTCGATGAGTTTGCCATGGGCTCATCCACGGAAAATTCCGCGCTTTTTACCACGCGTAATCCATGGGATTTGGAAAGAGTGCCCGGCGGTTCGAGCGGCGGCTCAGCCGCAGCCGTGGCCGCCGATGAAGTCTGTTTTGCCTTGGGGTCGGACACAGGCGGTTCCATCCGTCAACCGGCTGCTTTCTGCGGTGTGGTGGGGCTGAAACCTACTTACGGCCGTGTCTCCCGGTATGGTCTGATTGCTTTTGCATCATCACTTGATCAGATAGGCCCTTTCACAAAAGACATCAGTGATTGCGCCGTTGTAATGAATGCGATTGCCGGATATGATTCACGTGATACTACTTCAGTACCGCTTGCGTCACAGGATTATACAGCGCAACTGTCAGACGGAGTTAAGGGTTTAAAGATCGGCGTACCGAAAGAATATTTTGCCGAGGGAATTGATCCGGATGTGCGGCATGCGGTACAGAAAGCACTGGCTGTCTTGGTGTCTCTTGGGGCTGAAGCGGAGGAAATTTCATTGCCGCATACCGATTTTGGGATTCCCGTTTACTATTTAATTGCGCCGGCGGAGGCTTCCAGTAATCTTGCCCGCTATGACGGTGTGCAATACGGCTACAGAGCGGAAGCAGACAATTTGCTTGAGATGTATAAGAAGACACGCAGCCGCGGCTTCGGCAGCGAAGTGAAGCGCAGAATTATGCTTGGCACATATGCTCTCAGTTCAGGTTACTATGACGCTTATTACCTTAAAGCGTTGAAAGTGCGGACGCTAATCAAACAGGATTTTGATGAAGCATTTGAAAAGTTTGACTTAATTTTGACACCGACTACGCCCTCTACCGCCTTTAAGGCAGGTACGGTGGAAGACCCGCTCACTATGTATCTAAACGATATTTGCACCATACCGGTGAACCTGGCCGGTCTGCCTGCGCTTTCCATGCCTTGCGGGTTTGTCAATAACCTGCCTGTGGGGCTGCAATTAATCGGCAAGCCGTTTGCCGAGGCGACTATTTTGCGGGCTGCCTACGCTTATGAACAACATAGCGGACTTGCCAAGAAAAAGCCGTCTTTATGCGGGAAAGGAGTGCCGCAAGATGAGTAAATATGAGACAGTAATTGGCTTGGAAGTCCACGTGGAGCTTGCTACTGCGACTAAAATTTTTTGTTCCTGCCCTACCGAATTCGGTAAGGAGCCTAATACACATGTTTGTCCTGTATGTTTAGGATTGCCGGGTTCTCTTCCCGTCCTCAATAAACGGGTGGTGGAGTTTGCCATTAAAGCAGGTTTGGCTCTAAATTGTGAGATTCCCCGTTTTGCTAAATTTGACCGGAAGAATTATTTTTATCCCGATCTGCCGAAAGCGTACCAGATTTCCCAATATGATTTGCCGATTGCGCTCAACGGCTATCTGGAGTTTGAACTGAACGGGGAAACAAAGCGAGTGGGAATCACCCGTGTTCACCTTGAAGAAGATGCCGGAAAACTGGTGCACAGTGAGTTTGCCGGCTACTCTTTGGCAGATTATAACCGAACAGGAGTGCCGCTGATTGAGATTGTTTCCGAACCGGATCTGCGCTCCCCGGAAGAAGCAAAGGCATATTTAGAAAAGCTGAAAAGCGTAATCCAATATACAGGTATTTCGGATGTAAAAATGGAAGAGGGCTCACTGCGCTGCGACGCCAATGTTTCTATTATGCCGGCAGGCAGCAAAGAGTTTGGCACAAGGTCGGAAATTAAAAATATGAATTCCTTCAAGGCCGTTCAGCGCGGGTTGGCATACGAGGTGGAACGTCAGAAAGAAGTGCTGGAAGCGGGAGGGATAGTCGTGCAGGAAACGCGCCGTTGGGATGAGCATAAAGGTATAACCTATGCAATGCGCTCCAAAGAAGAAGCGCATGATTATCGCTATTTTCCTGATCCCGATTTGGTGCCAGTTATGGTGGAGCCTGTCTGGGTTGAGGAAATCAGGCAGAGTCTGCCGGAGATGCCGGATGCTCGCCGTAAGCGCTATATAAGTGAATGGGGATTGTCGGAGTATGATGCAGAAGTCATTACCGCATCTAAAGCTATGGCAGATTTTTTTGAAGCCACTTTGGAGGAATATCATGATGCCAAAGCTGTGGCAAACAGCTTGATGGGGGAAATTTTAAAACACCTCAATGCGCAAGGTATTGAAATTCACGAGACAAAGCTGACACCATTGCATTTGGCGGAACTGCTCAAACTCCAGGCTGAGGGTACGATTAGCGGCAAAATTGCTAAGACAGTTTTTGAAGAGATGTTTGTCAGCGGTAAAAAACCGGCGGAAATTGTTAAAGAGCAAGGGCTTGTGCAGATTTCAGACGAGGATGCGATTGCTGCCATTGTTGCACAAGTTATCGCAGATAATCCTAAATCGGTGGAAGATTTTAAGGCTGGAACGGAAAAGGCGATTGGTTTCTTGGTGGGGCAGGTCATGAAAATTTCCAAAGGCAGAGCAAACCCGGAAATGGCTAACAGGCTTTTGCGGGAGAAACTACAGTAAATTAAGCAAAAAGGGTTGTGATTTTACACAGCCTTTTTTTGTGCTATGGCAACGTTTTCAACGAAGTCCCCTCTCGAACTGGGAGAAGCGGTTTTTTTTGGAAGTTGCAGCCTTGCCCGGTTGCTTTGCTCGCACGTTTTCGCAGCTACGAACCGTCATTCTTCGCTAACATGCCAAAACCTCTGGGCAGATTGCATGTGAACCGTTGGCATGTTTTAACGCTGTGAATGCCGCTCCGTTTAACGCTGCTGTCACTTAACGCTCGCTTTTGCATTCTGTGCAAGGCTGCGTACAGAACCCTCTCCACCTTTTGGGGGGAGAGGGCTAGGGTGAGGGGGGAGGTGCTGCGGTTAAAATTCCCCTCCCTTGGAGGGGTGGTGCGTAGCACCGGGGTGGTTCTTCCCCCGCTTAGGCTTCTCCCCCTCCAAAAGTAGACCACAAGAACCGTCCCTATGGTTGAGGCTGCGTACAGAACCCTCTCCACCTTTTGGGGGGAGAGGGCTAGGGTGAGGGGGGAGGTGCTGCGGTCAAAATTCCCCTCCTTTGGAGGGGTGGTGCATAGCACCGGGGTGGTTCTTCCCCCGCTCAGGCTTCTCCCCCTTCAAAAATAGACCACAAGAACCGTCCCTGTGGTCGGAAAATGGCAAATTTGAGCAGAAATTTATTTTTAAGGCAGGAAAGTTGCAGAAATTGAAGAATTGTAGATAGTAGATAAATGATAACTATTGGCGGTTTTGGCAGATGAAGCAAGTATTTTTGCGAAATAAAGGGAAACTTCAGCTTTTAAAATGGGGGGAACGCACAGCAAATGTCTGGGAAGATGAATTTAAAAGTAAAATTTACCGCCTTGTTTTTATTGATCGGTTTGCTTCCTGTGATTATAGTCAGTCTTTTTGCATATTTTGACGCTCGGCGGAATATCGAAACTGAAATATTTGACGGAATCGGCCCGGTTGCGGATTTAAAGAGCGCCTCGCTGTCGGCATATTTTCAGGAGAAAGAAAGAGAAGTGCAGAATCTTGCGAAGACAAGCTATGTTTTAGCGCCTTTGATTCAGTTAAAGAGCGTTAATTGGGACGAGGCAGACCCGCTTTGGCTGGCAGGAAAAAACAGCCTTGATGTTTACGCCCAGACTTTTAAGGGCAAAGAGGGTGTGCTCTCTTTTTTCGTGACGAATGCGGCGGGAAAAGTAGTTTACAGTACGGAAAAAGCTTATCAGGAAACTGACCTTTCGCAGCGTGAATATATCGCGGGCGCTCTTGGCGGGAAACTTGGCTGGTCAGAGCTGTATGCCTCAGAGGAACTGGGGCAAAATGTGTTTGTGTTCTCCGCACCGGTGAAAAGCGACGGCGGTTTTGGGGCAGTATTAGGTACAGTTAATCTGGTAAGCAGCGGAGAGACGTTAACCGGTTTGTTGCATGAGGCGGTAGGCGAACTGGGGGAATCTGCGGATGCCTACCTCATCAACGCAGAAGGATTGCTTTTGACAGACAGATTGCAGGGTGAGAATGCAGAGCGGGCAGCCTTGCAGACAAGCATGACAACAGAAGTCGTGCAGTTGCTGGCCGAGCCGATTCGGCAAGGCGTTAAGGATTTTCGCTGGCAAGGAGTCTACCTTAGCCAAGAGGGGCAAAATGTCCTTGGCGTCGTAAGGACAGTCAGTTTTGGCGGCGGTTATGCAGGCCTTGTTATTGAAAAGAATGAAAGCGAAGCTTTTGCCGGCTTAGACGGGATGCAATACCGAATGATTGCGATTTTGCTGTTGACAATTGCTTTGGTGGCGGCGGCGGGATACTTAACGGCAACAAATATGACGAAGCCCATTTCCCAGGTTGCCGAAGTAGCGAAAAAGGTGGCAGCCGGTGATTTGACAGTGCATACAGAGATTAAGCGGCAGGATGAAATTGGCGAATTGGCAAATGCTTTTAACAAAATGAATGACTCTTTGCGAAATTTAATGAGTGAGGCAAGCCAGACGGCTGCCGGCGTCAATGAGGGGAGCGACGCTTTGTCGCAGGCAGTCGAATCGGCTAGCTCTACTTTGGAGGAAGTGGCAGCCAGCGCCAGTCAGTTTGCGAGCAACGCGCAGGAATTAAGCGGCAGCGCGCAGGAGATGGCAGAAATTTCAAGTGAAGTGGCAAACAGCGCGGCGGCTGGCAGTGCCGCTATAGATAATGCGGCAAAAGAGATGCAGGCGATTAATATTATGGTGGAAGAGCTGCGCAATGTGATTAACGGTCTCGATCAGCGCTCAAAGGAGATCGGCAGCATTGTAGATTTAATCACAGACGTGGCTGAGCAAACAAATTTGCTTGCTTTAAACGCGGCGATTGAAGCGGCTAGGGTGGGTGAGCAGGGACGCGGCTTTGCCGTGGTCGCCGAAGAGGTGCGAAAGCTTGCGGAGCAAAGCAGAAATGCGGCTGATGAAATCGGCAAGTTAGTCAGAGAAACACAGGCTGAAAGCGGCAACGCAGTCAACAGTATGCAAGACGGCGTCAAAAAAGTGCGCGCCGGGACGGAGGCTGTTTTAGGCAGCGGAGAAACTTTTCAGGAAATTGTCCGCAATGTCGAGCGGATAGTTCAAAAGATTGAGCGGGTATCGTCCGGTGCGCAGGAGATCAGTGCCGGCAGCGAAGAAATTGCGGCTTCCACAGAGGAGCAGGCTTCCGTAATGGAGGAGATCAACGCCTCCGCCGAGGAGCTTAAGGCGAATGCTGAAAGATTGATCAACGAACTCAAACAGTTTAAATTTCAGTGATTCGTTGTCGGTAAGGAAATTTATTTTGCAACAGTTTGCAATAGTTAAACTTATGCTTCACAGATATATTTATCTTGCAAAAACATTTTTCTACAAATTTCCCCTTGTGTTAAGCCTTTAATTTAGATATGTTAATGCTTGTGTGCCTGCTGTGGCACTTTGGCCGGAAAGTATTTATCGCGGAGTGAATTCTGATGAAACAAGAGAAAATTAAAGAGATTAGGGAGATAGTAGAGCAGGAGCGGGCTAAGCTTTATTTGCTGTCAAGCAAACATGGGTTAGACAGCTCGCAGGTGCTTGAGCAGAGCAAAATAATTGACAGCCTGCTGCTTGCGCTGATGGCGCTTGAGAAAGAGAGTATTCAGCAGCAAGATGACGCCCCCCCCCCAAAAAAAAAATTCACGCTTGCGCTGACAGCTTGCGAAAAGCTGCAGAAAAGTAGGAGGACATCTAAAATCTTCTAAAAACAAAAACATCCTCGCAAGAGGATGTTTTTGTTTGAGTATAGAGAACCATATCATTTAGGTCATTTAGGCAAGCTGCAAGCCTTTGCAGCAGCGACTTTTCTATTTTTATTTGGTTGCGGGGGCAGGACTTGAACCTGCGACCTTCGGGTTATGAGCCCGACGAGCTACCAACTGCTCCACCCCGCGCCGACAAAATTAATTCTACCATAGAAAAGGTTTGTTTGTCAAATAAAAATTGATGCTTGCAGGCAAGCCCCTTCAGAAAAAATTATCTCAGTGCTGAAAGAGAAAGCTGAGAACTTTTAAATATTATAAACCAGTCTTCCGGTTTTTTTGACTAAGAGCAGGATTTTCATTTCAGCGTAAGAATATAGATGAGCAACATAAAATTGCTAAAAAACAGAAATATAGCCTAGGAGCTGAAGTCTTTTAAGGAGGGGAAAGAATGCGCGAAGTTAACGTAGCCGTCATTGAGGCGGTTATCGCAGAATTGTGCATGGAAGCTAACTATAGCCTCGGTGCCGATGTGTCTTTAGCTTTTAAGGAGGCCTTGTCGACAGAAACATCACCCGTGGGTAAAAATGTTCTTCAGCAATTGCTGGAGAATGCTGAGATCGCAAAAGAAGAGCAGGTTCCTCTCTGTCAAGATACCGGCTACGCCGTCATTTTTGTTGAGTTGGGGCAGGATGTGCGCTTGGTAGGCGGTGATCTTTATGCCGCCATTAATCAAGGGGTGCGCAAGGGCTACGGCGACGGATATCTGCGCAAGTCGATTGTCGGCGACCCGCTTAGGCGCGTAAATACGATGGATAACACGCCGGCTGTTATCCATCTTGAGTTAGTGCCTGGAGAGCGGGTTAAACTGACGATTGCGCCCAAAGGTGGGGGCAGTGAAAATATGAGCGCCGTAAAGATGCTCAATCCCGCCGATGGTACTAAGGGTGTGGTTGATTTTGTGGTGGAGGCGGTCAGTAAAGCAGGCTCAAATCCTTGCCCACCGATTGTGATTGGCATCGGAATCGGCGGCACCTTTGAAAAAGTGGCTTATCTTGCCAAAAAAGCTCTCCTGCGGGAAATCGGTTCAATTAATGTTGACCCGTTTTATGCCAAGCTGGAGAGAGAAATTTTGACGAAAGTCAATAAGCTCGGGATCGGACCGCAAGGATACGGTGGTCGTACTACCGCGCTTGCCGCTTTCATTGAAACTTTTCCTGCTCATATTGCCAGTTTGCCGGCTGCGGTAAATCTTAACTGTCATGCCGCCCGGCATAAAGAAAGAGTCATTTAACACGCTTATAAAAAAGGAGGCATTTTAAATGACGGTCAGAAAAATCTCGGCTCCGCTCTCAGATGAGGATGTGTTAAAGCTGCGCGCCGGCGATAATCTGTTAATCAGCGGCGTAATTTATACGGGCCGTGATGCGGCTCATCAAAAGTTGTTTGAACTTGTGGAGGCAGGTGAGCTTTTACCTGTGGATTTTAGCGGTCAAATGATTTATTATGTGGGTCCGTCACCGGCTAAGCCGGGCAAGGTGATTGGTTCCGCAGGGCCTACCACAAGCGGCCGGATGGATATCTATACACCCGCTTTATTGGCACAGGGACTAAAGGCTTGCATCGGCAAAGGCAGCCGCAGTCAAGCTGTGAAGGATGCTTTAGTGAAATACAAAGCAGTTTATTTGGCTGCCACCGGCGGCGCGGCAGCGTTGCTTGCCAGAACTGTTCGCCATGCGGAAGTGGTGGCTTATGCCGAGCTGGGTGCGGAGGCGATCTATCGTTTGGTGGTAGAAGATTTTCCGGCGACAGTGGTAAACGATGTTTACGGCAACGATATCTATGAAGAAGGACGTAAGCAGTACGCCATTATTGATTGACGGCTGAGTTGGCTGATTTAAAATTAAAGGCAGGGAGTTGTCAGGCAAATGATTACAAAAGAAGAGCTTATTACAAAAGCTAAAAAGCCGGCTAAGGACGCGATGCGTCTCCATCCTTTCTACAGAGGGAAAATTGAAGTCGGACTAAAATGCAGCGTTCGCGATTTTAAAGATTTTGCAATCTGGTATTCGCCCGGTGTGGCGGAGCCGTGCAAAGCTATTGCCGCAAATAAAGAATTGGTATATGAACATACAAACAAAGGCAACTTTGTGGCGGTAGTCTCCGATGGCACGCGCGTATTGGGTTTAGGCGATATTGGCGCGGAAGCTTCTATGCCTGTGATGGAAGGAAAGGCATTGCTTTTTAAGTATTTGGGAGGTGTCGACGCCTTCCCTATTTGCGTTGATACTAAGGATGCCGACAAACTGATTGAATTTGTAAAAATGCTGCAGCCTTCGTTTGGCGGTATAAACCTTGAGGATATTGCCCAACCAAAATGTTTTCAGGTGCTTGATCGTCTGCGCAAAGAATGTCATATTCCGGTTTGGCATGATGACCAGCAGGGCACAGCCACCGTAACGTTGGCAGGGGTGATTAACGCTTTGCGCTACGTTAAAAAAGAACTGAAAGATGTAAAAATTGCTTTGATTGGTGCCGGTTCTGCCAACGTCTGTTTTGCCAATCTGGTGATTTTTGCGGGCGCCGACCCGGGCAAGTTGTTTATCACAGACAGTAAAGGAATTTTGCATAGGGGGCGGCTTGCCGAATTGAGAGACGAGTATCCTGAGAAGTATGAACTTGCTCAGAAGACGAATGCTGAAGGCAGGATTGGCGGTATCGGCGAAGCGATGGCGGGTGCGGATATTGTCATCGGTCTTTCTCAGCCGGGACCGGATGTGATAAAAAAGGAATGGGTATCTGCTATGGGTACAGACCCGATTGTCTTTGTTTGCGCAAATCCTATTCCGGAAATGTGGCCCTGGGATGCTAAGGAAGCAGGCGCAGTCATTGTCGCTACCGGCCGTTCGGATTTCCCTAATCAAGTTAACAACTCTGTTTGTTTCCCCGGTATTTTTCGCGGCGTGCTCGATGTCCAAGCAGCGACGATCACTGATGAGATGTGTCTTACGGCCGCCTATACGATTGCTGACTTGGGGGCTGAAAATGGGATCGACCCGGAAAATATTCTGCCCAATATGGATAACGTGGAAGTATTTATCCGTCAGGCAGTCAATGTCGGGTTAAAGGCGATCGAACTTGGCATTGCTAAAAAGCAACTCTCAAAAGAAGAGTTGCGTGCCAAAGCAGAAGAAGCAATCTACCGTGCTCGCAAAATTACCAAGATGCTGATGGATAACGGCTACATTCCTGAGCCGCCCTCTGAATAGTTTTTTGGCAATTTTCACAGCCGGCATTTGCCGGCTTCTGCCGTTTAGCGGGCAGTATACAATTGGGAGAGGGCTGCAGTTATGCAAAGGGGGAAAAGATTGTGGGAAGCGATATCTCGATGGTCAATATCTATATTATGGGTAAGAAGTACCTGGTGCCGGATTCGTTAACTATTATGCATGCTATGGAATATGCAGGCTATCAGTTGGTTCGCGGCTGCGGCTGCAGAGCAGGTTTCTGCGGCGCTTGCGCCACTGTTTTTCGCATTCGTGGCGATTATGATTTAAAAATTGGTCTCGCCTGCCAGACAAAAGTGGAGCCGGAGATGTATCTGACGCAGATACCTTTTTTCCCGGCACAGAAGTCGGAATATGATCTGCAGGAGCTAAAACCCACAGCGGAGCAGATTGCCCTGTTTTATCCTGAAATTTATCGCTGTATCGGTTGTAATGCTTGCACGAAAATTTGTCCGCAGGATCTTAAAGTTATGCAGTATATTGCTTATGCCCAGCGGGGAGAGATTGAGCGCTGTGCTGATGAGTCGTTTGATTGTGTAATGTGTGGTTTGTGCGCCTCCCGCTGCCCGGCACAGATTGTCCATTTTAATGTGGGGATTCTGGCGCGTCGCCTCTACGCTCGTCATTTGTTGCCGCCTGCCCGGCATTTGCAGAATAGAGTGGCGGAGGTTGAGTCCGGCAAATTTGCCGCCGAAATGGCTGAATTAGTAAAGGTTTCGAAGGAAACTTTAAGAAATCTTTACGCAAAGCGAGTGATAGAAGATTAAGCAAAGATGCTGACGCTAAAGTAGGAGGAGAAGCGAATGCCTTATATCCCGCAGTTGCAAGAATTAATCAAAAAGGTAGAGGCGAGCCGTGCTGAACGAATCAGAAAAGGTCCGTTCAGGCGCATGACTATGGATGAACGGGATGAAGTTTTAAAAAATTATCATCCGGACTTTATTGATTCCAGTATGCGGCAATTGTCGGTGGGAGCAAATAAAGGAGACAAAGTTCCGCATGAATTTGCCGATCTGGTTGAAGCTCGCAGCCGAATTGAAGGCCTGGGTTTTGATTTGGAGAATTTCGCTTATGACGTGGATGTATTGGTGATAGGCGGCGGAGGTGCCGGCGCATCTGCCGCGCTTACGGCAAAGGAGCAAGGCGCAACTGTATTGATGGTGACAAAGCTTCGTTTCGGTGATGCCAATACGGTAATGGCGCAAGGCGGCATACAGGCTGCCGACAAAGAAGGAGATTCGCCTGCTCAGCATTATTTGGATGTAATGGGGGGAGGGCGCTTTGAAAATGTGCCGGAGTTGGTGGCTACCCTCACATTAGATGCGCCTGTTGCGCTAAAGTGGCTTGAGGATTTAGGAGCCATGTTTGATAAATTTCCTGACGGCACGATGAAAAGTATTCACGGCGGAGGAACATCGCGCAAACGGATGCATTCTGCCCGGGATTACTCAGGGGCGGAAATCATGCGTACTTTGCGTGATGAAGTCCGCAATCGTGGTATTTTGGTGATAGAGTTTTGTGCGGCGGTGGAGCTATTGCTCGATGAGGACGGGAAAGTCGGCGGTGCTGTCCTCTATAATATGGAGACCGGAGAATATGAGATTGTCCGGGCTAAAAATGTGATTTTGGCTGCCGGCGGTTCCGGTCGTCTGGAATATCAAGGCTTTCCTACTACCAACCATTATGGCGCAACGGCAGACGGTTTAGTAATGGGCTATCGTGCAGGCGCAGAATTAGCATTTATGCACACCATGCAATATCATCCTACAGGCGCCGCCTACCCGCCGCAGATTATCGGACTTTTAATTACCGAAAAGGTCCGCGGTCTTGGTGCAGAACCTGTAAATATTGATGGTGAGCAGTTTGTCTATCACTTAGAGACTAGGGACGTGGCAGCGGCTGCGATTATTCGCGAAGTGAAAGAACGGCGCAAAGGAATTGCAGCTCCCAACGGAATGGTAGGAGTTTGGCTCGATTCGCCTATGATTGATTTGTTGTATGGTGCAGGCACTGTGGCTAAAGAACTTCCTGCCATGGTGCGCCAGTTTGCCCGCTTTGGAGTCGATATTGTCAATGAGCCGATGCTTGTTTACCCGGCACTGCACTATCAAAACGGAGGCCTGCTGATTGACGAAAATGGTTTGACTAATGTCCGGAATCTTTATGCTGTCGGTGAGATTGCCGGCGGTATTCATGGGGGAAATCGGCTGATGGGCAACTCCCTGTTGGATATAGTAGTCTTTGGCCGCCGTGCCGGCAAACATGCCGGCACGGCAGCAAAAGATATAAAAGTTAAAAGACTTAACCTAAATCATATGCAAGCCTATCATAATGAACTGGAAGCTGCCGGCGTGGATACCGGCGGGCGTGTTTCTCCTATTCTTTTGCCGCGCTATACCCATCGGATGCCCTCACCCTCACCCTCTCCCTCACCCTAACCCTCTCCCAGAGGGAGAGGGGATTTAGGGGACAGGTGATTTGTCCCACTCGTCCACGCGACCACCCCGCCCTTGCGGGCACTCGTCCACGCGACCACCCCGCCCTTGCGGGCACTTGCCCACGCGACCACCCCGCGCCCTTGCGGGCACCCCTCCAGGGGAGGGGAATTTTTTTTACCAGGAAATTAATTGGCCGATTGTTGCCGGAAACAGATTAATTGAGAGAAAAATTGTCTAAGTTCTGAAGATTCAAAAAAATGACTTGCCATTTTGCAAAAAAGGATGCTATAATATGTGTGAGCCAAGAGTATTTTGGCTGTCCTTATTTTTATTTTAGAAAAGTGGAGGAGTGGAAAGATGTCGGAGAAGGTTGTAAATAATGGTAATGCCTTTGTGCCTCCTCAGGGATTTGTGGAAAAGGCGCGCGTTAAAAGCTTGGAAGAATATGAGGCAATGCATAGCCGCTCTTTAAGTGACCCCGATGGATTTTGGTCGGAGATGGCAAGTCAACTGCACTGGTTTAAATCATGGGATAAGGTAGTGGAGTATGATTTTGTAAATGCTAATATTGCCTGGTTTATTGGCGGTAAGTTGAATGTTTCCTATAACTGCCTTGATAGGCACCTAGACGGCTGGCGCAAGAATAAAGCGGCCATTATCTGGGAAGGAGACAAGCCGGGGGAGAGCAAGACTTATACCTATCATGAGCTGCATCGCGAGGTAAACCGTTTCGCCAATGTGTTGCTGAAAAAAGGTGTGCAGAAGGGTGACAGAGTTTCTATCTATATGCCGATGATTCCTCAACTTGCTATCGCCATGCTTGCTTGCAGCAGAATCGGTGCGATTCACAGTATAGTTTTCGGCGGCTTTAGCGCCGACTCGTTGCGCGACAGAATTAATGACAGCACATGCAGGCTGTTGATTACGGCGGACGCAGGGATGCGCGGCGGCAAAATTGTCAAACTGAAAGAGACTGCTGACGAAGCACTGCAAAATTGTCCTTCTATTGAAAGCGTAATTGTCTATCGCCGCGCAGGCAATGATGTTACCATGGTAGATGGCCGTGACACTTGGTGGGATGACGAAATGGCGGCGGCCGATATTAAGAATTTCTGTGAGCCGGCTCAGATGGATGCGGAAGATCCTCTCTTCATTCTTTATACCAGCGGCAGCACAGGCAAGCCCAAAGGGGTTTTGCATACTACCGGCGGCTATTTGACCCATGCAAACACTACGACAAGATATATTTTTGACCTGAGAGAGGAAGATACTTATTGGTGCACAGCCGATATCGGCTGGGTCACAGGCCACAGTTATATTGTTTATGGGCCTCTTTCTCTCGGCGCCACTACTCTGATGTTTGAGGGGATTCCCAATTATCCGAACCCCGATCGTTTTTGGGATGTGGTCGAGAAATATAAAGTAAATATTTTCTATACGGCTCCCACTGCTATTCGTGCTATGATGCGTGACGGGGAAGAATGGCCTAATCGTCATGATTTAAGCAGTTTGCGCTTACTTGGTTCTGTGGGTGAGCCGATTAACCCGGAAGCTTGGATGTGGTATCATCGCGTAATCGGCAAGGAGCGTTGCCCCATTGTCGATACATGGTGGCAGACTGAGACAGGCGGTATTCTGATTACTCCCCTTCCCGGCGCTATTCCCACCAAACCGGGAGCTGCCACCCGTCCGTTTTTTGGGGTGGATGCAGCAGTTATCCGTCAGGACGGCAGTGAGGCAGATGTGGATGAAGGCGGCTATCTTGTAATTCGCAGGGCGTGGCCTGGGATTATGCGTACTGTTTACGGAGACCATGAACGCTTTAAGAATACGTATTTCTCTCAGTATCCCGGCAACTACTTCACAGGTGACGGCGCCCGCAAGGATGCGGACGGCTACTTCTGGCTGATGGGGCGTGTGGACGATGTTATCAATATTTCCGGTCACCGTTTAGGCACAGCGGAAGTAGAAAGTGCCCTGGTTTCCCATCCGGCAGTAGCAGAAGCTGCCGTGGTAGGTTTCCCGCATGATATCAAAGGGGAAGGGATTTACTCCTACGTTATTCTGCGGCAAGGGTTCTCTGCAAGCGAGGAATTGCGCAAAGAATTGGTGCAGCATGTACGTAAGGTGATTGGTCCTATCGCTACGCCTGATCGTCTGCAGTTTGCTCCCGGCTTGCCGAAGACTCGCAGCGGTAAGATTATGAGAAGGATTTTGCGTAAAATCGCCCATAATGAGACGGAAAACATCGGGGATACAAGTACTTTGGCAGACCCTGCCGTTGTAGATGTGTTAATCTCTGAGCGTGTCGGTTAATAGTCAGGAATAAGAATTAAAGCATCTTGCCCGGCATTTTGCCGGGCTTTTTGCTTTCAATATTAATATCTTGAGGTTTTAGAGTAAAATATGTGCAAACTAAGTCAGGTGAGTCAGAGCTGAATTTAACTTAAAAATGAACACTTTTTCTGGGAAAGAAGGAATTTTCAAACAGGAAAAGGAAATTAAGAGAGCTAACGGAAAGAAGGGGGAAGGAAGTAATGGCACATAGGAGACTAAAGCCGGAGGAGCTGCGTTATACATGCGACCCGTCACAGTTTGAGTTTGAGACGACTGAATCAGTGCCGCCGCTCGAAGGAATTATTGGCCAAGAGCGCGCTGTTCGCGCGATGGAGTTCGGTTTGGCAATTAAGAGGCACAGTTATAATATTTTTATGACAGGTATGACCGGAACCGGGAAAATTTCCTACGCTCAGACGCTGATCAATGAGGTTGCGGCTACCGAGAAAGCGCCGGATGACTGGTGCTATGTCTATAATTTTGAAAACCCCAGCCATCCTGTGGCGTTAAATCTGCCCTGCAGTCAAGGGGCTCGTTTCAGTAAAGATATGGCAGAGCTGGTTGAATCCTTGAAAATGGAAATACCCAAAGCATTTGACGCTGATGATTATGAGCGGCAGAAGGCAGAGATTTTTAAAGAGTTCCAGGAGATAAGGGCGGATTCTTTTGATGAATTGACTAAAATGGCTACGGAAGAGGGGTTTGTTTTAAAGCGTGCGAGTACCGGCTTTGTTAGTGTGCCGTTAATCGACGGCAAGGAGCTTTCCAATGAGGAATTTGAAATGTTGCCTGCCGAAGAGAAGGAAGCATTTGAGCGGAAATCGAGTAATGTGCAGTTTAAAGCTATTCAGGTGATGCGAAAAATTCAGCATGCTGAGAAGGAAATGAAGGCAAGGACAAAGGAATTGGAAAACAATATCGGCCTGTTCGCTGTGGGTTATTTGATTGACGAGTTAAAAGAGCGCTACAGCAGCCTGGAGCCGGTAGTTCGCTATCTTGAAGCAGTACAGAAGGATGTCTTGGATAATCTGGATGAATTTCGCAGCAGTGATGAAGATGAAGTTATGCCGTTTCCATGGATGCGTCGTAAAAATGATCCCGGGTATAAATATCGCGTCAATTTAGTGGTTGACAATAAGGATGCAGCCGGTGCGCCGGTTATTGTAGAGACGAATCCCACCTATTACAATTTGGTGGGAAGGGTAGAATATGAAAATAAAATGGGCATGGTTACCACAGACTACACGATGATTAAGGCAGGTTCTTTACTAAAAGCCAACGGTGGATACCTCGTTTTGCAGGTGCGCGATGTAATCGCCAGTCCCGGCGCTTGGGAAGGCTTAAAGCGGGTGCTGAAAACGCGGGAAGCCTGCATGGAGAATTTGGGAGAACAGTTTGGTTTGCTTGCTATGTCATCACTGCGCCCACAGGCAATTCCCGTTAATGTGAAGGTGATTTTAGTAGGCAACCCTTATCTATATCAGCTTCTTTATCACTATGATGAGGATTTTCGTAAACTGTTTAAAGTCAAAGCAGATTTTGACACAGAAATGGCAGCCTCAAGGGAAAACATGACACAAATGGCAAGTTTCATAGCGACGCATTCTCAGCGCGAGGGTGTTCTTCCTTTTGACCGTACCGGTGTGGCAAGATTAGTGGAGTACAGTTCTCGCTTGGCAGACCATCAGAAAAAGCTGAGTACGCGATTTAGTGAGATTGTGGAAATTATCTTTGAGGCTGATGCCTGGGCGCAGATGATGGGCGCTGAAGCCGTAAGCGGTGCACATGTGAAAAGGGCAATTACTGAAAAGGTTTACCGTTCCGACTCCTATGAGCAAAAACTGCAGGAGTTATTGGAAGAAGGAACTATTTTGCTTGATTTGGCCGGTGAAAAAATAGGTCAAGTAAATGGCTTATCAGTTTTAAACAGCGGCGACTACATTTTTGGAAGGCCTTCCCGCATTACTGCCGTTACTTATTTGGGCAGACAGGGGATTATTAATATTGAGCGTGAAGCAAAGATGAGCGGTCGCATTCACGATAAGGGCTTGTTAACGCTTTCGGGCTACCTTGCCGCTAAGTTTGCGCAGAAGATACCGCTTTCTCTTTCCGCAAGCCTTACCTTTGAGCAACTGTATTCCGGGATAGACGGGGACAGCGCTTCCAGCACGGAGCTATACGCCTTGCTCTCAAGCCTTGCCGACCTCCCAGTCCGTCAAGATATAGCCGTTACCGGTTCGGTTAATCAGTTGGGTGAAATTCAGCCGATCGGCGGAGCAACTTATAAAATTGAGGGCTTCTTTAAAGCTTGTCAGCTAAAAGGGCTCAGCGGGAGTCAAGGCGTGATGCTGCCAGTGCAAAATGTGCTAAATTTAAACCTCAACGATGAAGTGGTGGAAGCTGTCAGAGAAGGCAATTTCCATATTTATCCTGTTTCGACGATTGAGGAAGGTATTGAAATCCTGACAGGCGTCCCGGCAGGACAAGCTGATGAAAATGGCCGGTATTTGCCTGATTCTGTTTATGGCCGCGTTGTTAAAAAGCTGGAGGAGTATAACAGTCTGCTTGGCCGGGAAAAAGAGGAAAACAGCGGCGGCAGAAGTATGGGCGAGAGCGGTTGTTTAGGAACGTGTCATTAAACAAGGAAGGACTGGCAGGTTGAAATCGCTAATAACTGTAGAGAAGTTGCTGCAAAGCAGGGAAAGTTATTGTGTGGTCGATGTGCGTTCTCCCAAAGAATTTTTAGAAGCCCGAATTCCCGGTGCTGTTAATCTGCCTCTTTTCGGGGATGAGGAGCGGGCGATACTCGGAGCTGCATATCGGCGGGAAGGAGCCGAACAAGCAAAACTGCTCGGCCTATCGCTTGCGGCGCCGCGCTTGCCGCAACTTGTGGAAACGATTTTGGCCTGCGCTGCCGGACGGGAGATAGTGCTTTACTGCTGGCGGGGCGGAATGCGGAGCAGAAGCCTGTTTTCCGTAATGTCGGCGATGGGGTATTCTGTTTGGCAACTACAGGGAGGCTATAAAGCGTTTCGCCGCCAAGTGGTCAGTTATCTCAGCAATACTAAAATCGGCGTGCCTGTATTTGTTTTAAACGGGCTGACCGGTGTGGGGAAGACATTGCTGCTGAGAGAATTGGCGAGATGCGGCGCGCCTGTTTTAAACCTGGAGGAAATGGCTAACCATCGCGGCTCAGTTTTCGGTGCTGTAGGTTTAGGCGCTGCCCGGAGCCAGAAGGATTTTGAAGCGCTTTTATTTCTTGCTTTGCATGACTTGCAAGGAGCGCCTTATCTGCTGGTAGAAGGAGAAGGCAAAAAAATCGGGCCGGTGGTTCTGCCAGATTTTCTCTGCGAAGCGATGCGTGAAGGAGCGCATCTTCTGCTTGAAGCCGCTCTGGACCTGCGCGTTGAACGAATCTTAAATGAATATGCGTGGATGACTGATAACCGCCAGGCTTTAACCGCCGCCGTTTTGGCTTTGCAGAAAAAGCTTGGCCGGGAGAAATGCGAGCTGCTGGTCGCAAAGATTAATTTGGGTGATTATAGTTTTGCAGCGCGGACGCTTTGTACAGATTATTACGACCTTTATTACCGTGACTCGCAGAGAGAGAAGGGCGATTACCTTGCTGTGATAGATCTGAGCGATCTAGGCAAGGCGGTGTCGTCGGTGCTTGATTGCTGTCGGGAGAAAGTTTTGCAGAATACGAGCGCCGGCGAAGCGGAACTGTAACTTCCGGTTATCTCAGGAATTAACAAGGAGGCATTTTCAGTGCATGTAGTTTTGGTGGAGCCGGAAATTCCGCCTAACACCGGCAATATTTCCCGTACTTGTGCGGTTACCGGCACAGAGCTTCATCTGGTTGAACCGCTTGGCTTTTCCATTGACGACCGGCAGTTAAAGCGCGCCGGCCTAGACTATTGGCCGTTTTTAAAGTTGCATATTCATGAAAATCTCCACGGGTTTTTACAGACTGTGGCGACTGAAAACTTTTGGTTTCTGACAGCGTATGGAAAGCGGAGTTATGCTGAGATTAATTATCGGCCCGACGATTTTCTGGTGTTTGGCAAAGAGACAGCGGGGCTGCCAAAAGAACTGCTTGCCGCATATCCGGAGCGTACCGTTCGTATCCCCATGGGCTCTGAACTTCGCTCCCTTAACTTGTCAAATTCTGTGGCTATCGTACTTTATGAAGCATTGAGACAACAGGGTTTCCCCGGTCTCTCTTAAGCTGTAGGCGCCGGAAGCTGCCTGGACAGTCAACTTGAGGCAAAAGCTTTCGACAGGTTGCAGAAAAAGTAAACGACAGAAACATCTGCTAATAATTTGCCGCAAAATGGACACCTTAGTGCAGACTGATGTTTTTACAAAAAAATTTAAGGAGGTTTGAGTATGTCTGAGAAAATTACACTGAAAATTAGCGGTTTGTCTTGCAACCACTGCAAAATGAAAATTGAGAAGGCGTTGAAAACTTTGGCCGGTGTAGAAAATGTACAGGTTAAGTTAGAGGCGGGTGAGGCGGAAGTGGATTTTGATGCTGCTAAAATCAGCGAAGCTGAGCTTAAAGCGGTAATTGTTGATGCCGGATATGAAGTCAGCTAAGCTAAAAATGCTTTTAGTTCTTGACAAATGTTGAGGCAATAAAATATAGTTTATATTAGCAGACAATTAGCGTAGCGGACAATGGCTGGAATTGAGGCGATTGCGATGGGTAAATTACCACAGATTCATAGAATGACCAAACAGCGCAAGATCATTTTAGATGTGCTGCGCGCTACTAAAGAGCACCCCACAGCTGACTGGATTTATGAACAGGTAAGGCAAACCATGCCTCGCATCAGTTTAGGAACTGTCTATCGTAATCTGCGTGTTTTAAAAGAAATGCAGGATATCCAGGAGTTAAATTACGGCAGTACATATAGTCTTTATGACGGCAATGCGGAGCCGCATTATCACTTTGTTTGCAAAGAATGCGGCGCTGTTTTAGACATTGATCTGCCCTTGTATAGCTCATATGATCAAAAAGTTGCCGAGTTGCTGGGCGGTCAGGTTGATTTCCACCGCATGGAATTTTATGGCAGTTGTGCCGACTGCTTCTCAGGCAATAGTAAGCTTATGCAAATCTAAAAATGTGGCTCAGACGTGCAAAAAAGGTTTGCTTGGGCTATCAGCAGCTTTGGTGCTAAAATTATGTCGGCAAACGTATGCTGAAGCAAGGGGGTGCTCAAAAGTGAAACTCTTGTTTTTGCTGGTTGTCAGCGTTTTCCTGACTTTGGGCATGATTTTATTGCCGCCTTTAACAGGAACAGATCTTGGCAGTCTTGTCGCGCGTGCTTGGCTTGTTTTGGGGCTTTTGGTTTTTGCCGGTTATTATCTTTCTTTTCTGGAGCAGCAGAAACAGACTCGTTGGCTCAGAATGTCTGGGCGGATTAAAACAGGCACCAGCGCCGCTTCTTCAGGCGAGCGTATTGCCGGATGGAACTGACCATTTTATTATTCAACTTCTGCGTGAGCCGGGTAACTGTCTCACGCAGTTTTAATTCCTGCTGCGAGCTGTTTAGCGTCACCTTTTAAAAGAGAAACAAATCTTTATCCAAGCTGTTTAAGAAAAGGAAATTAGCAGGAAAAAAAGAATTATATAGCCAGAGCGCTGACGGGGTGACTTCATGAAGAATAATTCATTTGTTCATTTGCATACCCATACCGAATATTCGCTTTTGGACGGGGCAGGCAAAATTACTAAGGCGGTGTCGCGGGCAAAAGAACTTGGTATGCCTGCGCTTGCTATTACCGACCACGGCGTAATGTATGGCGTAATTGATTTTTATAAGGCGGCAAAAAAGGGCGGGATTAAACCGGTTATTGGGTGTGAGGTTTATGTGGCGCCGCGGAGTCGTTTTGATCGTGACGCGCGTAAAGATAGCAAGCAATATCATTTGGTTTTGCTGGCCCGCAACCGCGAAGGTTACAATAATCTGATGGAGTTGGTGACTCGCGGATTCAGTGAAGGATTTTATTATAAGCCACGGGTGGACCATGAGCTTTTGCGCCGTTACAGTAGAGGGCTTATCGCGCTATCTGCCTGTATTGTCGGGGAAATACCTATGGCGCTTCTGGAAAACAGGGAAGAAGACGCGCGTAAACTTTTAACATTTTATCGAGAAACATTTGGCAGTGAAAATTTTTTTCTTGAAATGCAAGACCATGGCTTGGCGGAGCAAAAAACTGTAAATCCCCGCTTGCTTAATTTGGCCAGGGAAACTGACACGCCGTTAGTGGTAACAAACGATCTGCATTATATCGCGCGGGAAGATGCCGAAGCACATGATGTGTTATTGTGCATTCAGACCGGAAAGATTCGTGAAGATGAGCAAAGGATACGCTTTTCTACTGACGAGTTTTATCTGAAAAGCGCGGCAGAGATGGCAGCTCTATTTCCTAATTCGCCGGATGCTTTAATGAATACGTTGCAGATCGCGGAAGCATGCAATTTGGAATTTGATTTTGGGCAGACTCATCTGCCGGGATACGAAATTCCTAAACAATATGACGATAACGGCTACCTGCGAGAAGTTTGCTTGCAGGGAGCAAAAAAGCGTTATGGGTACAATTTGCCTGACCATGTGCGAGAGCGGCTTGACTACGAGCTGGCAGTAATTGCCGAGATGGGCTACGCGTCCTATTTTTTGGTTGTTTGGGATTTTGTAAGTTATGCCCACAAAAACGGGATCATGGTAGGGCCGGGACGGGGTTCCGCCGCCGGCAGTCTGGTCGCTTATAGTCTGGAAATTACAAATATTGATCCGCTCAAATATGGTCTGCTTTTTGAGCGTTTCCTTAACCCTGAACGTGTTTCCATGCCTGATATCGACATTGATTTTTGTTATGAGAAAAGGGAAAAAGTTATCGAGTACGTAGTGAATAAGTATGGTGAAGATGCGGTCGCCCAAATTATTACTTTTGGGACGATGGCGGCCAGAGCTGCTGTGCGTGATGTGGGGCGTGTTTTAAATATCCCGTATGCGGAAGTTGATAAGATTGCTAAAATGATTCCGTTTGAAGTAAATATTTCTATCAAAGAAGCTTTAGATAAGTCTCCCGATCTAAAAGCGCTCTATAAAAAAGAAGATAAGGTACGTCAGCTTATTGATTTGAGTGTTGCTGTGGAAGGTCTCCCTCGCCACGCTTCCACCCATGCCGCAGGCGTGGTTATCTCGAAAGATCGGCTGGTTACTCATGTGCCGCTGCAAAAATCGGGAGAAGAAGGCATGGTGACCCAGTTCCCCATGGGGACACTGGAAGAGTTGGGTTTGTTGAAAATGGACTTTCTTGGTCTGCGCACTTTGACAATTATGGGAGAGGCACTCCGTTTGATCAAACAGTCTTTGGGCAAAGAAATCGAGCTTGCTTCTTTGCCGCTTGATGACGGCTTGACTTACTGCCTTCTTTCCCAAGGAGATACGTCCGGTGTGTTTCAGCTTGAATCCTCAGGTATGCGCAGTATCCTGCGCGAACTGAAGCCAAATGTTTTTGAGGATATTATTGCGGTGGTGGCTTTGTATCGTCCAGGCCCCATGGAACAGATTTCCACTTTCATCGGCAATAAACACGGACATAATCCGATTCATTATCTTCATGCCGATTTAGAACCGATTTTGCAGGAAACATACGGAATTATGGTATATCAGGAACAGATTATGCAAGTGGCTTCAACTATGGCCGGATTTTCTTTGGGAGAGGCCGACTTGCTGCGCCGGGCTATCGGGAAAAAGAAATTAGAAGTGCTAAATCAGCAACGGGAGTTATTTGTTGCAGGTTGCGTCGCTAAAGGTCACCCAAAGAGAATGGCGGACGAGCTGTATGATTTGATTGTTAAGTTCGCTTCCTATGGATTTAACAAATCACATGCGGCGGCATATGCTTTGATAGCATACCAGACCGCATATCTAAAAGCCAACTTCCCCACTCAATATATGGCGGCGCTGCTGACCGGCGTAATGGCCACTACCGATAAAGTGGCAGGATATATCGCTGATTGCAAACGGATGGAGATAGATGTGCAGCCACCGGAGATCAATTTCAGTGAGGCTAACTTTATTGTTGCAGGCGAGAAGCTGATTCGCTATGGTCTGGCTGCAGTCAAAAATGTGGGGTTAGGTGCCATTGAGTCAATCCTTGCGGCAAGGCAGGAGAAGGGCAATTTTACATCTTTGCGTGACTTTTGTTCCCGGGTTGATTTGCGCAGTTGCAACAAAAAGGTTTTGGAAAGCCTGATAAAGTGCGGGGCATTTGACAGCCTGGGGGGAAGTCGCAATCAATATTTAGCTGTTTTGGATGAAACCATCTCTGCGGCTCAGACGATGAACAGAGAGCGGCAAAACGGTCAAATGTCTATGTTTGAGCTTGTTGAAGAAGAAGTAGACTGTCACTGGCTGCAATTGAGGGATGAATTGCCGGATTTGCCTCTTCTTTCTCCGCGGGCACGACTGAACATGGAAAAAGAGTCGCTTGGGCTCTACCTTAGCGGCCATCCTCTGGAAGAATATCAGCAGCTGCTCAAACTTTATGCCGGATTTTCTGAGATTGTCAGTTTGGCTGAGTCGCCGAATAATCAGCAGGTTGTTGTGGCCGGCATGATTAGCACCGTTAAACATCTTGTTACGAAAACCGGTAAACCGATGGCTTTCTTTTTACTGGAAGACCTGGTGAGTTCCATAGAGGTTGTAGTTTTTTCCTCTGTTTACGAGAAGGCAAGGCAATCTCTGGAAAACGACATGGTCGTCCTGGTACGTGGTCGAATTGACCATAAGGATGAAGGAGAAGTAAAAATGATTGCCGAGGATATTCTGCCTTTACCCAAAGAAGTCAAAGAAGTTGTTATTCGTTGTGGAGAGGACGGCAAATTAAGTCAGTTGCTTTCTTTGAAAGAGATACTTGCCGGTTCGTGCGGCACTATGCCGGTCTACTTAGATTTTCCCGTCAATGGTAAGCGGATGCTCCTGCCACAGAGTTTTTGGCTGCATGGTGAAGCGCCGCAACTGACTGAGATTGAAAAGCTCTTTGGGCACGGTACTGTTATTGTCCGTCAGTTGGGATAAGCGGCTGCCGGCACGGGCAAAATTAGAAAGTAATTCATGTTGAACCGATATAGGAGTATGTGTAGAGATGCGAAAGATTGGGGTTTTGACTTCGGGCGGAGATGCTCCCGGCATGAATGCGGCCCTGCGGGCTGTTGTCCGTAAAGCAATTTATCATGGCTTGGCGGTAGTCGGTTTTCGGCGCGGTTATCACGGATTGGTTTACGGCGAATATCTGGAAATGCAGTTAGGTTCGGTGGCCGATATCATTCACCGTGGCGGCACTATTTTGCTGACTGCCCGAACGCCGGAATTTATGGAGCGCCCGGGCCGCGAGCAGGCGTTACAAACAATAGAAAAGAGTGGTGTTGATGGACTGATAGTCATCGGCGGAGACGGTTCATTGCGCGGCGCCGATGCTCTGGAGAAGTTAGGGGTGCGGACGGTTGTCATACCGGGCACTATCGATAATGATCTTGCTTGTAGTGACTATAGCATCGGTTTTGACACAGCCGTCTACAATGTCACAGATGCGGTTAATAAAGTGCGGGATACTGCCACATCACATGAACGTGTCTATGTAATTGAAGTCATGGGTCGCACATCCGGGCATATCGCCCTGGCTGCGGGACTTGCGGGTGGTGCCGAGTCCATTTTGGTTCCGGAAGTGCCATTTGATTTAGCGGAAGTATGCGAGCGGTTGCAGCGGGGTGTGAAGCGCGGCAAACTGCACAGCATTATTTTGGTGGCAGAGGGAGCAGGTGGTGCTTTGAATGTGGGGGAGGAGATAAAAAAACGAACCAAGATGGAAACTAGGGTTACTATTCTTGGTCATTTGCAACGTGGCGGCACTCCCACTGCTTTTGATCGAATTCTGGCCAGTCGCTTGGGTGCCGCCGCCGTGGACTTGCTCTGTAGCGGCTCACACGGCAAAATGGCGGCTTTTCGCGCAAGCGAGCTTCATGCCGTATCTTACGACAAAGTGTTAGCCGAGAAGAAAGAATTTTCGCAGGAATTATACCGCTTGGCTACCATTTTAGCAATCTGAAGGAGGAACCAATGCGCAGAACAAAGATTGTTTGTACTTTAGGACCAGCGAGCAGTAATGTCAGTGTACTAAGAGAGCTGATTTGCGCCGGCATGAATGTGGCGCGCTTGAATTTTTCCCATGGTACCCATGAGGAACATGCGAGAACTGTCGCTGCTGCTCGGCAGACTGCGCAGGAGCTGGAGCAAAATTTGGCTTTGCTTTTAGATACCAAAGGGCCTGAAGTGCGTATCGGTACATTCCCGGAGGGAAGCATTGTTTTAAAAGAAGGGGAGCGTTTCACGCTGACTACTAAGGATGTGCCTGGAAGCAAAGAAGCTGTCAGCGTTAACTACCCTGGAATTGTCAACGATGTGAAGGTCGGGATGAAAGTCCTCCTTGATGATGGTTTGATTATCATGGATGTGCAAGATGTCACTGCCGAAGAAGTGCATTGCAAGGTGGAAATCGGCGGAGAACTTTCAAATCGTAAAGGGGTGAATATCCCCGGTGCCATTATAAATTTACCGGCTATCTCCGCCAAAGACCATGAGGACATCCTTTTTGCCATAAATAATGATTTAGATTTTATTGCGGCTTCTTTTGTCCGCAAGGCGGATGATGTGTTGGCGATTCGCGCTATTTTGGAGGCACATCGCTCCGGCATTCAGATTATCGCCAAGATTGAAAGTCAAGAGGGAGTAGACAATATTGAAAAGATTCTTGCTGCGGCAGATGGTATTATGGTGGCCCGCGGTGATTTGGGAGTGGAAATTCCGGCGGAAGATGTGCCTCTTGTTCAGAAAATGATTATTTCCAGATGTAATACCGCAGGAAAGCCAGTGATCACAGCGACGCAAATGCTTGACTCCATGATCCGTAACCCGCGTCCGACAAGGGCGGAGGCAAGCGATGTGGCTAATGCTATTTTCGACGGCACAGACGCGATAATGCTTTCCGGAGAAACGGCCGTCGGAAAATATCCGTTGGAAGCTGTAAAAACAATGGCAAGAATTGCGATGAGAGCCGAGACGGCGATGCACTATGCGCGTATTTTAGAAAGCTTTGAGTTGCCGAAAGAAAGGAGTGTCACCGACGCGATTTCTTATGCCACCTGTCATGCCGCCCAGGAGTTGGGGGCTGCCGCGATTATCACGGCAACGCAGTCCGGTTTTACCGCACGGAATGTCTCCAAATATAAGCCGAAGGCACGGATTATTGCGGTAACGCCCCGTGAATCTGTGGCTCGACGCCTGGCGTTGACTTGGGGCGTGTTTCCGCTGTTGTGTCGTCCCACCAGCACGACTGATGAAATGTTTTCAGCAGCTATTGAAGCTTCCCTGCAAAGCGGTTATATAGATAACGGCGATTTAGTTTTGATCACAGCCGGTGTGCCTGCAGGGCTCTCCGGCACCACTAATTTGATGAGAGTTCATACGGTGGGTGAGATAATTTTGAAGGGAACCGGTCTTGGCAAGAAGCCGGCAACAGGCAGGGTAAGAATGTCACAAGTGGGAGCAGATGCCGCTCATCTTCAGGAGGGTGAAATCCTTGTGGCACCTTGTACTGACAGCAGCTATGTGCCTTATCTCTCAAAAGCTGCAGGCTTGGTGGTAGAGGAGGGAGGCCTTACCTCACACGCTGCCGTTGTGGCGTTGCATATGGGGTTGCCTGTTATTGTGGGTGCTACAGATGCCACTCTTCTCCTCGCCGCCGGTGACCTTGTTACAATTGATACGGTTAGAGGTTTGATATACCGAGGCAAAGCCACAATCTTTTAGGAGTGATGGGGATGAAGCAGGGGGTTGGGGAAATCCGCGTCCGTTATGCTGAAACGGATCAAATGGGCGTTGTCTATTACGCCAATTATTTTGTCTGGTTTGAGACGGGGCGTACAGAATATTTTCGTGAATTAGGAATGCCCTATAGTGAAGTTGAAAAAAATGATATTCTTCTGCCTGTATTGAAAGCTTTTTGTCAGTACAAGTCGTCGGCCCGCTATGATGATCTTATTCGCATCGTGACTACCGTGGCTGCTTTGCAGGAAGTAAGAATGGCGTTTAAGTATGAACTCTTTCGCGAAACAACAGGGGAACTCCTTGCGATTGGTGAGACGGAACACGCTTTTGTAAACAGGCAGGGCAGGCCGGTGGTGATAAAGAAACATAATCCATTCCTCTGGAGACGACTGCAGGAGGCAGCAGGGGAATATGCGGAGTAGCAGAGATGTTTATTAAGCTGTTGTTATTGTTTACGCTTGGTCCGTTAATTGAGCTTTATCTGTTAATTGAATTGGGCAAGAGGATTGGCGCAGTCCCCACCATTATTATTGTGCTGGCTACCGGCTTTTTTGGGGCAATTTTAGCGAAGGCACAAGGTTTTTTTGTATTACGCAGCATTGCTCTGACATTGCGCAACGGGCAACTGCCTGGGGATGAATTGGTTGACGGTGTTTTGGTTTTGCTTGGTGCGGCGTTGTTATTGACTCCAGGATTGATTACAGATGCCACAGGATTTATATTTCTGATACCGGTTACCCGCAAAAAAGTAAGAAGATTGTTGATTCGCAAATTAAAGAAAGCGCTGGATGAGGGAACATTGCGTATTTTCTGGCGCTAAAACGCAGGAGGGGAGACTTAAATGGGAGATAGAAAACTCGGCATTGTTTATCACCCTGATTTTCTTATTCACGACCAGCCCGGTCATCCGGAAAGAAAAGAGCGCCTGCAGGCGCTCTTGGCACAATTAGATAATGAAAAACTGTTTGAGAAGTTGGTGCAGTTGGATCCTCTGCCTGCCGGCAGTGAAGAAGTTGCAAAGGTTCATAGCTTAGAACAGATCGCTCAAATCCGCAGCTTATGCAAACTTCAAAAAAGACAGTTAGACGCTGATACTTATTTGGTGCCACAGTCATACGATGTAGCCCTTCTCTCAGTCGGTGCCGCCCTAAAAGCGATGCGTGCTGTCATGGATGGTAAGCTGAAAGTCTGTTTTTCTCTGGGTCGGCCTCCAGGGCACCATGCAGAACCTCAGCTTTCCATGGGGTTTTGCCTTTTTAATAATATTGCCATCGCTGCGCGCTTAGCGCAAGAGGAATACGGCTTAAAGCGCATTCTTATTCTTGATTGGGATGTGCATCATGGAAACGGAACGCAAAAAACTTTTTACCATCAGGATAATGTGTTGTTTATTTCAGTCCATCAGAATCCTGCTTATCCTGGTACAGGCCATATTCATGAAACAGGCGCCGGCGCCGGTGTAGGCTATAATGTCAATATACCTCTTCCTCCGGGCAGTGGAGATGCGGAATACAGCCGAGCCTTCATAGAAATAGTGCGTCCTTTGGCTGAACGCTATCAGCCGGAATTAGTGATGATTTCCGCTGGCCAGGATGCCTACCATGGCGACCCGCTGGCTACGATGGCTCTTAGCTATAAAGGTTTTGCAGAGATGGCTCGCCATGCCAAAGAAATTGCTGATCGCTCCGCCGGCGGCAAAATTGTGCTCACGCTTGAAGGAGGCTATCATTTGCGGGGACAAGCGGAAGCAGTAATCACCGTTTTGTCCGAACTTGGCAATTGGGGGCGTCCGATTAAAGCAGAACCGGCTCTGCCGGCTGAACCGGTTTACGATGACCCAAGCCGCATTATTGCGGAAGTGAAAAGATATCATAATCTTTAATGAAGGGGCAAGGTTTCCTGCTTTCGGGTTCTCTGGGCAGATAACTAAAATAAATCAAACGGTAAAGTCGTTAATTACCAGACCGGTGATAAGCTTAGGATAGAAGTAGGTAGATTTTTGGGGCATTTTATCGCCGGCGGCGGCTACTTCCGTCACTTCCCGTACGCGGGTGGGATTTAGATAGATTACAGCTTGAAATTCACCGGAGTCAACGCGGTTTAGGGCATCGGCTTCTTCCCTGGTGTAGGCCAAGTTGGTTCCTCCCGCTCTTTTTTCCTTATCTATGCCAAGCATCCCTTCGAGCACCAGGCTTTGCAGAACTGCTACGTCCAGTGAACGCCAAGCGGCCGAAAATGTGCTGCGGCCGGCAGCCATGAGATGACTGTCTGCCGCGCGTTTGATGATAAGACGGTATAGCTTATCGCCTCCCAGATAGAGCAGAAAGGCATGATTATCAGATAGCAAAGCAGTATTTGCGTTTAGTTCTGTCGTCAGGAAGGCTTCACGGTCATTGTCCGGCAAAGTCAAAGCCGTGACGGTAAAAATCTTTTTGAGGTTATCTAGAAATTCCTTGGCGCTAAATCCGGTCACATTTTTTACAAGGCGGTGCGTCGGATAGATAACCAGTCCCGGGTCATGCAAATTTACCAGGGTCATTAAGCAAAAAGAGAACCGGCTGTCTCCCTTGGCCAGCATCTCTTTATGAAAATTTAAAGCTGTTTCATAGCGGTGGTGTCCGTCTGCGATATAGACTTTCAGGTCTTTGAAGAGAGCGGTAATAGTTGCCAAATCATTTGGGTTGGTTATAATCCAGAGTCGGTGTGACTCGCCGTTTTCATCGGTAAAAGCAACATTGGCGCTGTTTTGTTTGTAATACGAGGCAATCTTCTCCACCGTCAGGGTAGAATCATCATAGAGTCCAAAGATTGGACTAAAATTTGCGTGACAGTGCCTGAGAAGTTCTAAGCGATCTGCCTTTGCTTTGGAGAGTGTCTCCTCATGGGGGAGAATAACTCCTGTTTGATACTCTTCCACTCCTATACCGGCAATAAAGCCGCTGCGTGTGAGGCGGCTGCCGGAAATTGCGAATTCTTGTTCATAAAGGTAAATGGCAGGCTGCTCCTCATGAACGAGAATATGCTGTTCAAGCCAAGCTGTGAAGAAAGAACGGGCGCGAGTGTAACGGTTGTTTTGGCTGTCATCGCTTGTGTGGCTTTCTCCGTATTCAAGCCGGATGATATTATAACTATTTTTTTCGTAATAGCGCTTTTGTTCATCGCTATTAATCACATCATAGGGCGGTGTAACCAGATCGACAAGTTGACCTGCTTTAGTCTGATTGTAGCGGATGCCGCGAAAAGGCACAATTGTTGCCATCAAATTTCCCCCTTACTTTGAGCTGACTTGATTTTACCGTAATTTGCCCTATAATGCAATCTGCTGCAAAAATGGCAGCAATATTCGTCTATTTGGATAGTTTGAAAGATTTGCAAAATTAGTTGCAAAAATCAATACCGTTTTTCAGATGCAAATAGTAGTATAGCTGCTTTAATGTGAGGATGTTTTGCTCGCGAAGGCTAGCCAGGTATTTTAAGAAAATTTCGGCCGTCATCAGCGAGTCGCCCAGGGCTGTATGACGAGCTTCGATCTGGACATGGTGGTTTTTCAAGAGAGTATCAAGGTCATGGGCTGCAAACTCCGGGCTAAGTGCTCTGGAAAGCTTATAAGTGTCGATCACTTGGTTAGATATCTCAGTTTGAGTATGCCAGTTCAGTTTAAGATTGATAAATGCCAAGTCAAATTCCGCATTGTGAGCCACAAGCACAGAATCACCGATAAAATCAAGGAAATCATTGAGGACGGCACTGATGTTGCGTTTTTCAGACACCATTTCGGCCGTAATTCCCGTTAATTTCTGTATTGCCGGCGGGATGCTTCTGTTTGGGTTTACCAGTTCGTTAAAAATTAAATCCTTACGGATTTGTTCGTCTTCCACCACTACTGCGGCAATGCTGATAATTTCGTCGCCTTGGTAGGGATAGAAGCCGGTAGTCTCAGTATCAAAGAGGATATAGCGGCTGCTTCCAAGCGGAACATCCCAATCCTTTTTTATTTTAAGCTGTAATGACTTTTCTGTAACCGGCGAGTTTATTTTGTGTTCCGGCTCAAATTCATGCTTATTTCCGCTTGTCCCGGAGCGCAACTTATACAGCCAGTTAAAAAAGCGGTTGGCAAGCAGCTGCTCCCGGAAGAGGCGGGATTTTATCATTTGTGTGTTCCTGCTTAAATTTCTGAAAGGCAGCATTTCCCCAACTCCTTAATGTTAGCCAATAAACGCATAAAATGCATGACCAGTCAGATTCTGCAGACGATCTGCCGCCAAAAATGCTTCCCTGAGAGCAGATTTGTCCCGCTTATTTAACTCATTAGGGTTTATATAATTATCCGGCTGCAGACCAACGCTAAGCTGTTGGAGGCTTTGTCTAATCCGGAGCATCATCAGTGTTTCATAGGCATTTTCAAGCAGCTCGTTGTCTTCCGCAGATAAGACGCGTTTCTTTGCCAGTTTTTCTAAGCGCTTAAATGTGTTGGTCTCTATAATCCCTTCCCGCAGGGAAAAAATGCGCAAACAATCAACGATGTGAACGCAGGCGGCGCTCTTTAGGTTGACGAGGTTTCGATGCTCTTTAGTCTTTTCTGTAATTATTTGTTTAAAGAAGGTCAGCGGAACACGGTGGCTGAGATCATCTTTCGCCAAAAACAGCAGCACAGTGGACGATTTTTGGAAACTGCGGGTGACAAAATTGCGGAGCAGGTCACTGAGGGCTTTTTTGCCGTAAACATGTCGAAAATCAAGAAAGATTGTCATCATGCGGATACTTTCAGGGTCGAGATTATTAATCCAGACGTTAATTGTCTCGCGCCAACCGTTAAATGAGCGACACCAAAATGGGTTGGATGCCATTACATTGCCCTTACATTTGGCAAAGCCGCAGCGTGAGAGACCCTCCACCACTTTTTCCGCCAGGAGTTGAAAGTAACTTTTCGCCGCTTCTTCTTTGTCTGGCGGGAGATTATCGTAGATGATACCGTTATCCTGATCTGTTTTAACAAACTGTTCCTGCCTGCCGCTGCTGCCCATGGTTATCCAGCTATAAGCAGCAGGCGGTGGACCGTATCCCTCTTGCTGCATTTCCTGTTCGCAAACCTGAATAACTTTTTGTGTGAGGCGGTCAAAAAATTCGGTAATGATTTGCAATATTTCTTGGCTGGATGCCCGTTCCTCGGCAAGCGCCTCAAGGATTTTATCAATTTCCGCACTGGCTTTCGCAAGGCCGTCAATTGTTTCTTGCTTCTCGATATTGTTGACTATGGTTAGCGCCCCGGTACTGCGTGAGATGATCAGATCCCGGATTGAAATCAGACCGGCAAGCTGATGGTTGTCAACAACTATTAGGTGTCTTACTTTATGTTTAACCATAATCAGCAGTGCTTCGTAATAAAAAGCTTCAGCTGCCACCGACAGTAAATTTTTAGCCATAATATCGGCTGCCGTTAAATTTTCTTGGCAGAGGTTCTGTGCCAGAACCTTTCCTACTAAATCTCTTTCGGTAACAATGCCGCGCGGCTGCCCCTGGTCATCTACAACTACTAAAGAAGAGACAGCATGTTCAGTCATTTGTTTTGCCACTGCAGAGATTTGGTCTTGGAGGCGGCAGGTAACAAGGGGAGCCGACATCAGGCTGGCAACCCGCTTACGCATCGGCAGATCCAGCGCTGCCTGACTTTGTTCCGCAGCAGAAATTAGTGATTGATAGACAGTTCGCATCCGTTCAGTCATAATGCGGCTGAAAGCATTTGCAAATTCTAAGGTACGTGTAAGCTCCGTTTCAAATAAGGCATTGGGGATAACGATGCAGAGCAAATCTGTCGTCGCTCGTACGGAAGCAGGGTAACAATCTTCTGAGAAAAAAACCATTTCACCGAAAAATTCCAGTTCCTGCCGTTTACTAACCAGCACTTCTTTGTCTTGCTTGTCAAGCACTGTGATTTCCACGCTGCCGGAAACTAAGACAAACAGCGCCTGAAGAGAAGGATCGCCTTGGCGGAACACATAAATTCCTTTAGGGAATTGCCGAATTTCCGACTTGGCGATGATGCTTTCCAAAGTGCTTTGAGTTAGGTGTTGAAAAGGGTTCACTTTATTGAGGATACTGCGAGCCTCAGTCGGTTGTCCGTTGTAAATCAGTTTGTTCATTGCCGACACCGCTTTCTAGCCGAACTGTATTCAGAAAGCTCTAACCGATTTAACGCTCCGGCAGAGATTTAATCCGCACTATAACTTCCGGCTGGAAGCAGGAAATGGAAAAAATATCACGAATAGAGAATGTGCGGTAGATATGCGGCGGAAAAGATGTCTGCAGTTAGGAATTTCTAGTTTTTATCCGATTTTTCCTGCCGAATTTCCCAATGGATAATTATATTTAAAATAGCCCGTAAGGCAATAATTGCTGCCAAGATGAATACTTCGTTAAGAGTGCGAACTATTACTGTGCGGAGGATTTCGCTTGCCAGCTTAAATTCTAAACCAAAAAGCAGAAAGCGGGCAAAGTAGAGACGTATCTCCCGGCTTTCTGTCTTCCCTCTTAAAAAGCGCGTAAATGTATAGACGCCGGCATAGAAAATGATGATTGTGCCAAAAATTTCGAGCAAATGGGCAGCGAGCAGAATTATTTCAGCCATCAATCTCTCGAAGGCATGCAGATCAGGCAATAATGTTCACTCCTACCGTAAAGAGGTGCTCCATGAAAGAAAAGCGTTTAAAAAAGGAAAATTCCCTGGCTGCTGTGCGTTGGCAACCTGTTCACAGACAGTTGCCTTATGGTTTTTGGCAAATCATCACGATAATGTATCTGATCCCCCCGTTACTGGACAGGCAAACCTTGTTTTCCGGAGATAATTTGCTTGCGCGGATGGGCATTTATGCTTTCTGGGTTCTGCCTCTTATGCTGTTATGTTACTACCTTGGCAGACGGGGCGGGTTACTCGCGGTGCTTGGCGTGGCACCATTTTTCTTTTGGCATTTATGGCGGGCTATGCGTTTGCATGCCGAATCTTCTGCCGTGCTGGCCGCCTATTTTTCCCTGTTTCTGCTTTTTGCCGTGGCCGTTGGCATGATGGCAGGCAAGCTAAAACGGCAGGCAGACTCCTTCTGGAGGGATGCGGTTACTGATGAATTAAGCGGTTTGTTTAATCACCGCTTTTTTTACCATTGTTTAGAGAAGGAGGTTGACAGGGTTCGGCGTTATCAGTTCCCCTTGGCGCTTGTGATTATCGACCTGGACAATTTCAAAATGTATAATGATAAATGGGGTCATCCACAGGGTGATAGGGCGCTTGCTTGCGCTGCCCGTATCCTGCAAGAAACAGTCCGTGCTTCCGACACGGTGGCGCGTTATGGCGGAGAGGAATTCGCGATTATTCTCCCCCAAACTACGTTAATTCAAGCAAAACAGTTGTGTGAACGAATTAGGGAGGCAATTGAAAACACGCCAATCCCCTTGCGGAAAGGTGAAAAAACCGAACCTTTGACTGCGTCTTTTGGAGTGGCAGCCTTTGAACAGGATATGACTGCCTTGCAGTTAGTGGAAGAGGCTGATCGGATTTTGTATTTTGCCAAAAAATCAGGCAAAAATTTAGTAACATGCAAGTAGCCGGATCTATCTATACTGATTCGGCTTTAAGGCGGCAGCAGCCTTACCTTTTTGCTGTCGCTTCCTGCAAAGATTCCAGGGTGATGCTGCGGTGAGAGGTGTTCCATACGCACTGACCTTCCCGAATCAACAGTACCTGTGGTGTTTCATGGCGCACCCCGGTTTTTGCGGCCACAGCATCGGAAACATTGCGGGCGGTTTGTACGACAACGGCGCAGGCAAGAATTTCTTCCGGCGCATCGCTTGCCAAAAATTTATCGACCTCTCTGTGCGCTCGTGCGCTGATGGGACAGGTGGAACTGTGTTTAAAAACCAGAAGGGGCTTGTTTTTAGCAGCAGACAGAACCTGCTCCAGCGCGGCTATATCCTCAAGAAAGAATAGTTTTGACATTGGCTTACCTCCTGTTATTATGATATGAAACAGTTCGCCGTTTAAGTAAAGAATTCCTTTTTCTAACAGGGAGGTCGGCGGTCCGTCAGACTGCGCAAGCAAATTCTCAGCGTGTTTTGCAAAAGAATAAAGAAATATCAAAATTATATTTAAGAAAAAGGGAGGATTTCTTCATGCTGGTAAAAGACAAAATGACTAAACAAGTGATAACTATCGGGCCACAAACTACTGTGCCTGATGCGCTTGCCTTGATGGAGGAAAAAAAGATCCGCCGCTTGCCTGTGGTAGAGAAAGATCGTTTGGTGGGGATTGTGACACTGCTCGATTTAGTCCGCGCGTCACCTTCTCCTGCAACCAGTCTGAGTATTTGGGAGTTGAATTACCTTTTAACCAAACTGCCGGTAAAGGAGGTAATGGCGAAAAAGTTGTATACTGTGAAGCTTGATACTCCCATTGATGAAGCTGCCGCCCTGCTGCGCGAAAATCGCATCGGTGGCTTACCGGTGGTTGATAATGGCGCAGTCGTGGGTATAATTACTGAAACCGACATTTTTACCGCCTTTATGGAAATGCTTGGAGTCGGCGGCAGCGGACTGCGCCTGACATTGGAATTGCCGGACAGGAGAGGCGCGTTGGCAGAAGCAGATGAATTGCTGCGGAATTATGGCGTTACTGTGATTAGTGTAGTTATGATGCCAAGGGATGCTCATAAGAATTTGGTGCAAACTATCTGGCGTCTGCAAGGCTGTGACGATGTGGACGCGTTGCTCGATTTTTTGAGAGAGAAAAGCTATCGCGTGGCGCACGTCAGCGAAGTTAATGTTTGCACAGAAGTTTAAGCAGCTAACCAGAAAATCGCCTCTCATTTTGGAAGATGGTTAGAGTGAGGGCGTATCCGCCGTTTTCTTGCTTGCGCGTTGTCGTTCATGTTTTTTCAAAAGTTTTTTGCGCAGACGGATACTTTTAGGTGTAACTTCAACTAATTCATCATCAGCGATAAACTCAATGGCCTCCTCCAGGCTGAGTGTGCGCGGTTCTTTAAGTCTAATCGCATCTTCCGCCGTGGAAGAACGAATATTGGTCAGATGTTTTTTCTTGCAGACATTGACCTCCAGGTCATCTTCACGGTTGTTTTGCCCCACTATCATTCCCTCATAAACTTTGGTGCCCGGGATGATAAAGAGCAGTCCCCGTTCTTCGGCGGCACTAAGACCATAGGTGGTCGCATCGCCGTCCTCCCAGGCTACCAATGCTCCTTGGAAACGGGAAGGAATATCTCCTTTGTAAGGCTGATAACCGGAAAAAGTATGATTCATTACTCCGTTGCCCCGGGTTTCAGTGAGAAATTCCGAGCGAAAACCTATCAGGCCGCGAGCCGGGATATAGAATTCAATGCGGAGTTGGCCTGGAGCGGTGGGAGCCATGTCCAACATTTCGGCTTTACGGCGGCTCAGCCGCTCCATTACGCCGCCCATATATTCCTCCGGCAAGTCTAGCACCAGATGTTCCACAGGTTCATGTGTTTTGCCGTCAATTTTTTTTAAGATGACCACCGGTTTGCTGACTTGAAGCTCAAAGCCTTCGCGCCGCATGTTTTCAATCAGAATAGAAAGATGTAATTCACCCCTGCCGGATACTTTAAAGGAGTCGGGGCTGTCTGTTTCTTCTACTCGTAAGGAGACATTAGTATCAAGTTCGCGGAACAGCCGTTCTCTAAGTTTGCGTGAAGTGACAAATTGACCTTCCCGCCCGGCAAAGGGGCTGTTGTTAACGAGAAAAGTCATGGCCAGAGTAGGTTCGTCTACAGATATGACCGGCAGTTGCTCAAGATGGTCGGGATGGGTGATTGTTTCGCCGATATTGACATTCTCCAGGCCGGAGAGTGCTACGATTTCGCCGATGCTTGCTTCGACGGTCTCGGTTTTTTTTAATCCTTCAAAGACAAAAACTTTATTCACTTTACCCCGCTCTATCGTACCGTCAACGTGAATGACAGCCACCGGATCGCCTGCGGAGAGTTTGCCTCGCAGCACACGACCGATGGCGTATTTCCCGACATAGTTATCGTAGGCCAAGTTAGCTACAAGCAGTTGGAATGGAGCCGCCGCCTCCCCTGTTGGGGCAGGCACATGATGGACAATCGCAGCAAAAAGCGGCTGCAGGGAGTCTGTCAACTGATCCGGTTCCGCTCCCGCCACGCCGTCCCTTGCCGACGTATAAATTATCGGAAAATCGAGTTGTTCATCACTTGCGCCCAAATCGACAAACAGATCAAAGACCATATCCACAACTTGCTCCGGTCGGGCATCACTGCGATCCACTTTATTTACCACCACAATGGGACAAAGACCAAGTTCAAGTGCTTTGCGCAGCACAAAGCGCGTCTGGGGCATAGGCCCCTCGAAAGCATCAACCACCAGCAGCACGCCGTCCACCATTGAGAGTGCTCGCTCTACTTCACCGCCGAAATCAGCATGTCCCGGAGTATCCACAATATTAATTTTTACACCGCTGTAAACAACAGCGGTGTTTTTGGCGAGGATAGTAATCCCTCTTTCACGCTCAAGATCGTTTGAGTCCATAACGCGCTCCATGACGCTCTCATTGCTGCGAAAGATTCCGCTCTGTTTAAGCATTCCGTCCACTAGGGTAGTTTTCCCGTGGTCTACGTGGGCAATAATTGCCAAGTTGCGAATGTTCATCTTTTTTGACCTCCCAAGCTTGCATCTCTCCAAGTATAGCAGTATCCGCTAGGCGTTACAAGGCGATTCTTTGTTAAATTTGTGAAATCAGCTTGGTTTTTCACTCTACTGCAGGATTAGCTCGGCATTTTGGGGAAATAGAGTGAGTGTGCCGGCAAGCTATGGAGGTAACAGATGGCAGTATTATCAGTAAGTCAAATTTCTAAATCGTATGGTGCAGCCACTGTCTTGCAGCAAATTGATTTTCAGTTGTATCGGGCTGAACGGGTAGGGTTGGTTGGTCCAAACGGCGCCGGCAAGACGACGCTGCTGAAAATAATCGCCGGGCAGGAGATGGCTGATACCGGGACAGTAGCCTTAGCCCGCGACGTAACCATTGGTTATTTGGAACAGGGAACGGCAAAGGCGGCGGCGGGAACCATGGAAGAAGAATTGCGTCGTGCATTTGCCCCACTGGATGAGCTTGCCGTCCGTATGAGTCTGCTGGAAAAAAATATGGCTTCGGCAAAGCTTGCTGCCGATTCACAGGCACTTGAAGCGGTATTAAACGACTACGGAAAGCTGCGGCACCGCTTCGAGGAAGCAGGAGGATATAGTGCCGAATCCAGGTTGCGCTCTGTGGTTTCAGGTCTGGGCTTTTCCGCGAGCGACCTAAAACGCGCTATGGAGACATTTTCCGGCGGTGAAAAAACACGTCTGCGCTTAGCTCGCATCTTGTTGGAGGAGCCGGGGCTCTTGTTGCTGGATGAACCAACAAACCATCTTGATTTGGCTGCCGTGGAGTGGCTGGAAAGATATTTAAGCGAGTGGCGTGGTTGTGTATTGATTGTTTCCCATGATCGCTATTTTTTGGACAGGGTGGCAGGACGGATTCTGTCTTTGGAGCGACAGCAGCTCAAGAGCTATCGCGGCAATTATTCGGCATACACAGCACAGCGTGAACTTGCGGCGGTAACAGAAGAAAAAGCATATCGTAAGCAGCAGGATTACATCTCTAAAGAAGAGACGTTTGTCCGCACTCAGGGCACCGGGGAACGAGAAAAAAAGCAGGCAAAAAGCAGGCAAAAGAAATTGGAGAAGCTGACAAAACTTGACAGTCCGCAGCAGGCAAGAGCTATGGCTCTGGATTTTCATTTCTCTGGGCGTAGCGGCGAGATAGCTGTACGTTTATCAAATGTTGCTAAAGAATTCGGAGCCAGAACAGTATTTCGGGATGTAAATGTGGAAATTCGCTGGGGCAAACGGGTGGCGCTCCTTGGAGCGAACGGCTCAGGAAAGTCAACATTGCTTAAATTAATTGCCGGTGAATTGACAGCAGATAACGGCACCGTCTGGCTTGGCCCCAGTGTCCGTTTAGTCTATTTCGACCAGCATCAGCAGGCGGTTTCAGCGGATAAAACGCCGCTTGCTGAGATTATGGATGCTTCCGGCATGACTCTTGGCGCCGCCAGAACTTACCTGGGCCGCTTTCTTTTCAGTGGTGAAGATGTATTCAAGTGTAACGCTGATTTAAGCGGCGGTGAACGGAGCCGTTTGGCGCTGGCTAAGTTGAGCCTCGACGCAGGAAATTTTCTTGTGTTGGACGAACCGACGAATCATCTGGATATCAGCGGCGTGGAAGAATTAGAAAGTGCGCTGGACGCTTTTTGTGGAACGCTTTTGGTGGTTTCACACGATCGCTATTTCATTAGTCGCACGACTGACAGCGTGTTGGAAGTGAAGGATGGTAGTGTAAGCTTTTATCAAATGCCTTATGCAGACTATCTGCTGGAGCGGGAGAGGCGGGAGAAAGCTTCTGTTTCGTCCGAAAAAGCGGATCTGCGTGAACGCCAGGAGACAGAAAAACAAAGACGCGAAGATTTATTGGCAAAGCGACGGGAATTGCGTAAAATGGAACTGCGCATTCGTGAGACGGAAGAAGAAATTGGCAGACTTGAACATCGTCTTGCGCTCCTGGAAGCAGAGTTGTCGGAACCGGATGTCTTTAACGATTATCGCCTGGCGGCTGAAAAAGGGGAGGAAATGGAGAGAGTTAAAGAAGGGCTTGAAAAACTGTATAGCTTGTGGGAAGAATTGACTTGTCATCTGGAAGAAGGATTGTAATCTGAAATTGTAATATAAATATTAAAAAGGATGTGAAGTTTGTGGCGGAAGTTTTATTAATCTCCGGCAGTCCCAGGCAAGAAGGAAATACAGTTTTGGTGATGGAAAAATGCGCCGGCAAAATCAGAGACCTGGGTTTGACTGCTGAGATCGTCTCTTTAGCCGGAAAAAAGATTGATGCCTGTATCGCCTGCAGAAAGTGTGTCGGCAAGGGAGTCTGCGTGCTGGATGATGAATTGAATTCAATTGCGGAAAAAGTTAGGAAAGCAGACGGTTTTCTCGTCGGCGCGCCTGTCTACTTTGGTACTGCCCGCGGCGATGTGATGAACCTGCTGCAGCGGATTGGGATGCTCTCCTATAATGGTGATAAGTTTCTCTCCTGGAAAGTTGGCGGACCTATCGCTATCAACCGCCGCGGCGGAGCAACAGCCACCATCCAGGAGATGCTGATGTTCTTTTTTATTAATGAAATGATCGTGCCCGGTTCCACCTACTGGAATATACTCTTTGGCAAAGCTCCGGGAGAAGCTCTTGAGGATGAAGAAGGAGTCCGCACCGCAGAACGTTTTGCTGAAAACGTGGCAAAGTTAATCCTAAAGATTCAAAAATAAATACTTGTTTTTTTTAGACAAAATTATATAAAATATGAGCGAGAAAGGTTTTCTAATTTTTCCGGGAGGGATAATTTTGTCAAAAGTTCAGGAAATGGCCATTAATACAATCCGCTTTTTAGCAGTGGATGCGGTGGAGGCTGCAAACTCAGGACATCCCGGTTTGCCTATGGGCGGCGCGCCAATGGCCTATACCCTTTGGACACAATTCATGCAGCATTGCAGCAGCGACCCGGCGTGGCCAAATCGAGACCGCTTCGTATTGTCTGCCGGACATGGTTCTATGCTTTTGTATGCGCTGCTTCATTTATGCGGTTATGATCTGCCTCTGGATGAACTAAAAAACTTTCGCCAGTGGGGAAGCAAAACGCCGGGACACCCGGAGCACGGTCATACAGTGGGGGTGGAGACTACCACAGGTCCGCTTGGACAGGGTTTTGCCAATGCCGTGGGGATGGCTATTGCAGAAGAGCGGTTAGCGGCAGAATTTAATCAGCCTGATTTCCCGCTGATTGATCACTTCACCTACATCTATGCCGGTGACGGCTGCATGATGGAAGGTATTACGGCCGAAGCGGCATCTTTGGCCGGACATCTCAAATTGGGCAGGCTGATTTGTCTCTATGATGACAATCAAATCACTATTGACGGCAGAACTGAATTGGCTTTTACGGAAGATGTGGGCAAGCGGTTTGCAGCATATGGCTGGCAAGTTCTAAGGGTTGCCGATGGTACTGCTACAGAAGAAATTGCCGCGGCTATCACTGCGGCAAAGGCTGATAAGACGCGACCGTCACTAATTCTGGTGCGGACTGCTATCGGTTTTGGCAGCCCCAACAAACAAGATAGTGCAGAGGCTCACGGCGCTCCGCTCGGCGCGGCTGAAGTGCGCATGACAAAGGCAAATCTAGCTTGGCCGCAAGAGCAGACTTTTTATGTGCCGGATGAAGTGCGGGCACATTTTGCTGAGTTACAAACAAGGCAAACAGCGTCTAAGAAAGAGTGGGACAGGCTGTTTGCAACCTACCGTGATAAATATCCGGCTGACGCGGCACGCTGGGATGCTTGGCATAGCCGGAATTTGCCGGTTGCTCTGCGTGAGGATAAGGCATTATGGTCTTTTGATAAGCCTATGGCAACCCGTGCAGCTTCAGGTCAGGTGATGCAGGTTTTGGCTAAATACCTGCCGAATCTGCTGGGCGGTTCTGCCGACCTAAACGCATCCACTAAAACTTATCTTTCAGGTCTGGGTGATTTTCAGGCGGAGAACCGCAAAGGAAACAATATCTTTTTTGGCGTGCGCGAGCACTGTATGGCAGCAGTCTTATCAGGGCTGGCGCTCTATGGCGCTCTTCGGCCTTATGGAGCCACTTTTTTAGCCTTTTTTGACTACATGAAGCCGTCGGTGCGCCTGGCTGCTTTGATGCGCCAGCCTGTAGTATACGTTTTTACCCATGACAGTATCGGAGTAGGGGAGGATGGTCCGACTCACCAACCGATTGAACAACTTGCCAATATGCGCTCTATACCTAATCTTCATGTCCTTCGCCCTGCTGACGGACGAGAGACGGCGGTTGCCTGGCTTTATGCGCTTAGCCGCAGTGACGGTCCAACCGCCTTAGTGCTAACACGACAAAACGTTGCGCAACTGCACACAACCGGTATTAAAGCGCTAAAAGGCGGCTATATTTTGGAGCGAGAAGCAAGCGAGGCGCCTGAGTTAATTATTATGGCCAGCGGTTCTGAGGTGGAGTTGGCGCTGCAAGCAAAGAAAGTGTTGCAGGCAGAAGGGGTAGAAGTCAGAGTCGTCAGTATGATGAGCTGGGAGCTTTTTATGGCACAGCCCGCAGCCTACCGTGAGGAAGTCTTGCCGGCAGTCATAAAAAAACGTCTGGCGGTGGAAGCTGCTCACTCTATGGGGTGGGAGCGTTTTACCGGCAGTGATGGTGCCACGATTTCCATTGATCACTTTGGTGCTTCGGCTCCCGGAGAAGTATTGATGGAGAAGTTTGGCTTTACAGTGGAGAATGTGGCGGCACGTGCTCGGCAACTGCTTGGTCGCTGAGTCTGACAGAAAAAAAGCGTCTTTTTTATATGACGCAAGGGTAAGATAGATGGTGAGGAGGTTTTGAAGTGCCGACGTATGAATATACTTGTAAACAGTGTGCTAACCGATTTGAAGTAATGTTGCCCAGTGAGAAGAAAGCAGCTGTCTGCTGTCCCCAATGTAATTCCAATGATTTGCAGGAAGTTTATTCTGTGAATGTGAGTAAAGCAGGCAAAAGCACTAAAAGCGAATCTTGTGCCCAGAGCGATTCATGCCCATCAAAACGTTTCGGCTTTGGCTGAGGCTAAGCCTGCCAAAACCTGGTCAGGTTTTGATGTCGGATTGTTTGTGCTGCGATTAAACACTACTCAAAGATGTCTCAAAGCAATATTTGAGGCATCTTTCACTTTGTATTTGATTATAAACATGTTATAATATAGTCAGAATATTGATAGTGAGGTGTTAGCGATGAAGATTAAGCCATCAACAGCAATACGGCAAGATTATAATGGTTTCTCAAAACTTTGTCATGAAATTGATGAACCGATTATTCTTACCCGCAATGGTGAAGCCGACCTGGTTGTTATGAGTTATGAGTCATATCGCCGCATGAATGCCCGCTTTCAATTGCAATCTAAACTTATGGTTGCAGAAAAACAAATCTCTGAAGGTGCCGAGCTTCTAGAACATGATGAAGTTATTACAAGGCTTAGGAGAAAGATTAATGCGGTCAAAAAGCAAAATTAAGTATTCCCCGGCGGCTGTTGACGATATGGATGAAATCTTTTCATACATTTCTCAGGATAATTTTGGTGCAGCCGAGTTTATTTTGGATAAGTTAGACAGAGAAATTAGAAAGCTTGAAAGCTTTCCTAATCTGGGCTCGGTTTTGCCTGAAGATGAATATTCAATTATTCAAGCAGGCTACCGTTTAATTGTAATTAAACCATATTTAGTTTTCTATCGCATAGTTAATGACCTTATCATTATACACAGAATACTACATGGCCGCCGGGATTACCTCCGTGAGTTATTTAATCCGGGGGACAGGTGATTTGTCCCACTCGTCCACGCGACCACCCCGCCCTTGCGGGCACCCCTCCAGGGGAGGGGAATTTTTGTAGCAGGAAATTATTATTGTTTCCGACGTAATCGGGGGGTGTCACAGGGTAAGTCCTTTTCGGGCGGGTTTGAAACCCGCCCTGCAAGACGCGTCAGTTGATAGAAAACACGAAGCGTCTTTTTTATTTTATCTTTATTCCGATTGATAGCCGGCGGCTAAGCGCTGCCCAAATTGCCGGCACTGTTCTATGTCTTCCGGATGCGGCGTCCAAAAGATTTCCAGCGTATCGCTTTCAGCCAGACTGAAACCGGCTTTTTGAATGCGTGCAGTCATCTGTTCAATAGCGCCGCCGCTCCAGCCGGAGGAGGCAAACAAAGCAGCCCGTTTCTTTTTGGGTTTTAGTCCCGTAAGGTCATCAAGGAAAGGGGAAAGTTTTGGCAGAAAGTCGCGGTTCATGGTGGCAGAACCTACTACCACCAGCTCTGCATCAAGTATTTCAGCGATGACATCACTTGCGTCGCTCTCGGATATTTTGTAGAGTTTTGCTTCCATGCCGCCGGCCGTTAAACCCTCAAGGATTGAGTGAGCCATTTTTTCTGTACTGCCCCAGATGGTTTCATAAACTACAACTGCTTTCTTTTGATGTTTGCCTGCTGCCCAGTCTAAATAGGCTTTAATAATTATCCCCGGGTCTTTACGCCAGATGTTCCCGTGGCTGGGGGCAATCATTTCAATCTCCAGACCCATTTTGATTATTTCATCTATCTTTTTTAAAACGAGAGGGCCAAAGGGCAGCAAAATATTGGCATAATATTTCTTTGCTTCTTGCATCATTACAGCCAGATCAGTGTCGTCATCAAAAAGGGTGGAGACTGCCAAGTGTTGTCCGAAGGCATCATTTGGCAGGAGCAGTTTTTCTTCCGGAAGATAAGTAAACATGCTATCCGGCCAGTGCAACATTGGTGCTTCCACAAAGCTTAGCGTATTTCTGCCGATAGATAAAGTATCGCCTGTCTTGACTATCTTTTTTTCCCAACTGTTGTTAAAGTAACGGTCAATCACCGGCGCAGCTTTTGCCGAACAGACAATTACAGCATTTGGCACCGCAGCCATAATGGCAGGCAGTGCCCCCGCATGGTCAACTTCCACATGGTTAACAATCACATACTTAATTTTCTTCGGGTCGATTAATGTGCTGATGCTTTCCAGCAATTCAGCGGCAAAAGGAGTATAAACTGTATCAACCAAAGTGGGTTGTTCATCAAGCAGCAGATAAGAGTTGTACGTTGTGCCCCGGTGGGTAGAATAGGTGGCACCGTGAAAATAGCGTACATTCCAGTCTATGACACCCAGCCAAAAGATGTTCTTTTTGATTTCCACAGGTTTCATGATTGCACCTCCAGTTATTAATGACAAAATGTAATATCACATGATCTTGCAGATATTATTGGTAAATTCCAAAGGGTCGCTGACGGGAAGGCCTTCGATGAGAAGAGCTTGGTTGTAGAGGAGCTCTGTGTAGAGCTTAAACTTCTCTTTATCGTTTTCAAAAGTATTTTTGAGGGAACTAAAGACATTGTGGTTAATGTTAATTTCCAGAACTTTTTCTGCTTTGAGGTTGGGGTTATTGGGCATGGTGCTGAGGATTTTTTCCATTTCGATGGAGAGTTCCCCTTCGTTGGAGAGGCAGACAGGGTGGTTTTTGAGGCGCTTAGAGGCGCGGACATCTTTTACTTTGTCTGAGAGGATGGCTTTCATTTCCGCGAAGAGTTCCCGGTCTGTTTCCTGTGGGGTGTCGGTTTCCTCAGTTTCGATGCCTAAGTCTTTGGCTGAGACGGAGCGGAATTCTTTTTCTTTGAAAGAGAAGAGCATCTTGACGGCAAACTCGTCCACGTCGTCTGTGAAGTAGAGGATTTCGTAGCCTTTGTCTCTGATTACCTCTGTCTGCGGCAGTTTTTCAATGCGTTCGATGGATTCGCCAGCAGCGTAGTAAATATATTTTTGCTCCTCGGGCATGCGGGAGATGTATTCGTCCAAGGTAACCAGTTTTTTCTCCGCAGATGAGTGAAACATCAGCAGGCTTTGGAGAATGTCTTTGTTGGCGCCGAAGTCGCTGTAGATACCGTATTTTAACTGCTTGCCAAAGGATTTGTAGAAAGTTTCGTATTTTTCCCGGTCGTTTTTAAGGAGGCTCTCCAGTTCTTTTTGGATTTTGGACTTGATATTCTTGGCGATTAGGTTCAGCTGCCTGTTGTGCTGGAGCATTTCCCGGGAGATATTGAGGGAGAGGTCTTCGGAGTCCACCATGCCTTTGACAAAACTGAAATAATCCGGCAGAAGGTCGGCGCTCTTATTCATGATGAGGACGCCGCTGGAGTAGAGTTCCAGCCCTTTTTCGTAGTCTTTGCTGTAGAAATCGTATGGGGTTTTTTCGGGAATGTAGAGGATGGCGTTGTAGCTGACGGCACCGTCGGTGCTGATGTGAATATACTTGAGGGGTTTGTCGAAACCGTAGCGCTTTTCGGTATAGAAATTTTCGTAATCTTGGGCGGTCAGTTCGGATTTATTCTTTTTCCAGATGGGAACCATGCTGTTGACGGTTTGTTCCTCGCTGACTGTTTCGTATTCATCTTCGCTGCCTGCTTTACGTTTGCGGGTAGTGATGTCCATCTTGATGGGGTAACGGATGAAATCGGAGTACTTTTTGATGATCGAGCGAAGTGAGTATTCTTCCAGATAGTCATCGTAGCTTTCTTCTTCGGTGTTTTCTTTGATTTTGAGGATGATGTCGGTACCTGATGTTTCTTTTTCCCAAGGCACAATACTGTAGCCGTCGATGCCTTTGGATTCCCATTTGTAAGCTTCGTTTGCCCCTAATGCTTTGGAGATGACGGTTACTGTGTCTGAGACCATAAAGGCGGAATAGAAGCCTACGCCGAACTGACCGATGATGTCGTACCCGTCTTTAATTTCATGTTCCTTTTTAAAGGCCAGAGAGCCGCTTTTAGCGATGACGCCAAGGTTGTCGTCGAGCTCTTCTTTGCTCATGCCGATGCCGGTGTCACTGATGGTGAGGATTCTGTTTTGCTTATCAGCGGTGACCTTAATAAAATAGTCTTCCTTTCTGAATGTGAGCGACTCGTCTATGAGAGTTTTATAGTAAATTTTATCGAGAGCGTCGCTGGCGTTCGAGATAAGCTCTCTGACAAAGATTTCTTTGTGGGTGTAGATAGAGTTGATCATGAGTTCCAGCAGTCGCTTTGATTCAGCTTTGAATTGTTTTTTGGCCATAGTAATCTTCTCCCTTCAGTAGATGTAGATAAGTTTGCTTCTCTTCGCTGGTGCTAAGCTGTTTTAGAGATTATGCTTTGCAATCGCTTTTAAAAATAAATAAAAGTCTTGCATGTTTTCCTGGAGAATCCGATAAACCTCCTTCTCATCAACATTATGATATAGGTGGACAATTCGGTTGCGGAATTTAATCATACCGCCAAAGATATTTTCTTCTGCTTTAGTGAAGTAACCTTTTTCCTGTAAAGTTCTTATCGAGTCGGCGCTTTTTACAGGAGTGCCCCAGCGATTGCGGGCAATGATATGATTCGAAATGTCAAGCATAGCCTCAATTGAAACTTGTAATAGATGTTTTGCTGTCTCAATGTTACGGAAGTCGCTCCCAAATTCCGGTGGAGACATTTCTTTCAAGATCGCTAATTTTTCCAAGTTTCCCTCAATATACTGGATTTTTTGCCTGATTACTTCTTTATTAACCATCCTCGTATGCCTCTCTCAAAGACGCATCGTAGTCTTTGTAAAATTTGTTGAGGGTTATGGAGTAGTCTTGGTAGAGATTGATCACACGCTCAGTATAATCACAGGTTGCTATATAGTTTTTTTCGTGGATGATTCTTCCGTCTGCGATGGCTGCAAACTGTAATCTAATGGGAGCTTTATTAAGGTTTAACAAGTCCACGCGATCCGTGTCCAGAACAATTGACAACTGGTTTAGTAACATAGCTTCTTGATTGATGTGCATATCTCCGGTAAACAGGATGGCAAAATCAATATCGCTGTCAGGAGTCTGGTACTCTGTGCCATATGAACCAAATAAATAGACAGTTTGTACGTTCGGCAATGCGGCAAAGAACTCGTTAAGGGAGGGTAATTTATCTTCAATATTAAGGTTTTGGAACATTATAACACCTCCCGCTTAACCTCATTGTATCAAGCAAATCAAGGGAAGTCAAAGTTTTGTTGCCCCTGAGAAGGGATTAAAATAAAACAGACCGTGCAAAAATGGGTACGGTCTGGCTGGCTTGTTCCTTAGTGTCTTCTAAAATTTTTTTCCGGTAAAAATTGCCTGATATAGTTGACAAACTGTCTGGCTCTGACTGCTGTAGAGTGCTTTTCCCTGACAAGTTCATATCCTTTTAAGGCGATTTGCCGGCGTTCTTTTTCATGTTCCAGATAGTAATAAGCTTTTTCCTTGTAATTGTCAGCATTGATTTCTACAAAGGTTTCCTTATCGATAAATCCTAAATCGCGTAATTCTTGTGAACCGGAGGCAAGAAGCAAAGTATTGCATGCGGGAACTTCAAAATATTTAGCAATAGGGTAGCCAAAGATGGAATCATCCGTGAAAAAGATTTTAGACTTGTTAATTTCTTGTGCAAAAGGGATGCCTACCAAATGGCGCTGTTCTTCCAAGGAAGCAAAGTTTCTATAACCGGGATGGGGGCGGTGGATAAACCTGTTCACGCCGGCCATTTCTTTGGTAATTTTAGTGCGCAGGGGATATATTCTGTCACATAATGCACCCATTAGCAAAAAATCAATCTCTTTTGGTAAGGCGTAATCTCTAAATTCATCCAGATATACGTGATTTGGCAGCCAGCGCAGCTTTTTGATGAATTCAGGGAAAAAGCTGCTGAATGCATCACGGTAAAAGGAGAAAATGAGATCAATCTTATATTTTAAGACGAATGCCCGAAATTCGTCTTGTGTGGTATGAACATCCCAATACAGCACACCCTTAGGACAAGCCACTTTTTCCAACCCATACATCAATTTGTTCTTTGTAAAATCGTCGAAAAAAATAAAGTCAGGCTTGACTCCCATTTCTTTAATCAGTGCTTCGATATGAGCGTCTTCTTCCACAATGTGTACCTTCACATCAGGCAACTTCTGAACTTCCCACTTAAAAAACTCACCGTAGCGGATAATATGATGAGTTCTGTTAATGGTTGAATAGAGGATATTTATTGTAGCCATACTTTCTCCTTTCCGCAAATGCACAATATATTCTATGTAGCCGAATTGTTTTAGAGTAATAAAATATAAAAAGATCCCTTGAAGGCTTATGCCTTAAGGGATTTATGATTTCTGAACGTCTTGCGTGCACAGCTTAAGCTCTGGTGCAGCTGTTTGGGAAAATGACGATATGGCGGGCGTCCAGCTTAACACGCACACGCGCTCCTACAGGATATATTTCGGTCGATGGTCTGATGGCGTGGATTGAAGGGCCATTGCCAAATTGCAGCCGATAGAGGACGGAAGCGCCTAGGAAGCGAGCCTCGGTGATAGTGGATTCCCCTGTGGCGTCGAGGCTGAAAAACACATCGTCAGGTCTGACCATTATTTCAACTTGCCCTGTTCCCCGGAACTGGTCGCTTGGCAGCGGGAAGGTGCCAAAAGCTGAGCTGACTGTGTCGTTTTTTATCTGTCCTTCAATAAAATCTGCTTTTCCCACAAAATCAGCCACAAATTTACTGCATGGGTGATGGTAGATCTCTGCTGGGGTGCCTTCCTGCTCTAAAGAGCCTTTATTAAGAACTCCCACTTTGTCAGAGAGAGAAAAGGCTTCTTCCTGGTCGTGGGTTACCAAAATAGCTGTCGTCCCTTGTTCTTTGAGGATACGCTTTGTTTCGCCCCGCAGTTCTTCTCGCAGGTCTGCATCCAAATTAGAAAAAGGTTCATCTAGTAAGACAACCCGGGGACTGGGCGCGAGTGAGCGGGCGAGTGCAACCCTTTGCCGTTGACCTCCTGAAAGTTCGTGGGTGTATCTTTCGCCTAAGCCAATAAGGCCAGTCAGCTCCAGCAGCTGGGCAACTCTTTCTTTTGCTTTTTCCCGCGGGTATCTTTTGAGGCCAAAAGCGACATTTTGTGCAACCGTCATATGCGGGAACAAAGCATAGTCTTGAAATACAATACCAATACCCCTATTTTCCGGCAGAACCCAGGCATTGTCGGCGGCAACCGTCTCTCCGTTGATGCTGATACGTCCCTCGTCCGGCCGGTCAAGGCCGGCAATTAAGCGCAGTGTCGTAGTTTTGCCGCAGCCGGAGGGACCAAGCAAGGAAAAAAAATCTCCCTTGGCGATACAGACTGTCAGTTGAGAAACTGCTTTGGCAGTCGCAAAAAATTTAGATACATTTTCAAGCCGGACATAGGCCGGTCCTTTTTCTTGAGGTGAGTTATAGTTTGTGTTTTTTCTCAGTAACATTTTTAGCACCTTTCTTTAGTTATTGCGGGAAGTTACCCGCGTCAGAAATACTATCGGCAGCAAGCCGACCAGTACAATGACAAGCGCCGGCAGAGATGCTCCCGCCCAGACAGATTCAGCAGCCATCTGCCAGACCCAAACAGCAAGCGTGTCGTAACCAAATGGCCGCAACATCACAGTAATCGGCAGTTCTTTCATTACATCTACAAAAACCAGGATAGCGCCAGCAAACATGCCGGGGGCAACGAGCGGCAAGTGAATTTTATACGCTAAGCGCAATGGCTTAGCACCTAATATTTGTGCGGCTGAAGTAATATTTGGGGTAATTTTTTCAAGACTGGAATCCACACTGTTAAAACTAACTGCCATGAAACGGACAATGTAAGCATAAATCAGGCCTATGATGGAACCTGTCAAGAGTAAGCCCGGGGCAATTCCCATCCAGGCTTCCAAGATGTTATTTAACGCATGGTCAAAGGCTGACAAAGGCACAATAATGCCGACGGCTATTACGGCCCCGGGGACGGCGTAACCGCTGGTGGCTAGTTTGGCTAAGAGGAAGCCTAAACGGCTACCGTTTAAACGGATGCTGCTTGCCAAAATTAGAGCAACTATAGTGACAAAAAAAGCGGCTGTCAGGGAGAGTATTAGGGTATTGCGGATTAGCTGTGCATATACGCTCATCGTCCCTTCCGGCAGTCTGGGCAATTCACTCCATGTCCAAGCCGCAAGTTGGGTGATGGGCAGGAGAAAGGCTGCTGCCACCACCAGTAAGCAGCAAAATGTCATCAACAAACCACGCCAGCCTTGCAGGGTAACCGGTGTTATTCCCGGTGCTTTGCCGCCGGCTTGGTAATAACGTGTGCGACCGCGCAAGGCGTGTTCGAGCAGGACAATAGCTAACGCGGCAAATGCTAAGAGTCCGGCCAGTTCAGAAGCGGCACGGGGATCCATCATGCCGTGCCAAACACGGATGACTCCATCGGAGAGCGTTGGGAAGTTGAAAAAACGAACAGTGGCAAAGTCGGCAAGAGCTTCCATGATGGCAAGCGCGACCCCTGCGGCAATTGAAGGTCTTGCCAGCGGCAGAACAATCTGGAAGAAGATGTGACTCGATCCATAACCCATAACCTTGGCAGCCTCAATTAATGAGCCGGATTGCTCACGAAAGGCGGCTTTAGCCAATAAATACACATAAGGGTATAAAACGAGTGTCATTACTAAGACGGCGCCACCGCCGGAACGAATCTCCGGAAACCAAGTGAGGTCGGCAAAATGGCCGCGCAAAAATGTTTGCAATGGACCGGCAATATCAAAAGTTGCCATGTAAACAAAACCTTGCACATAAGTAGGTACAGCCATAGGTAATAATAACAAGAGTTCAAGTATTTTTTGCCCGGGGAAACGGTAAGCTGTAACCAACCAAGCCAAACCCACTCCCAGAATAAGTGTGCCTGCGCCAACGCCTGTCAGGAGCACAAGGGTGTTTTTAATCATCTCCGGCAGAAGAGTCTGTGCCAGATGAGACCATACCTCCCAGGTAGGGGTCAGGAGAGCTGAAGTTACTACGATTACAGGCAACACGATCAAGATTGCCAAAAACAGCGGAAGCACGGGCAGGCTACGTAAGCCTTGCCCGTGCTTTATAAACGATTTCTTAGCCAATGCTATTTTCATTTAATCTACCTCACCTATAGCCTGCCTCGTCCAGCAGTTTGATGGCATCTGCCTGCAGTCGGCCAAATTCGCCCATATTGATGGGGTCGGCAACGAAACTACCAAACTCAGCAATGATGGGATGGGGTACTACAGCAAGATTGGCCGGGAATTCGTGGTTGGAGTCGGCAAAGAGTTTCTGCCCTTGGGGGCTAGCCAGCCACTCGAGTAGACGAATCGCATTTTCTCTGTTTGGCGAGTGAGCAGTTACGCCGCCGCCACTGATATTTACATGTGCTCCCCGGTCATCCTGGTTTGCCCAAAAGACGCGTATCGGAAACGCGGGATTGGCTTCCAGCAGGCGGCCTAAGTAGTAGTGGTTTGTGATTGCCACATCGGCGCCGCCTGCAGCCAGCGTTTCCAGGATACGAGTGTCGCTGTCAATCAGCGTAGGCTGATTAGCCACCCAGCCCTGGACAACTTCTTTAGTGCGTGCTTCGCCGTGGGCTGCGATCATGCTAGCTACCAGGGACTGTGTATAAGCATGAGTGGCTGGGCGCATGGCCAGGCGTCCCTGCCATTTAGAGTCTGCCAACGCTTCGTAAGTGGAAAGTTCCTCAGGGCTGACCCGCTCCGGATGGTAAAGAATAGTGCGTACACGCTTTGTCAGACCAAACCAGCGATTTTCCGGGTCACGCATATTTTCCGGGATATTATAAGTCAAGACTTCGCTTTCCACAGGTGAAAGAAGCCCTTCTTCCGCTGCCAGCCAGAGGTTGCCGGCGTCTACCGCCAAGTAAACGTCGGCAGGCGTGAACTCACCTTCTGCTTTAATCCGTTCGCGCAGAATTGCGTCGCTGCCGGTGGTAAAGCGGACGGCAATGCCTGTTTCCCGCGTAAACGCCTCAAATACTTGCTCCACCCCATAGTGGCGGGCGGTGTAGATATTAACAATTCCTTTGGTTTCGCCCGGTCCTGCCGGTGGCTGCGGGGCATCGCCGGTTCGGAAAAGGTTGCTGGCAAATATTCCTAGTGCAAAAGCCAAGATAACGAAGGTCACGGTGAAGTATTTACTAGTTTTGCTCATTTTCCCCTCAATTCCGAGAATCTCTCTGCTCAGGGCAAACAATTGAGACAGAAAGCTATTCTCAATTAATAGTACTTCTCATTTTACCGGCTTATTTTTCGGTGCGCAAGTTGCTGCGATACTGATTTTGGAGAAACAGATAGACTATGCTCTTCTTAGATGAGTTTTTCTTCGTTTATTTACTGATTTTGAATTTTTAGCTGTTATCTGCTAATGCCGGGCGAAAGATAAAGCCGGTTTTCTCTCTAAAATAAAATTAAGAAGCAGGAAATCTTGCGAGATTCCATACTCCTTAGTAATAGGATTGATTTTTAAGATAATGGTGCCCGAGGTCAGAGTCGAACTGACATGCCATAAGGCAACGGTTTTTGAGACCGCCGCGTCTGCCATTCCGCCACTCGGGCACGTTTCTTAGCAATGTGTATGATATCATAAAGCAGGATTTTTTGCAAGCAGGGTAATGCGCATAAAAAGTAGTATTAGATGCTGGTAAAGAGTAATTTTTTATTGATGATAATCGTCAGCTTGGTTGAGAAAATTGGGAGGTTGATAATGATGGTAAGCAAAGAGCGCTTGGTGCAGACTTTTTTAGAAATTGTCAAGGTGAACAGCCAGACTAAAAATGAAAGGGCAATGGCTGATTATCTGAAAGGTAAGCTTGGTGAGTTGGGACTTTCGGTAAAGGAAGACAACGCGGGAGAGGCTTTCGGCGGTAATGCAGGCAACGTTCTGGCGAGGATGGCAGGAAGCGCCGATAAGCCGGCTTTGCTTTTGTCGGCACATATGGACAGGGTTGCGCCGGGAGAGAACATTCGGCCGGTGGTGGATGGGGAGATGATCAAAAGCAGCGGGGATACAATCTTAGGAGCCGATGATGGTGCGGGTTTGGCAATAATCTTAGAAGTTTTGCATGTTTTGCGGGAAAATAATTTGCAGCATGGTTTGCTGGAAGTATTATTTACTGTGGCGGAAGAGGGAGGTTTAAACGGCTCAAAGGCGCTCGATGTTGAGAGTATAGCTGCGAGGCAGGCGGTAATTTTTGATAGCAGCGGCGATGCCGGAATTGTCATTAACCAGGCGCCTGCTCAGGATGAAATTATTGCCAGGATATACGGACAAGCAGCTCATGCCGGCGTAGCACCGGAAAAAGGCATTAATGCGATTGTGACTGCGGCGAAGGCGATTGCCGGAATGCAGATAGGTCGGCTTGATGAAGAGACGACTGCTAATATCGGGGTGATAAATGGTGGAAAAGCGACAAATATTGTGCCTGATTTTGTGGAAGTACGCGGCGAGGCACGCAGTTTTAAGGAAGAGAAACTGCGCAAGACAACTGAGTCAATGGTGGCTGCTTTTACTGCCGCAGCAGCAAAGGAAAATGCTCGTGTGGAAATGGAGGTAAAACGTCTATACGCGGCATATCATCACCCGGAAGACCATAAACTTTTGCAATTAGTAAAAAAAGCGGGGGATGCTGTAGGCCTCAAGGTGATCATCCAATCCAGCGGCGGCGGCAGCGACGCCAATATTTTAAACGAGAAGGGGATTGACGCTGTGAATTTGGGTGTTGGTAACGGGGAAGTACATACGCTGCAAGAGTACCAAAAGATTTCCGAACTGTTGAAAGCAGCGGAAATGGCCGTAAAAATTGTGGAGTTTGCTTAGATTCACCAATTTAAGAGGGTGCGCATATATTGGAGTGTGATTGTACGCAAGGGGGTGATGATTTGCGCACTCAAAGGATAAACGCTTTAGTTCGCAAATTAGTCGGCTTGGCTTTGGCGGTGGGCGGCGCGATTATACTTACTAGTTTTCTGCCGGGGTATATTTGGATTTTGCTTTTGGGTTTCGGTTTAATCTGGGCGGGCTGGTTTGTATTTCGGGTAGAGCGTCTTTATTAGAAGGGAGGATAATCATGCGCTTTTACACTATTAAGGTGCCGAGATTCATTGCTAAAATATTAGAAACCATTTTTGGAATTGCAAAAAAATAAAAAAGACGCTTCGCGTTTTCTATCAACTGACGCGTCTTTTTTATCCGCTAGGGGCTGCCGCCCCTTCGGCGAGCCTGCGGGCTCTGAGCACCCCGCAAGAGTAAGGGGCACGCCCCTTACAAACCCCAACGCATAGGATCGTAGCTTCCCTGAACGATATAATCTCCTATGCTAATAAAAAAAGCGCGGTTGCGCTTTTTTTTAGCATAGAAATTAACTTTGCCTATCCTACGCGTTTTACTTTGCCGGCCTTCAGGCAGCGTGTACAAACTTTTATCCGGCGGGTGCTGCCGTCTATCAGAGATTTTACTTTTTGTACATTTGCTCTCCATGTACGTTTCGTTTTTATGTTTGAGTGGCTAACCGCAAGTCCTGTTTCCGTTCCTTTGCCGCAGACAGTGCATCTTCTTGACAATCTTGACACCTCCTTGCCGGATTTTTATTATCGGCTGTATATAATATGTTGAATTCTAACATACCAAAGATAACTCTTGCAAGCAAATAATTTGCAGGCAGGATTTTTAGCTTATTTTATTGAATAGTTAGCAAGTGGGCTAAAAGAGTTAGGGGGAATGATGATGAGGGCCTGCAAAGAAATGACAATCTTTGAGATGATTCGCTCCCACCGAAAGGCAATAGATGTTTTTAAGTCGTTTGGTATGTCCTGCAGCGGCTGTATGGCCGTAATGGATGAGAGTATTGAAAAAGGAGCGAGTCGCCACGGTGTAGATTTAGATCGATTACTTAGTGAATTAAATGCCTTATTTGAGCAGGAGGAAGCTAAGTGAGTAATGAAATGGAAACAAAGTTGGGAAAAGTGATCATTTCGGAAGAACTGATTGCAATGCTGGTGGGTGTTGCCGCCGTGGAGTGTCAAGGGTTGGTTGGTATGTCTTCACGAAAACTAAAAGATGGCATTGCTGAGTTGTTGGGTCGTGACAAGTTGAGTCGTGGTGTGGAAGTAAGCCTTGACGGTGACAACCTTACAGTCGACCTTCATATTATTGTCTCTTATGGTGTTAAAATTCCTGAAGTAGCAGCTAATGTAGCGGAAAAAGTGAAGGTTGCTTTAGAAAAGCAGACGGGGCTAACTGTGTCGCAGATCAATGTTCATGTGCAAGGTGTGCGCATGGCTGATAAATAAGCTTGCAGCAAAAACTGATAAAAACTCAGAAAATTTCCTGGAGATATATTCCAGGTATTTTTGTCTTCAGAAAGTGAAATATTATTCTTTTTTAGGAAAACACTGCTAGTATATATACATTTAGGCGAGCCAATACTAAAAACACAAACGAAAAAAGGAGGTGATTTTGTTGACAACTAATAAGGTAAATCAACAAGGCCGCAATCGAATTCTTGTTGCCGGTGCTGAGCAAGCTCTGAACCAATTTAAGAACGAAATCGCCAGTGAGTTAGGACTTGACTACAATGGTGACAAAGGGAATCTTACTTCCCGTCAGAACGGTTATGTTGGCGGTTTGATGGTCAGAAAAATGATTGCTCAAGCTGAAAGCCAAATGGCCGGCAAAACGAGTGGCAGTTAATTAAGTTATCGGTTCATAAAGAGCGGTGAGGTGTTTTGCCTTGCCGCTTTTCTCTTAGCAGCGTGCCCAGATAAGCACGTGTTATCTTGCCGGTGCAAGTCCGGTTGGGGTAAGAGCCAAGACGCCCCATAGCTAGGATACCTATGTAGGGAGAAATCCGTGCGTAGAAGCGTATCGACAAAAGTACCTGTCAGAGACAGGGCGAGCAAGTTGCCAGACCGCAACATTAAGTGAATCCTGCCGCGTCGACAAAAAGGCCTCGCAAGGGGGAAAA
>JAGXRV010000002.1 GCA_018335695.1 Clostridium sp.
AAAGCCGTGCCGGCGTAGTCTTCCTTCAAAATGACAGCAAGAATTGGGACATCCGTATAAATCAGGGAATAAATTTTCCCTTCCCCGTGCATGATATTCTTGTACTGTTATGCGGAAGTGGTGCATCTTTACCATTTTCGGTTAGGGAAAAGAAGGCGCGGGTGCGGAAACCTTTTAGCGCCTTCTCTTCTTTTCCTCCAGATAAAATATTGTGAATCCAAATCTCCACACTATTTTACCCAAAAAATAAAAAAGAAATAAAATAAAGTGACTAAAAACAGATAATTTAGGTCTATTTAATTTGCGTTATAACACTATTGATAGAAAGAATTTTATCAGTGCGTTTTCTCTCAACTGACGCGTCTTGCAGGGCGGGTTTCAAACCCGCCCGAAAAGGAGTCGTCCTGCGACACCCCCCCATTACGTCGGAAACAATATAACTTCCTGATAACTTCCTGCTACAAAAATTCCCCTCCCCTGGAGGGGTGCCCGCAAGGGCGGGGTGGTCGCGTGGACGAGGGGGACAAATCACCTGTCCCCCTAAGGGTGGTCTCAAAACACAAGCCTCTAGAAGGCAGAAACTCCATCGTAGGTAACCACCCCGGCGCTTTGCGCCACCCCTCCACAGGAGGGGAATAGCTTTCTTTCAGTGAATTGCAGACTTTCACAGAATGCTGAAGCGAGCGTTAAGTGAAAGCAGCGATCAGCGAACCGCGATTCGCAGCGTTAAAACATCCAAAGGTTCACTTGCACTCTGCCCGAGCGAAGCAGTTGGGTGAGTATGCAATACCTAATAAAGACGCTCCGTGTTTTGATATAATTTCCCAATAAAAAAGACGCTCTCGCGGTTTCGCAGAACGGCTTTTTTTGTTTTATGTCGGTTTTGTTCTGCTATTTTTGGAGGCAAAGGGATTTGAACCTATGGCCATTTGCCTGCCTGAGACCGATCAGCCGTTAGTAGATAGAAGGGGTGTGCAAAGAGGGGTGCAAAAATCCGGATGTAATGATGGTGCCATTGTTTTAAAGCTGGCTTCGCTATGAGTACCTAAAATTTGGTAAAAGTAAACAGACATAGTCATTGGTAAAAAATGGGGGGGGTTTCATATTCGTGCCGTTGTTGATACGATCCGGAATGATGCTTTCCGGAAAGTCATGTTAGAATTATTTAGACTTGAACTAAACATGCATGATAAACTCCTAAAATGGGGGAGGCTTAAGGGCTGGGTCGTAAAGGTGCCAATCTTTTCAGTACCAACAAACTAGTCGTTCTTACGACAGAGTTAGCATGAATCATTATGTGCCACTGATGTCAGCCATCAATCTCCAAGAGCGTGAGCGGCAACCAGCGTATTAATTGTTCTTCAGAAATACTGCTGTCTGCAAAGCTAAGCATTAAATCAACAACTTCAGGTTCTGTTGCCTCTATTTCATAACCATTAAGGCCCAGGAACGTATACATAGACATAAATGCGACTCTTTTATTGCCATCAATGAAACAATGATTCTTGGCAAGTCCAAATCCATATGCAGCGGCTAGTACTACACAGTCTGACTCTTGCTCATAAGCCCAGCGATTCATTGGTCGTACAATGGCTGATTCCAAAAGATTAATATCTCTGATACCAAACTGTCCCCCATGTTCCCTAATTTGACTGATGTGAATAGCTTCAACGATTGACCTAGTCAACCAAATCGGTTCTTTCATACCGGCACCTACTCAGAGAGTTCGCGGAGAGCGTTTCTGTATTTTTTGGCGCCCTTTTCATAAACAGCCATAGCTTTATCAAAGTTAGGGTTGTAAGGTGTTATCAAGATACCCTTGTCCGTTTCAGAAATAAACACTTCATCCCCCTTATTAAGGTGAAATCGTTCAGCAATCTCTTTAGGTATTGTGGCACCAATCGAACCACCCATCTGTCGTAAAGTAATTTTCTTTACAAGCCATTTGCGTTGTAAGCTTTTTTTAAATGTTCACGAATACTCACGCAGTTATTGAGGTAGCACAGGCATTTTTTCAGCGAGTTTTCTACCTTTTATGATGATCGAATACAGCTACTTTGCAAAGTGAACCCGTTTTTGGGCACACTTCTTCCGTGGTTGTTTTAAAGCCTGAACACTGTTTACGGTTAAGCAGATTTGACTAAACTTCGCAGTTTATCAAACTGTTTTGTTTTTGCGCGGCCAAGGGCCATTGTCAGCATTACACATAGTGCCAAACCGCAGCGGACATTCATTTTTCTCATGCCCTTAATGAAATGGTTCTCAAAACCAAATGATACATCCAAACGACTGTTTACACGCTCTACCGCTGTACGCTTTTTGTATTCTGTTTTCCAACTGTAACTGGAACGAGCCAATGGTGTAAACACCCGGCGATCCTCAGCCAAGGGGATGCGGATACCCTGACTACAGTTACAGAGATCCTGCCCCTTGCAGGTGATGCCATAGTGTTTAGCGGGACAACGATATTTCAAGGTTTCTCGGTTCTTTTCAAAGCCACCATAGGCCATCTCCCTTTGTTTGCCGGATGCAGGACAATAGCAATATACAGTTCCCCGGTAATCATGAACTATGTTTGTGTGTTTACCGAGCAGGCGAGTTTTTTCGCCATCCTTCCAACGGTTACAGATATCTATAACCGGCTTGACTTTATATTCGTCCCAGAGGCGCGATACCAACTTGCCGTCATCGTAGCCCCTGTCTCCCAGAAACAGCCGGCAATCCTTAATGATTTCAGGATGTACTTTTGCGATTTTGCTCAGAAGCTGATGGGCCTGCGGGGCTTCGGCACAAGAAGCTTTTGTCAGGCTAAAAGCAACCGGCAACTCATAGGTAGCGTCAATAACCAAGTGCAACTTATAGCCAAACCAGCTTTTTGCTTTTTCCCATAGTGTCCCGTTTTCCAGCTTTCCACGATATGTTTTAACTCCGAAGTTGGCATCAGTATCGCGACGCCCGTCAGCTGGCAGTTGATCTTCTTTTTTTCTGGATTTAGCATTTGTATCGATGGCTTTGCCGTCTATAGCCAATACTTCCCCAAATCCGGGAAAAAGTTTTTTTAATTCGGAAACCAGAGTATTAAAGATGTCATTTACATATTTAGGTCTTTCCAAAAGCTTTTTTAGAAACCGACTGTAAACACAAGCAGGTGGGACATCATTGTCAAATCCGCACATAAAGCGCAGCTGGCCGTTACGGGAAAGCTCTCTACGCAAACTTTCAATGGAGTCATGCTGATAAACAATACCGGCAAGCATAGAGTTCCAGACAGCTCTAACAGGATAGTCGTTGCGACCGCGTCCACGCTCACATTCCAGCATTTTCATCATGCCTTCATCAGGCATGTGTTCTAAAACAAGCTGAAGTCGCTCCAAATCCCCTAATTTTTCAATTTCATCCCACCCAAAAAGTCTTTGTTGTGGTATAATAGCCATAAGGGAAAACCTCCTCTGGTTTCTTTTTTGTGGTTAAAAAAGTATTCGCCAGAAACAGGGGGTTTTCCTTTTTATTTCTTGATATTACTCTGTTTTCCTTCTGTTTTCAGTCCTTGGGGTCAATTTTGCCAAAATCAGCGGTGCCTAAACTCAAAACCAGCATAAACATTGAATTGTGTTGGGGTAAAATTATTTTACTACAGTCTTAAAACAGCCTGTTTATCGTCATTTCCGGACATCGCAATTAGCTCTTTACCAAGTTAAATCACTCCTTGGTTGAATAGTATGCCTATATTGTAGCATAATAATGCTACCAATGAAAGAATTTAACAAGACCATGACAATAGCTTAAGGCCGCAACCATTCTTTTTGCATGGTTGCGGCCTGTTTTCACGCTCTTTTATTGTACAAATTTAAGAATACATCCGCCAATACTTAATCCAAGTTAGCTGCGCAAGAGTGCCAACAGTTCATCAACATCGGCAATCATGCTGTTTAGAATCCTCCGCCTAGCCTCCTGTACAGCAAAAATATTGTCTGAATTTCCGCGTAGCCCGGGGGCATTGTTCTTGCGCCTATTTTCTTTCAACAACTCACGCTCTTCACGGATTTCACCTAAGGTATCCGCAAATTTCGCTCTGTTTTCCCTTATCAGGCGCAATTGTTCTTTAATGGCAGCTTCTTTTCCTTCAGGGAGCAACTCAGGATTTTTACGTACTTCCTTAAGCAATTCGCGAACTTGTGCCATTTTCTCTTTTAACGTCCTGTTCAATTCTTTAATTGCCTGCCTATTTTGCTTGATTTGCGCCACTCTTGTAGCAGCGATGGCTCTTCTGCTGTACACTTGCCCAGCTACGCTTTCTTTGCCTATCCTCTGCCTATACACCTGCTCAGTCACACGCTCCCTGACCCTCTCCTGCGTCTTTCGCCCCTGACCTCTGGCCTCCGCATACTCTGCGACAGAAATATTAGCGATAAGCAGCAGCGTGACAATTAAAACTACTTGAAACTTTTTCTTGAACATAATATCAGCCTCCTTAGCTAAAAATCGAAATCTTCGTCTTGGATGTCGTCCATATTCTCCAGCAAAACCAGCAGTGCTTCCATTTCTTTGTCCAATGCCTGCAATAACTGTCCGCGATCGGTAAGGACAATGTTATCTGAGACAATCACCAAAGGTTTCTCCTTTTTGACCGGAGACCGTTCTGCCGATGTACTGCCAGATTGCTCCGGAATCATAGTCGACTGTTCAGATATAGCTTCCTTCTCACTTATAGCTTCCTTCTCACTTGGCTCACTTTCAGGCAGTTCCAAAGGCGCTTGCTCTGACGTAGTTTCCTCTTCAATTGATGTGTTGACCGGCGTCACGGAGGGTGGCTGCCGCGTTTCGCAACCGACAATCAGAGCTGTAGCAAGCAATAATAGCACCAGAACCATCTTCCTAGGGCTCTTCAACAGTACCATCACCTCACAGGTAGATTTTTCTTGCTACCCTGATTCGATTATATTAACCATATGTAACCGGGGAATAAACCAATTGTAACTATTTTGTAAACATTAGGCTCCTGAGAACACAATACGAGCCACAGTGCCTTTACAGCTACTCTCTAAGGCAATTTGCCCGCCATGCAGTTCTACGATGCTTTTAACAATGGCAAGACCAAGCCCTGTGCCGCCGGTCGCCGAATCCCTAAATTTTTCTACACGATAAAACTTCTCAAAAACAAACGGAAGGTCCTGGGCGGAAATTCCCAAACCTGTGTCCCATACTTCAATCATAACAGTATCTTGTCCTCCGGAGACGTTAATTCCCACGCTGCCGCCGGCAGGAGTAAATTCAACCGCATTGGATAACAGGTTGCCAATAACCTGTCTGACTCTGCTGCTATCGGCAGTTAGCAACAACTCCTTATCGCAGCCGCGCAGGTTTATTTCAAGGTTTTTAGCATGTGCCTGCGCTGAGAAGAGCTCGGCTGTTTCCTTAACTACGATGCATAAATCAAATTTCTCCTTTCTTAAAACGATACCACCCGATTCAAGCCTTGCCATTTCAAGCAAGTCGTTTGTCATCGCGGTGAGACGGTTTGTTTCCTGCAGCACTAAATTCAAATACCTCGGCCGCTCTCGGGGAGGGATAACATCATCCAGCATCCCTTGAACGAAACCCCTGATCGCTGCCAGAGGTGATCTTAGCTCATGAGAAACACCTGCGATCAATTCTCTGCGCATTGTTTCCGCCTTTTTTAGTTTGTTTTTTAACTGGTTAAAGGATTCTACCAGCATCCCTAATTCATCTTTGCCGCCCTCTTCCAAATCGGGTATATCTTTCCCGCCGGCAAGAGCCTCCGCAGCTCTGCTCACTTTGACCACAGGCCGGGTTAGGCGGTGAGAAACAAAGTAAACGACAACAAAGGCGAGCAAAAGCAGCAGAGAACCGCTTAACCAAACAACATTACGAGCCTGCGCCAAAACTCCCTCTAGTTCATTTAGCGGTGAAAACAGAATAACAGCACCCGTGACTCTCCCTCCTATACGAGAGGGCATCCCTACCGCCACAACTTCCGTATCAAGAGCGGCAGCAAATTGACGCCTGATAATCACGGTTTCGCCTTGCCAAATCCTTGTCAGAAGATCGGCCAGCCATTCGTTGCCCATTTCACTAAGCAATGGATGTGCCGGCAATTCCTCCACCGGCTTCTCTAACAATACAACTCTGGCGTTGGCTGTTTCCCCCGCAACATTAACCGCTAAGGCCAATTCCTTTTCAGTTAAAGTTCCCCGCTGCACTCTGCCAAGCAATGTATTCAGATAGTAACCGGTTTCAAGCAGCGAATCCTGTTTTACTAAAAACAGATGTTCTCTCAGAACAACTGAGAGTAAACCCGAAAACAATGCAATGGCAACGGCAATAATCAGCACATAGGTGAGAAATAAACGGCTGAAAATACTCTTCATAGACTTGCCTCAAATTTATAGCCAACGCCGCGGACAGTTTTGAATCTGTATCCGCAGCCTTCATATTCCAGTTTTTCGCGTAGTCTCTGGATATGCACATCAACCGTACGTGTTTCCCCGGCATAGTCATACCCCCAAACCTTTTCCAGTAGCTGCTCCCGATCGAAAACTTTGTTCTGGTTTCGCCAGAAAAAAAACAAAAGCTGCATCTCTCTGGGTTTCAGCTCAACCGCCTTCCCATCGAGACGCACCTCATATCTTTCCATGCAGACTTCAAGTGCCCCGGTTCTGTCAGTCGTTAATTCCTGTCCCTGTTTCTCGGCAGTTCTGCGCAGCAATGCCCTGACTCTGGCTACCACCTCCAACGGATCAAACGGCTTCACCACATAATCGTCAGCGCCAACCCTAAAACCTGCCAGTTTGTCCTCCATAGCATCTTTAGCTGTCAGCATCAGCACCGGCACATTACTCTCCTTGCGCAGAGCTTGACAAACCTCAAGCCCGTTTTTTCCGATTAACATCAGGTCAAGAATAATTACATCGGGCTTGTCCCGGTGAAAAATTGACAACACACTGTCTCCGTCACCGGTCAAAATAACTTCAAACCCCTCAAAAGCCAGGTACAGCTTTAATACCTCGCCGATATTTGCATCATCCTCAACAATCAGAACTTTTTTCCCCACTGCGCTTCCCCCTGTTTACACCGGCAGTTACCTTTACAACTTCAACCTCGCTTCAATTTTCTTTTCCCGGTTGAATATTTGCAATTCCAGCTCTAGGCGCATGGCTCCATAGACGCTCGAGATTATAAAAATCCCGCTCAGCAGGTTGGAAAATGTGCATGACAACCGAACCATAATCCAAGAGAACCCAAAGCGCTTCAGCGTAACCCTCACGATGCAACAACGTATAGCCCGCTTCTTTAGCTCCAGCCATGACATGATCGGCAATCGCGTGCACCTGCGCTTTGTTTGCACCGGTGGCAATCACAAAGTAATCAGCAATAAGTGATACTTTGCCTACTTCCAGGACAACCAAGGCGCCCGCCTTCTTATCTTGAGCAAGGCTTTCGATTAAATGTGCCAATTTCTGAGTTTCTTCCGCCAACAATACTCCCCCTTCATTATCACTCGGCAAGATAGTTTTTCCCAACGATAACAGTCACATGAACACCCTTTTCCGGGTTCTCCTCTTTTAAAAGGTGGGCGCCCGGCAGCATAATGGCAACAGCCTTAGCCGCATCCATATTTTCAATTCTGCTGATTACCTGGGAAGTTTCAAAGTCAGACGTATCCGCATTTCCTACTCGCAACACATTGAACCCCTCAGCCTTCAGCTTGTCGGCAACGGCGGTTGCAACTCCGGGCTGACCGCTGCCGTTTAGAATTTCCACAGTTATCTGCCTGTGCGGGATTGAGGCTTGCTGATCAGTCAGCCAATTTGCCAAATGCGGTACCGCTTCTGTATCAACCAACCAAAAGCTGCCGTCGGCCTGCACCTGTTCCTCGCCGGGCAACTCGGTCATACTCACAGCCTCCGCAAAGGGAGTGTCTTTATATTTGCCCATAGCTGTCAGCAATTCTCGCCAAGACATATTTGTTCGAAATAGCGGCGAGACCTCCTGTAAGTTTCTGACCCTGCCCAAAGCACCGGCATTCATTACTTCGGCAGAAATCGCTGCAAGTACATTTCGCCGCCGTTCAAGCTTTTCGGCGTCTGTTAATCCTTCAGCATGAATCACCGTAAGAATATCCCCGCCGTTAGTGATTTGCAGCTTTTCCCAAACTGAATCTGCTTGAAGCAGATCGAGCGCTTTTGGCAGAAAGGTTTCATCTATTTCAAGGTAAGTATGTATCGGCACGGCAAAAAATTCTGAAACAGAAGAGATTAACAGTTCCCTGCCGCCTAAACCAAATATTTCCGCAACGCGCATAAAACCGTGTTCTTGTACACCAAGCAAAGTATGCGGCGGCACGACTATAGCGCGAAATTTTTCTTCGGCAGGGTGATAGGCCAACAGAACAAGCGCGGTTACAGATCCCCTGTTTATGCTGTCAGAAACGGAATAGAGCAGCAAATGCTCCGGCCCATCGGCGGGCGGTGCAGGAAGAGACTCTATCCAGGCAGACCGGTCTTGAATAGCGTTTAACGAACTTAACAATCTGACGCTAAGCAAAATGGACAAGAGCAAAGCGCAAAGCGCAAGCAAAAACAACAAGCGTCCCGTTTTTATTTTATTTCGCTTTGTTCTCACCGTATAATAACGAGCCTTTGCCATGGCCTTCACCTCTCTTAAGGCATTTCGACCAGCCAGTTCCAAAAGCTGACTGTCAACGGGTGCAACGGCTGATTTTTATGTAAAATGTGGGCAATACTCTGTGCTGCCGCCTGCTTTAACCCCAGCTTAAAATCTTTAGCCACCAGCTGGCGCAGCTCTTCCACTCCGGGGAATCTGCGGCCGGGCTCAATTTTGTCCGCGACATACACAATTTGTTGCAGCAAAGACATCTCAGGGCAACCCAAAGTATGGCTCCGGATAGCCGCAAGGATTTCACCGTCTCTTATCCCCCAGACACACGCCAGCGCCGCCCCTACAGGAGCGTGCAAGAGGACAGGATAACGCAGAGCTAACATATCTGTTTCAATCCCGTTTTCCCAGGCAAAATCAAGCAGTTTGCCGTGAGGCCACTCTCGCGCGCAGTCATGCAACAAACCTGCCAGCCTTGCTTTGCTTTCACTGTATCCCAATGAAAGAGCTAGCCTGCCGGCAGTCTCCTCTACCCCTTGGCAATGGCCGAGCAATTCAGCTGACAGGTTCTTTTGCAGTTGCTCGAAAATGCTTTTATCCGGCATGATCTTCACCAAAAGTATCCTTCGACAAAGAGGCATGATTTTCCTGCCGCAGCAACCACAAGAATAATTGAGAGCATACCGTCTGCCTGATAAACAGCAAAGAGCAGGCAAAGAGCAATAAAAAAGGCAACGTTAGTTGCCTCGTCCGTTGCCTCATCCAAGCCTGGGTTTTGCTTCATTTACAACAAGCTTTCTGCCGTCCATTTCTGTTCCGTTTAAATCGATAATTTTTTCGGCAGACTCTGCCGAAACCTCAATAAATCCATATCCTTTAGAACGGCCTGTGGCGCGTTCCGTAATGATTCTCGCGCTAAGTACTTGTCCATGTTGACTGAAATATTCTTTTAGCTGATCTTCGCTTAATGACCATGGAATATTTCCGATGTAAATAGTTTTTGACACGTCCCGATCACCTCACTTTAAGATTCTATTTTTAGTATCCGAAGAAAGAGGTGTTTTATACTGGGGCTTTGCGTCAGAGTATAAACCGTTTTTTAAGATATACTGCGTTACCGCTTCCGGCGTCAAATATTTAATTGATTTCCCTTCGGAAACACGATTTCGAATAAATGTAGATGAAATCGCCATGGCGGGTATTTCCACAACATAGATGTTGCACAACGCTTCAGGACAGACCTCGCCTATTGTTTCTTCGAGTTTGCTTAGACTATATCCAGGTCTGGTGGCAGCAATAAATGAACAGATGGACAACAGCTCCTGATAGTCTTTCCAGCTAAGAATTTCCAGAATGGCATCGGCCCCTGTGATAAAGAACAGATTTGCCTTGCCTTCATAATATTGGTGGAAGAAACGGATTGTCTCAATAGTGTATGTCCGTTCAGCCTGCATCCTGTCAACTTCCACACGTGAAACATTAAAATATGGGTTTGTGATCGTGGCCAAAACAGTCATTAGGTAGCGATGCTCCGGAGCGCTTACATCCTTAGCTTCTTTATGCGGAGGATGCCCGCTTGGAACGAAAATCACTTTATCTAGACCAAACTTAATCCGCACTTCTTCTGCCGTAACCAAGTGACCTAAGTGTATTGGATCAAATGTGCCGCCCATTAGGCCAATTGACTGTTTCTCTTCGCTATTTGCATGTAGCAATTTCATCATTCCACCCCGTTTGCTAGTCCTCTCCCTGGCAAAAAGTAAACTCTAAATTGCATATTCTGACTGTATCGCCATTTTTCACTCCGGCGGCGCGCAAAGAATCCTCATGTCCCCGCAAACGAAAAATACGCTGGAAGCGCTTGACACCATCTTCATTGTTAAAATCAGTCATCGCCACCAGCTTTTCGAGTTTTGGTCCATGCAAAACAAATACTTCATTTTCACGGGTAATTGTGATGATTTCCTCATCATCGGGAGAAGGGGAAAGCACAGGAGGCTCCTCTTCCAGCAGGATGTTTTCCGGCAGTTCCGCCAACAAGTTTGCGACGCGGCGGAGCAACTCACGCACACCTTGACCGGTTGCCGCCGAGATTGGCATTACATGCTCAGCCCCCAACTCCTGCTGCAGCAGCGCCAACCCTTCGGCTGCCTGGGGTAAATCCATCTTATTTGCCGCAACCACCTGAACTATTTTTGCCAGTTTCTGATCATACAAACGTAATTCCTCGTTAATTTGACAATAATCTGCAAGCGGATCCCTGCCATCTACGCCGGCTGCATCAACCAGATGAATAAGCAGGCGCGTACGCTCGATGTGCCGCAAAAATTCATGGCCAAGCCCTACCCCTTCGTGGGCACCGCTGATCAATCCCGGAATATCGGCAATAACAAACGGCTCAATTCCAGCAACCTCTACAACTCCCAGATTAGGTGATAGGGTGGTAAAAGGATAGTCGGCAATTTTAGGACGAGCTGCGGTTACACTGCTCAGAAATGTCGACTTGCCCGCATTGGGAAAACCTACCAAGCCTACATCTGCAATCATTTTCAGCTCAAGCAAAACCCAAAGTTCCGCCCCCGGCTCTCCTTTTTCCGCGTACTTAGGCGCTTTATCAGCCGGACTTGAAAATCGGGCATTTCCTCGACCGCCGCGGCCGCCTTTTGCCGCAATAAATGTCTGTCCTTCCACTGTTAAATCAGCAAGCAATCTGCCGGACTCAAAATCCCTGACCTGTGTGCCAAGGGGAAGCTTGACCACTAAGTCTTTGGCGCTGCGCCCGTTTTTATTGCCACCCAAACCATGTTCGCCGCGCTCCGCCCGCAAGTGCTGTTGATAACGAAAGTCAAGCAGCGTTCGCAGGTTGGAGTCGGCTTGCAAAATCACATCCCCGCCGCGTCCACCGTCTCCGCCATCCGGACCGCCTAGGGGCACATATTTCTCGCGGCGAAAAGCAACCATGCCGTTGCCTCCATCTCCGCCCTTAATAAAAATTTTTGCACGATCTACAAACATAAAACCACTCCAGCCTTAAGGTCAGTCTTATTGTTCGCCCAAGGCAAAGCTGTTATCCAAATTAAACAAGAGATCTACGCCATTGCGGACAGACGCAATCATCCCATTTTCTGAGGAAGCAGCAATTACAACCCCCCAAAATAAATCTTGTTCCTTTTCTAAAGAAACACTAATAGTTAACTTTGGGTAATCCTTGCCGTCAATGCTCACAGCAACCTGCCCTTGATCAGTCTCTTGCAACTGCCGGCGAAGAGTTAAGAGCGTTTTTTCAAGACCTTCCAGTGTTTCAACAGGCAGAAGCGGCATAGTTTCTTTAACATCCAAAAGGTAGTTTCCGCCCAAAAACTGCAGCAACTCTTTATAGATCAGCAAGGCCAGTCTTGGATCACCGCAGTTGATTAACTTGCCAAACTGCTGAACTTCCTCGCTCACACTGCGAATATATGCCATCAACTTATCTGTTCTGTTGAGCTGAGCCAAACCACTTATCACTTGCAAGGTATTCAGAAAATCATGGCGATATATATCTACCAATTCAGCCATGGCGTTTTTAAGATCATACATTTACCCAATTCTCCCCGCCTAAAAATATATGGACATTTATTCGCTGCGGCAATCGCAAACCCTTTTCATTTCAAGTCAAAAAAACAAACCGGAGGTTGCTCCGGTTTATCTCAATAATTAGGTCGTCACTCTAAACGGCTTCGGTAGTCAGATAAACACTAACCTGCTTCTTATCGCGCCCTTTGCGCTCAAAAGATACTACGCCGTCAACCAAAGCAAAGAGGGTATCATCTTTGCCGCGGCCGACATTATTGCCGGGGTGAATTTTTGTGCCCCGCTGACGCACAAGAATACTGCCTGCGGAGACATTTTGCCCGTCAGCTCTTTTCACACCCAAATATTGAGGGTTGCTGTCACGACCATTGCGGGAGCTTCCCACACCTTTTTTGTGAGCAAACAACTGAAGATTCATCAGCATCATGAGAGTTCACCTCCTATTCTTCCTCTGTCACTTTCAGAAAACCGGGGTACCCCCGGTTAATTTCATCCAGACCCACCAACATGCTCTCGGCAAGCAATGCCGCCTTCTCATGCAACTCTGGCTGAAGTCCGGCAGGAACACGCAGGAAAAAATAACCGTCACGCATTTCTGCCGCTACATTTAATTGCAACAGGCGCCGCAAACTGAAAAAGTATGTCTGCACCAGCACCGAAACGGCCGAACAGATCAGGTCTTCTCCCTTAGGCGCGCTGCCGGCATGGCCGCTGACAGTAATTTCTGAGACGCAGCCCGCCTCGCGTATAACGCGGACGCGAATCACTTGAGTTACACCTCAATCTTTTCAATCAGAACACGGGTAAAAGGCTGGCGGTGACCCTGCTTGCGGCGATAATTCTTCTTTGCCTTATACTTAAAAACAATAATTTTCTTTGCTTTGCCGTGGTCTAAGACCTTCCCCCGAACGAGAACACCGTTTAAATAAGGTTGCCCCACTTCGAGGCGGCTTTCTTTTTTGACAGCCAAAACACGATCAAACCCGACTTCCGCGCCAACCTCGGCAGCCAACATCTCAACATCGAGGACAGAACCCTCCTCGACGCGGTATTGCTTACCGCCGGTTTCAATAATTGCGTACATGAAAACTTTTCACCTTCCTGTCAAGACTCGCCGGCAAGAGGTACCTTATGGTTTAAAACCTGCTGCCGAGCGGTTACAATCAGTCACTACAGTATTCTAGCACAACGATAAAAGCTTTGTCAATCAAACAATCTTTTGGCCTGTGAACGGACTGTGAACAATCTTTGCCTTGGCAAAGGTGCGAGCCACTTGCGTAATTTGCACCGTAACCTTTTCCCCCACATAAGCTCCTCCGGCTTGCACATCAATCACAAAACCGCTAATGCGACCAATGCCGTCATAAGGGTTATTAAGATGGGGCTCTTCCACTTTTAATTCATAGTGCTCCCCCACTTCCACAGGTGATACCACCGACTCGACATCAGCCAGCTTGCCTGTGGCAAGGATGCGGTATTTTTCCACATGGATGGTTTCACTGCCGCGGATGAAAATGTTTTTGCCCGTCTCTTCTTCCAATTTGCGCAAATAAGACCCACCGGGCCCAATCAACAGTCCTGCCACGCTATGATGAGCCTCCAGCAAGACAGCTTCAGCGTCAAGCCCCGCTAAAAAATCTTTTAGCTGCCGTTCCGTCCGAGCGCTAACCACATCAGCCGTCAGGACTTTCCCGCGTCCTCCGCAATAGCAACACGTCTGTTGCAGCACCGCATCAAGGCCTTGCCTTGCTTTCTTACGAGTTATTTCTACCAACCCCAGGGCTGTTAACCCCAAAATATGCGATTTCGTTCTGTCGTCCTTTGCTTTTTCCGTCAACACTTCCAACACCTGTTTGCGGTGTTCCTCGCTTTCCATATCGATAAAATCTATTATAATAATGCCCCCGATATCGCGAAGTCTCACCTGACGAATAATTTCTGCTGCCGCTTCCTTGTTAGTTTTCAAGACTGTATCAGCCAAGTTGGTCTTACCAATATATTTTCCGGTATTCACATCAATTACTGTCAGCGCTTCTGTATAATCAAATACCAAATAGCCGCCGCAATTAAGCCAGACAATGCGGGAAAGAGCCTTCTCAATTTCTGTCTCTACCCCAAAAGCGTCAAAAATAGGCAGTTCTTCGTTATAATGCTTGACCCGTCCTTTAAGTGCAGGCCCCAATATCTCCAGAGCTTCTAAGATTTTATCGTATTCGTAGCGTTTGTCGACTAGCAGCTCATTAATCTGCTCCGTAAATAAATCCCTGATGATCCGATAAACCAAATCCAAATCCTGATAAACCAGACTAGGAGCAGATTGTTTATCATAGCGAGCCTGAATTCGCTCCCAAAGCGAAAGCAAAAAACTAAGATCCTGCCGGAATGCATCTTGGTCCTGTTTTTCCGCCACCGTACGGACTATTAGCCCCATTCCGTCAGGACGCAATTCAGAAGCAATCTGACGCAAACGCTCCCGCTCTTCCGGCTCTTCTATGCGCCTTGAAACGCCGGCATATTCAGCGGTAGGCATTAGCACTAAATGCCTTCCCGGAAAGGTGATTTGCCTGGTGAGGCGGGCTCCCTTACTGCCAAACGGTTCCTTAATAACCTGAACCATCAGTATATCGCCGGGGCGCAGCAACTGTTCAATCTTCTTTTTGAACTGATGCTTGCCATTGCATTCATCCGGCAGCAAAGCATCGTCCACATACAAAAATGCGTTTCTCTCCAGACCAATATCAACAAAAGCCGCCTGCATGCCCGGCAGCACATTGGAAACCACACCTTTATATATATTGCCAACCACCCGCTGATGTATAGGCCGCTCAAGATAAATCTCAACCGGTTTGCCATCTTCCAGCAATGCCACGCGGGTTTGCCTGTTATCACAGTTGATAACAATTTTCTTCTGCATTTTCGGACACCTCTTTATTAATTGAGAAGAACTGCCATCGGCTCCCGAAAGCTACCTCCCGAGGCAAGATACAACTCTATCCTGTGCAACCTGCCCAGAACGGACGGCAAACACAAAAGCTTCAGAACTTCCCCGGGCCTGACGACACTTTCCCCGCCGGAGGCCAGCAACATGCTCAGGCACGATGCTTTTTCATCCACTGCCAAGCTATAAATCAATGGCCGTATATCCACTGTTTTTCTCCCTTTTTTGCTTTCCCGCTCCACAGTAAGGGATGATGCTGCCAATAACTTTTGCACCGCTTCCTGCACACACCTGCTTTCATCGACTTGAAGCGGCAGCTCCCACTGCGCCGCACAGACCAGCGACATTAATGCGGGGGTAGACTCCGGAACTTGCCGCCAAGCAAGCATCTTCAGTCCATGGGGCAAAGTTTCGTCCAACCGCTCAAAGGCAGCTCCGTCCAGACGTTCGGTAAACTGAATATCCAAATATTCGCCTTCACTCGTAACGCCTACTGCCAGTGCAGAAGCAAATGAAATTTTAGGGTGACGATTAAACCCGGCAGTATATGCAACAGGCAGACAAGCGCGGCGAATAGCACGCTGCCAAACACGCATCAGATCCAAATGGGAAAGGAAACGCATTGGACTTTCTTTGGCAAATTTAATCCAGACGCGCATTTTGGCAAGCTCCTTTACCATCTTTACCATTTTTGCCTTCCAGCAGCAGGCTCATACCACAGCCGAGGCAGTTTTCCCTGCAGTCCTCTGAAACTTTGGCAGCCAAAGCCAATTTGTACTCTTTTTTAAGAAATGTTTTCGTTACCCCGGAATCCAAGTGGTCCCAAGGCAATGGGTCGTCCAAGTCATATTGTCTGGTTGCCATTTCCGCCATCTCCAGACCATTCTCCCTAAAAGCTTGCTGCCAATTTTCAAAAGAAAAATGTTCATCCCAGCCATCCAGTTTGCAACCTAATTCAGCGGCACGCGCAATTACAGCGTTTAACTCTCGCCCGCCGCGCGCCAGAGCTGCCTCCAGCAAACTAGGTTCTACTCCGTGCCATTTAAATTGTGCTCCTGCAGCACGTAAGCTCTGGCGCAAAATATTTTGCCTGCGCAAAATTTCATCCCGCCGAATTAACCCTGCCCATTGAAAGGGCGTATGCGCTTTCGGAATAAAGACTGACACGGAAACAGTTACCCGCGGCTTCCCCCGGCAGCCTGCCTGTCTATAAGCAGCCATTACCTTGCGAACTAAATCAACAATGCCTTCCAAATCTTCATCTGTCTCCGTCGGCAAGCCAATCATAAAATAAAGCTTTATTCCGGTCCAGCCGGCGGCAAACGCGTCTGTTACCGCACTAATCAGGTCGGCTTCCGAAATATTTTTATTAATTACATCGCGCAAGCGCTGGGTACCAGCCTCGGGAGCAAATGTAAGTCCGCTCTTACGCACCTGCTTAACTTGCTCTGCCAGTTCACCGGAAAAAGAATCAAGACGCAGCGAGGGCAAGGAGAGAGCGACTCCTTCCTTAGCAAGTTCCAAACCTAACTCCGTCACAAGTTGCCCAATAGCGCTGTAATCCCCACTGCTAAGTGAACTGAGCGCCAATTCATCATAACCGCTTGTCCTAACCAATTCTTTAGCCAATGCTTTTAGCTTAACCGGTGTCCGCTCCCGCAGCGGACGATAAATGATACCTGCCTGGCAGAAACGACATCCTCTCGTACAACCACGAAACAACTCCAGCACTAAGCGGTCATGAACAATACTTCCATAAGGAACCACAAATTTCACGGGATAGGCTGCCGCATCCAAATCTGCGACTACCGCCCGTTTAACCTGCCTGGGAAGGTTGGCGTCAAGCGGCCTTATGCCAAGAAGATTACCATGCTGATCAAAATCCGGCATGTAGAGCGACGGCACGTAAACTCCGGCTATCCGAGACAAAGAGAATAACTTATCCGCACGCGATAAATGCTTGTTTTGCTCTAAGAAAGATAAAACTTGCGGCAAAGTTTCTTCCGCATCCCCAAGCATAAAAAAATCAAAGAAATGCGCCAAAGGCTCCGGGTTAAACGCTCCGGGGCCTCCGCCGACTACCAAAGGTTCCTCCTCGCCTCGTGAGAGAGCCAAGAGAGTTATTCCGCCAAGCCGCAGCATCTGCAAAATAGTGGCGTAAGAAAGCTCATACTGAAGGGTAAAACCCAAAAGATCAAAAGCGGCTAAAGGTGTTACCGTTTCAAGCGAACAAAGCGGAAAAGCTTCATTCTGCAGAATTGCCTCTAGGTCGGTATCAGGCATAAACACCCGCTCAGCCGCCCACTGCTCATGGTCATTAATTAGCGAATAGAGGATTTTCAAGCCCAAGTGAGACATCCCCACTTCATACAGATCCGGAAAAGCAAGCACCGCTTTGAGCGAACAGCGAGAGAGGTCTTTAGCCACCGCATTCACTTCATTGCCTAGATAACGCGTCGGTTTTTGCACCCGAGGCAAAATCTCATCCCAAAATTTCACTTTATAGTCGAGCATGAAGCCTCCATACGTCAAGGTTTTCTGCTAGTTTGCCACAATGACCCAGCTAACATTACTTCGCTTTCTACTTGATAAATCCTCCACGGCTAAAATGTATTTAAACGCAAACAATTGATGCTAGCGCGGCAGGACACTTTTCACAGCCGCCCCGATCCCTTTTTGCATAATTGTGTCAAGCACATCACTCTCCATAGCCTCGCCTAAGACTCTGCCTTCACGGCTGACTACCACCACCCGGTGATATTTTTTCATGGCAAACTGCCGCAACAAATCTTTGATCAGAGCATCCTCAAGCGCCATCAGTGTAGTTAACGGCATGACACCTTGTTCGTAAAAGACTTTTTTCTTGCGAGAGAGTCCGCGAATAAATGCGTACAGCGCCACAGTCCGTTCTTTTTCTGCACCATAATAAAGAAAAAAGGCGGCGGCAAAAAGAGTGATATGGAAATGTCCCAAATAAAACAGATAGAATCCCAAAGCAAACAGCAACAAAGAAATGAGCTGACTGACACGGACAGCCAGCTCAGTAGCCTGTTGAAAACCTAATGTGCCCGCAAGACGTGCGCGCAATATTCTGCCGCCATCCAGGGGCAGAGCCGGCAAAAGATTAAAAAAGCCTAGCACCAGATTACAGCGGATAAAAAAGAGAAACGTCTCGTTTTGCTGCCACGCAGGCAAATTGGCATAAATCACAATTGAGACCGCCACTAAAAAGAAATTAAAAAGCGGCCCAGCCAATGACACATTGCTTTCCACCTGTGGATCGAGTTCAAGCGCATCCTCTATCCGGGCTACGCCGCCAAAGGGGAAAACTTCCACATCGCCAACGGCTAAACCGCTTGCCCTGGCAACAAACATATGGACTAATTCATGAAGAATAACCAGTCCAAATAGAATCAGGGCTTCATCCAAATAACCATAGAATGCCAGAAAAAACAGGAGCAGCACAAACGTCCAATGAAACCGGAAAGCTATCCCGCCCGCCCTGAATAGTTTCAACTGCTGCCTCCTTTTACTCTTTATCCACCAAGTATTTCTGAGGATCAACCGGCTGTTTATTTTCCCATAATTCAAAATGGAGGTGGCTTTCGCCTGCCCCGGTCGGTGCCACTTTGGCAATTATCTGCCCGCGAACCACACTCTCACCTGCTGCCACTGCAATATCAGTAACTCGCCCATAGATGGTTACTTTATTGCCTGGATGCTCGAGATAAACGGTTAAACCATGATCGGGATGCCCCTTAATCAGCGAAACTGTACCTGAAAAAGCAGCAAAAACAGAAGAGCCGGCCGCGGCGGCAACATCAATCCCATAGTGCATTTCCATCTGTCCTGACTCAAGACTTAAGCTAGGCCCATACGCTCTTTTTACCACACCGTTTACCGGCGCCGCCATAGTCTCATCCAGAGGTTGCCCGTCAGCAGGGTCAGGCACAAGAGGAGCCTCTGCTGTCCGACGCCAGTTGAAGTCCCGCACCGACTGGATTACCGGCTTGGCCGTCTGAAACAATTCTGCCGGGTTTGCTTGGTATACTGTCAGGTGGTGGATAGTCGCGGTAATACGATTTGTCAGAGGCAAATTCAATAAACTAAATAAACCTAAACAGATTACCGTCAAAATTGCTGCCACAGTTTTTTGAAATAAGTGCTCCTGCAATGGTTTAAGCATTTTAATGGGAAGATCTTCCCAAACGATTTGCTTGCATTCCGAATCCGTTTCGGCGAAAAGCTGACCGTACCGCCGCCTCTCCTCCCGGCTCTCTACCCGCTCTCTTAGAGAAGGCCTCGCACTCTGCCACTTTCTTTTTTTTCTCATTAGTTTCACCCCCGGCAGGTTTGTCCTTACCCCATTTATATTTACAGTCGGCAAAGGATATGCCAATTAGAACCTAAAAAAGGAACCAACCAAGGGGACGGTTCTTCTGGTATGCTTTGCCAGCCTTTCCTTTAAAAAAGGCCTCATTTAGTCCCTTACCCTGCCCTCACCCTAACCCTCTCCCAGAGGGAGAGGGGATATTTGTTTGCTAACCCAGAGGGAGAGGGGATATTTGTTTGCTAACCCAGAGGGAGAGGGGATATTTGTTTGCTAACCCAGAGGGAGAGGGGATTGGTTTATGGGAATCGGCTACCTCGCCGATCCCCATAAATCCAACTGCAAAAAGCCGGAAATCATTTTCCGGCTGCAGAACGTCTGAGCGACTTTTGTTATATATCAGCGCATGTTGCTGCGCCTGTGTCCCAACTTAAAACATCAGGCGGTGACGGCGCATACCAATATTTAACACCAGCCCTATTGACAGCATATTCTTTAAAAGCGAGCTGCCGCCATATGACATAAACGGCAAGGGCAAACCGGTCACAGGCATCACGCCAATGGTCATACCGATATTAATCATAATCTGAAAGAGTAACATAGAGGCTACTCCAATGCAAATCAACATCCCAAATGTATCTTTTGCTACAGAAGCAATCCGGATTATGCGAAAAATTAGGAAAACATACAAGAGAATCAAAACAAAGCCGCCGGCAAAACCTATTTGCTCTGCAAGCACAGAAAAAATAAAATCAGTATGAGGTTCGGGGGTAAAGCTAAGACTGCTTTGCGTTCCATCAGCAAACAATCCCTTCCCCCACACACCGCCGGAGCCCACGGCAATAACACTCTGAATCTGCTGGAAAGCGCCGCTGAGCGCGTCACGCTCCGGATTAATAAAACTAAGCAAACGCATTCTCTGATAATCCTTTAATACTTGCCACAGCAACGGAAGACCCACTACTAAACTGCCAACCACATAAAGCAGCAGATGCCTTGCTTTAGCGCCGGCCATAAAAAGCATGCCAAACATAATGGCAATAAACACCAGAGCTGTTCCTAAATCAGGCTGAAGAAAAATCATCCCCATCGGTAAGCTGACATGGATAAATGTGGGTATGACGCTGAAAATACTGGCAAAGTTTCCCTCCCGCGCCGCAAGATGCCTAGCCAGCGAAATAATGATAAAAAGCTTGGCAAACTCTGACGGTTGGAGATTGAAAAAACCTAAATCAATCCAGCGTTGTGCGCCTCCACCTTCCCTTCCCAGAAAAAAAACGGCAAGCAAAAGCAGCAGGTTCAATCCATACAAATAGTGTGTCACCCGATAAAACTGTGTATAATCAATATTAATAACGACCAGAAGCGCGATAAAACTGACAAGAAACCAAATCGCCTGACGCTTGACAAAAAAGGGATCGCCGGACAGGCTGTCCATCGTGGCACTGCTGATAATCAGCAAACTTAGCAAAACAATCGCAAACACAGCGAGTAGCAGCAGGAAATCAAAGCTCCGCACAAGGCGACGGTCAAACAAGCCTTCCCCTCCCCAAAAAACTAAAACGCATAGGATCGTAGCTTCCCTGAACGATCTAATTTCCTATGCTTTAAAAAAGAATAAGTGCGGGCAAAACCCAGCACTTATATTATAAGCGAAACCGGCAAAGCCGTAAAGCGCTCAGATAAATCCTCAACCAGGCCTGCGAATAGCTTTAATCGCCAAATTCGCCTCCAAGACAGCCGTGCCGTCGGTTTTATGTAAATTTATCACTGTATTTGACGTATCTATTTCCATATATTTCGAGATAACCTTAATTATCTCTTCCTTGATTTGTTCCATAAACTCCGGCGAAACACTGGCTCGATCATGGACAAGCACCAGGCGCAGACGCTCTTTGGCAATATCTTTACTGTCCTGTTTCCCCGCCAGGGCATTTAGCAATGCTCTCAGGTTCATCTTTCACACCTCTCCTAGCCGCTAAGGCCCATAATTTTTTTCAGCCTGCTGAAGATAGAGCTATTCTTATATAACTGCAAGAACGGCACACTTTCTCCCCTTACCCTGCGCACAATATTCCGGTAGGCTTGTCCCGATAAAGAGCCGTTATCATTGGCTACAACCGGTTCGCCTCGATTCGTGGAGACAATAATTTTTTCATCGTCAGGAATAACGCCGATTAAATCAATTGCCAGGATTTCCAAAATGTCTTCTATATCCATCATATCGCCGCGTTTCACCATATCAGGCCGCAGGCGATTGATAATCAGTTTAGGGTCACCCAATTCTGCCGCCTCCAACAAGCCGATAATCCGGTCGGCATCACGTACGGCAGACACTTCCGGCGTAGTTACAATCAACGCCCTATCAGCACCTGCTATGGCGTTGCGGAAGCCCTGTTCAATGCCGGCCGGGCAATCCACCAAAATGTAATCATATTCATCTTTTAATTCCGCACAAAGCTTTTTCATCTGTTCGGGTGTTACCGCGTTTTTATCCCGAGTCTGTGCCGCTGGCAAGAGAAAAAGCGTGTCATAACGCTTATCCCGGATTAAAGCCTGCTTTGGGCGGCAATTCCCCTCAACCACATCCACCAAATCATAAACAATCCTATTCTCCAATCCCATGACTACATCCAAATTGCGCAGCCCAATATCGGCATCAATCAGCACAACCTTTTCGCCCAACATAGCAAGACCTACCCCAAGATTAGCAGTGGTTGTTGTTTTTCCCACACCGCCCTTGCCGGAGGTAATGACAATCACTGTCCCCATAAACCTCAGCCCCTTTACTAACTTTCTATAAGCCAAACTTTGTGCTAACTGCGGCGATCATAATCCGGTCATCGCTAATATAGGCATATTCAGGATGATTCGGCAAAGCCGATTCATCCGGTGCTCTTGAAATCACACTGGCGATTCTAAGCTGAGTGGGAGCAAGACGCAGGGCAACTACCGAAGCATTTCGGTCACCGCCCCTCCCGGCATGGGCAATCCCCCGAAGCGTCCCGTAAACAAAAATATCGCCCTCAGCAACAATTTCCGCGCCTGGATTCACGTCCCCCAGCACAATTACATTGCCTGGATAGTGAATACTTTGTCCGGAACGCAGTGTCCGCTTAATAACTATGGAGCGGCCTTCTTTACAGTTTTCCAGCTTTAGCTCATCTGTCTCTCCCCCCCGTCTGGCAGGTGACACTTCCGATGGCCGTTCAGCACTGGTTTGCACTCCTGCAAGTACCAGCTTGCTGTTTTTTGCAAGAACATCTGCAAGCCTTTCCTTTTCAGCTTCTGTTAACTGTCTGCTGCCTACATCAATACGCACCTTTGACTGCCCAAAAAATACGGCCCTCTGTTTAAGGCGCTCTGCCAAGTCAAGCAAAACATCATCAAACGCGGCACTTTCCCGGCAGTAAATAGTAACCCCCTCTTTTGTCCCCTTAAACTCAACCGAATATTTACTCATACTTTCCTCCAAACATGACACTAACTCTAAGGTATTTTCGTCAAATACCAGCAAATTCCTGCCTAAGCAATAAAAAAGACGCTTTATGTTTTCTATCAACCGACGCGTCTTGCAGGGCGGGTTTGAAACCCGCCCCTACGGGCTGCCGTCCCTGCGACACTTCCCATTGCGGTGGAAACCGTATAATTTCCCTGGTACAAAAATTCCCCTCCCCTGGAGGGGTGCCCGCAAGGGCGGGGTGGTCGCGTGGAAGAGTGGGACAAATCACCTGTCCCCCTGTCCCCCCTGTATTGGGGAATAATATTCCCCGATAATCTGGCTGATTACAGGAACGGCAGAGCTGCCGGGACGATGCAATGAGTTTTCCACTATAACGTAAAATGCCAGCTCCGGCGCTTCCGCAGGAGCATAGCCCACAAATGTGCTGTGGGAATAACGCAGCGAAGATACTTCCACTGTGCCGGTTTTACCAGCAACTTTCACCGGCAGCCGACGCATGCTGGGAGCCGTACCGCCAAAATCAGTAACGTTTTTCATCCCCTGACGGATAATCTCCCAGTTTTTCTCGCTAAATTCCAGTTGCTGAATTATTTTCGGTTCCGCATTAAAAATTACTTCGCCAAGGTGATCCTTCGCTTTTTGCACTAAATAAGGACGATAGTGTATCCCGCCATTTGCAAGCATGGCCGCAAAGTTAGCCATCTGCAAAGCGGTAATTTCATGACCCTGTCCGATCGATGCGCCCATCAGGTTGCCGGGCATAAAATCCAGGCGCCCTCTATTATTAAGCGATCCGGCGGCTTCACCCCTCAAATCGTTAAGACCGGTCGGACTGCCGAAGCCGAAACTTTCCGCATAACTGCTAAGTCGATCTATCCCGAGACGATAACCCATTTCATAGAAAAAAACGTTACAAGACTGTGCGATAGCCGGAATAATACTAAGCGCACCATGTACCTTTAGGCACCGCGACGTCTGCCGGCCGTTAAAAAAAGTGGCTACCCCCCGGCAGGTTACACGACTTTGCTCGTTGATCAAACCTTCTTCCAAAGCCGCAATCCCCGGCAACATCTTAAAAGTTGAACCTACCGGGTGAAAATCCTGAATCGCTTTATTTCTTAGAGGTTGGTTCCTCCTGTCGGCCGCCAACTGTTTAAAATTCTGCGCTAATGTATTTGGGTCATATGCGGGGTAACTTACCATAGCACGGATAGCGCCGCTATTTGGGTCAATTATTACAACAGAGCCTCTGCCCGCCTGGGTGTTACCACTCTCTACCAGGTTTTTAATTACCTGACGTAACGCCCTCTCCGCGATTTCCTGCAATCTCGCATCAAGCGTCAGATAAATGTTGTTTCCCGGAACCGGGTCTTCTCTGGCTAATATTCGCGTGCGGCGCCCGAAGCGGTTCTTCTCAACAAGCAAATTGCCTTCCCTGCCTCGCAGCGTCTGTTCCCAGACATGCTCCACGCCTGCCTGACCGATTGCATCTGTTCCGCGATAGATAATTCCCTGTGCTTGCATTTCTTCAATTTGCTGCCTTGAAATAGGGCCTACATAACCCAATACATGAGACGCCAGGCTACCATGGACATACTCCCGCACTAGTTGGGTTTCAATAATGACGCCCGGCAAATCCATGCGCCTCTCTTCCAACTTAGCCACTACTTCCGCTGAAACGTTTCCGGCAATCTGAATGGGGGCAAAGCTGCGAAAGCGCTCTCCCCGCACTCTCTCACGAATATATTCTTCATCAATTTCCAAAAGCTCCGCCAAATAACGAATAGTCTCCACATCCCGCAAGTCAAAGTCAAGCAGAGACACGGCAAAGCCCGGTCGGTTGGCAGCCAATAATTCCCCGTTTAACGCAAAGATTTCGCCGCGAGGCGCCGCGATCGGCAACTGACGTTGTCTGTTGTTTTCGGCACTGGCACGGTAATATTCAAAATTATGAATTTGCAGCCAAGCCAAGCGGGCCGTTAATAGTACCGCCAGCAAAACGACAAGTCCGCTAAACACACGCAGCCTTCTTTGCAAAGATTTATTCATTTAAGCCTCCTTATTTGCCTGAGCTTTCTGCTTGGGAAAACAGCAGCCGGCGCTTCTGGGCCAGGCAAAGATAGGGATAAATCAGACCCATGATAAAAAAGTGCATTAGCATTCTACCGGTTGAAAACTGCTGCAGATACTGGAAAAAGGGGAAAGGTTGGGATATATCGGCAACTCCTTTTAAAATGAACGGCATTATGTCGTTAAACAGAGAAAAAAATATGACAAGCAGCATGGGTGCCAAGACAAAGTCTCTATTGATTTCCTCTGCCAGATAACCGGCCATTGCTCCGACAAGCATTTTAATCACAGCAAAAAAGCCAAGCGGCGCACCAAAGGCAATGTCTTGCATCAGCCCAGCCGCCAAACCGACTAAGGCGCCGCGCTTGCTGTCGGAAAGCAAAGCCAGCGCCACCACTACTATCAATAGTAAGTCAGGGTGGACACCGTTTGGGCTGATTAAAGCGAGAAAAGAACCTTGCAGCGCCAAACTTACTGTAAGCAGCAAAAAAATAATAAGCGGACCCATTTTAATCTGCTCCTTCGTTTCCTTGCGCAGACGCTGCGCTTGGCAGGACCACAAACACTTCTTCGAGCCTATTAAAGTTGGCTGCCGGACGCAGCAAGGCAAAACGCGATAGCCCAAGCTCCTCCTCTACCATCTCCAAGACATAACCAAGCACCAGGCCTTGCGGGTATATTCCGCCTAAACCGGAAGAAATTATAGTGTCTCCCGGCTGAATATTAGCGTCCCGCGGCAGATTAATCATGCGCAGATAACCTGGCATATCGGCGTCCGCCTCCACAACACCTACCGTCCCAGGTTCACGCGAGCGCTGCACCATAGCGCTCACCGCCCGCCGACTATCAGTCAGCAAGAGGACTTGCGATGAAACCGGAGAAACGCCTAAAATGCTGCCAACTAACCCTTCACTAGTTACCACCGCCAAGTTCTGTTGCACGCCATGCAACGAGCCTTTATTAATGCTGATGGTCTGAAACCAACTGCTGGCATCCCGGGCAATTACTTCGGCGGCAATAAGCTCATGTTCACTATGGGCTTCAAAATTTAGCATTTGCCGGAGACGATGATTTTCAAGACGAAGCTCCGTCAAGCGTGCTTCCAATAATAAGGTAGCAGCCAACTCATCTTGGAGTCGCCGATTCTCTGCGGCTAAGAGCTGGTAACCTCTGATTGAAGTCAGCAACCCTTCAGCAGAACGGGTGAAACGCTGAAAGACCCCTTGAACAGGGGCCGCCACAGTCAGCAACACTTCCTCCGCCGCAGTTATTCCTTGGCGGGTAACAGTTCTCTGCGTTAAAACTAGGAGAAAAATTAACACTAAAAAAAGCGTTATCATTCTCTGCCGTTTTTTTAAGAAAGCAAGCATGGTTTTTCACCCTTGTCTGCTGACTTTTTGCATCTCTTACATTAACCTGCGCGGTGAAAGCGTAACTCTGCGCAACAGCTCAATCTCTGTCAGCGCTTTTCCCGCGCCTAAGGCAACACAATCCAACGGATTTTCCGCAAGATAGACCGGCATACTTGTTTCTCTGGCAACCAACTTGTCAAGTCCATGCAAAAGCGCGCCCCCGCCGGTCATAACAATGCCTTTATCCATAATATCGGCCGCCAGCTCAGGCGGAGATTTTTCCAGTGTGATTTTTATCGCATCCAAAATACTCGCCACAGGGTCGGCTAAGGCTTGTTCGATTTCCCTATCGGTTATCTCTTGAGTTTTAGGCAAACCACTAATCAGATCCCGCCCGCGGATTTCCATAGTACGCGCTTGCTCACCCCTACAAGCCGTCCCAATCGCAATCTTAATTTCTTCAGCCGTCCGCTCGCCAATCATCAGACTATAGTTCTTCTTTATATATTGAGTGATCGCTTCATCCATTTCATCGCCACCCACCCGAATAGAACGGCTAGTCACAATGCCGCCCAGGGAAATAATTGCCACTTCTGTTGTGCCGCCGCCGATATCCACAATCATGCTGCCGGTGGGTTCTTCCACGGGCAGACCGGCTCCGATAGCTGCCGCCATCGGCTCCTCAATTAAAAAAGCTTCTTTTGCGCCGGCTTGTTTAGTAGCGTCAATCACCGCCCGTTTTTCCACCTCCGTCACGCCGGAAGGAACACAAACAACCACATGCGCCTTAAAAATGGCTCTTCTTTTATATGCTTTGCCGATAAAATGGCGAAGCATCGTCTGTGTTATGTCAAAATCGGCGATTACGCCGTCCTTCATCGGACGAATGGCTACAATATTGCCGGGTGTACGCCCAATCATTCTTTTTGCTTCTTCGCCTACAGCAAGCACAGTACCTGAATCTCTGCGGATAGCTACCACAGAAGGTTCTCTTAGCACAATTCCTTTTCCTTTTACAAAAACGAGAGTATTGGCAGTTCCCAGGTCAATCCCAATATCCCTGGAAAAAAAATTCGTCAAAAACCGCATAGATGCGTCTCCTTTCGTCATCAAACCTGCTATAGTCCATTATAGCAGGTTTGTTCACAACCTCAAGATGTAAGTTCTTATTAGCAGGAATTAACTATTGCCGAGCAATCCCTTTTCCCGAAAACTGACAAAATTCCCATCGCCAATAATTATATGATCCAAAATTTCAATGCCAATAAGCCTTCCCGCCTCCGAAAGCCGCCTAGTCACATCTAAATCCTCCCGGCTAGGCGTAGGATCTCCGCTTGGATGGTTATGAAGCAAGATTATACTGGCGCAAGATTTACGAATAGCAGGTCGAAAAACTTCACGCGGATGCACCAATGAAGTATTTAGGCTGCCGATAGAAATCTCTTCAATCCCAAGTACTTTATGCTTGCTGTCCAACAGCACCACGCGAAAATGTTCGCGTAAGTTGTGCCGCATTTCCTCCATAACAAGTCCTGCGGCATCACCGGGGGATGAAACGATAGGCAATTCTGTTCTGAGTCGTGAAGCAAGCCGTGTAGACAACTCAAGCGCCGCCAAAATCGTCACCGCTTTGGCTGCACCTAAACCTTTAATCTGCAAAAGCTCATCCAAGCAGCAACGCGGCAGCTGCTGCAGCCCCCCTGCTTCAAACAAAATTCTTTCCGCCAACTGGACAGCCGTCTCCTGAGATGTACCGCTGCGAATTAAAATCGCAAGAAGTTCCGCGTCGGATAATTTGCCGGCTCCTCCGGCCAGTAATCTTTCCCTGGGCCTTTCACTTGGTGGCAAATCCTTGATGGTCAGGCGCCGTGTTGTCATTACTCTCAGCTCCTTCCCAGATTCTAACCCCCACTAGCGTAAGTAACTTAGAAAGCGCAGACAACGGCAGTCCCACTACGTTAAAGTAGCATCCTTCCAGTTTTTCCACAAACATTGCAGCTCTTCCCTGAATTCCGTATCCACCCGCTTTATCGTAAGACTCTCCGCTAGCCAAATACCATGCAATTTCGGCCTGACTGATTTCTCGCATAGTCACTGCTGTTTTTTCCACGTGGCAACAGAGCAAACCGTCAGGTTGGCGAAGAACTGCTATGCCTGTTAAAACTTCGTGTCGCCTACCGGAAAGACTCGTAAGCATTCTGCCTGCATCAGCAGCATCTCGCGGCTTGCCAAGCAGCGTCCCATTCAGACAGACAACAGTATCAGCCGCAATAATCACGCAGTCGGCAAAATTTTTGGCGACCGCCTTTGCTTTAGAGATAGCCAAAAGCTTAACAAGTATCGCCGGATCAGATTCTTCATTTTCTTCAGCTATCCCGCTTGCCGACACAAGAAAACTCAATCCCAATTGTCTTAACAATTCGGCGCGGCGCGGTGATGCCGAAGCCAATACTAATTTCCGCATAGCTTCCCCCAATGCTAAGACTAAATGTCAGTTAACACTTTGCGAAGCGCTTTTTGAGTATATACTACTACCAGGCCGGTGAAAAAGCCGGTAGGAATAGCCAAAAGCAATAATAAGGGCAAATAAATTTTGAGCAAATTAAAATTGCCAATAACGAGACTGGCCACCGTAACCTGTGCCGTATTGTGCGCTACAGCTCCCATAATGCTTACTGCGACAAGTGATATCTTCCCTCGCTTCCAAAGCGCTATCCCCAGCGCCATCACCAAGGTGGAAATAACGGCACCGCTAAAACTTAGATAAAAGCCAAAGCCGGGAAAATTTCCCAAAAATATGCCGCCAAGCAGTGAGCGAATCACAGCGATATACATTGCCGCCGCAAACCCGAAAATCACAAAAGCTAATAAAGTTATCACGTTTGCCAAGCCGAGCTTTGCCCCCGGGACAAGCATGGGAACCGGCAGTAAGGCTTCCACAGTATGCATAACCAAAGCGAAAGCGACCAATATAGCCAACTGGGTCATTTTTTTTGTACGCAGCATTTAGAGAATTTCAACCTGCCCTTCCAGTCCGGAAGAAAGATGTACTTGAGCATCTTCTGTAATAATAATCGCTTCCACCCCTGGTAATGATTCTACCAAAGCCATTCCCCGCTCCAGTCCCATGACAAAGACGGCGGTTGAATACGCATCTGCCGTGAAAGCGTCAGGAGCCATAATTGTCACACTGGTCACCCCGCGGGCAGGCATCCCTGTCTGCGGGTCGAGGAGATGATGATAACGTTGCCCCTCTGCAGTAAAAAAGCGCTCATAATCACCGGAAGTTACAATAGCCTGATTCCTAATGTCCACTATAGCCACCAGTTCCCGCCGCTCCCGTGGATGGCGGATACCAATTCGCCAAGGCGAACCGTCAGGCTTTGAGCCAATGGCGCGGATATCGCCACCGGCGTCTACAGTCCCCGAGCTGACACCGGCTGCCTGCAACACTTCCACTGCCCTATCCACGATAAAGCCTTTAGCTATACCGCCTAGGTCCAACTTCATCCCTTCATTTTCCAAAAACACTTGCATGCCATCCTCAGCTAAGCGCACCCTCCTGTAATCCACAAGCGGCAACACTTTTGCCAAGTCCTGCTCCGAAGGTACGACTGTATTTCCGGTACCAAACCCCCATAGCTCGAGCAGAGGCGCCACAGTTAAATCGAAAGCGCCGCTTGAAAGCAGACTCACTTCCAGTGCCAAACTAATATTTTTGAATGTGTCGGCAGAAACGCTAACCGGCTCTTTGCCGGCCAGATTGTTAATCGCAGTTATCTCAGAATCTGCACGGTGCCTGTCAAGGATGGCCTCCAAACTGACCGCCGCAAAGGAGGCGTCAGTCAGAGCCTGTTCTCCTGCTTTAACATTTGTAGTATAGATAATCGTTTCCACCACAGTACTCATGAGAAACTCTGTCCGTGCCAGTCTTTTAGGACCGCCTGGCAGCCCGCCGGATCTGACCATATGAATAATAAAGAGAACAAGCAGAATCTGCGCCACGATAATCGCAATAATCAATCGGCGAGGCCAGCGTGGAAGTCTCACTCTACATCGCTCCAATATAGTTGTCTGCTTCAGTTTATCACGGAAAAAGTCGGTGCGCAATAATTCCCCTCTCCCACTGGGAGAGGGTTAGGGTGAGGGCAAGGAATATTCTCATCTTTCCGCTGATGCCGTAGGGATGATGGGTCTACTAGTTAAAGCGGGTGTAATAAAGCAAAATAATGAGGAAGAGCCCCAGTGTCAAAGCTATCAGGAGTGAATCGAAGTTAAGGTTTTTAATATTCCAGTCAGATTGACTGCCTCGCATCCGCTCCCACAGGCTGCGGGAATGCTCGCCGGATTGCTCATACGCCTCGCCCAGTGAACTATCAAACTCCGCCGTCTTATCAACAAACTGCCGCGCCATCTGCCCTGATTTTTCATAGGTGTCGTTTATTGCGCCATCTAATTGTTCTGCTCCGTCCACGATCTTGCGCGCTACGCCGCCAGATTTTTCATAGGCGTCATTTATCACACCGTCAAACTGCTCTGCTCCATCGGCAATCATGCGCGCCACGCCGCCTGACTTTTCATAGGCATCATTTATCACACCGTCAAATCTTTCTGCCTGTTCCGCTAAATGGCGCGCAGCCACTCCGCTGCTTTCATAAACTTTATTGACAGAAGAATCAAAAACAGTGATATATTTGCACATCTCCGAAGCAATTTTTCCGGACTTCAAATATGTCCTATTGATCGCGGAATCAAAGGCTGTGCCAAAATTACAGCAGGTTTTAAAGAAAAAACGAGCCGCCGGCAGATAAAAGCTATACTCCACGCTAAGCCACTCCGGAGCCTTCCAGTCAAAAATCCGCTTATGGTCTAAAATCAGATACATTACAGCAGCCAAAGCAAAAACCAAAAGCGGCTCCTGCAAGTCATACCACAGGAAGAAGTTGATTTCCTTTAAAGCTTTGAAACCATAAGCATCAAAAGAGAAGCCGGCTCCAGCCGGAATAACAATGCGGTTGAGGACAAAGTTGGGAAAAAAGCCGACGGCTAGAATTGCCGCCGAATAGAAGAACAAAATAACCTTGATCAGCGGCGATACCTTAAAATCTAAATTGGAGTGTTCCCTTCGCATATTCCCCAAAAACAGTCCGGCGAAAAGCTTGGCAAAATAGACCACAGTCATCGCGCTGGCTAAGACATAAAACTTCTCAGCCACAAATAAACTGGTAAACTCCCCGCCATATTTATAGGCGTAAACAATGGCTCGGTGCATAATTGCCTTAGAGGCATAGCCGCTCCCGCCGGGTACGCCGGCAATGGCAACATAGGAAATCAGAAAAATAACCGCCAGGAAAGGAAGTTTTTTCATCATTCCCCGGACGCGACTAATATCCACATCCAAAGTGATCAGATAAACTGCTCCCACGACCATAAAGAGCGACGCCTTAAAGACTGAGTGATTAATTATATGATACATCGCTCCGGAAAAGCCTATCGCCCCTTTTTCAAAGCCGAGAAAAGCGGCCACGCCGATGCACATCAGTATATAGCCCATCTGACTGACACTACTATAGGCCAAGATTCGCTTGGCATTATGCTGCAGGATTGCCAAGGCAGCCCCCATTACCATCGTGAGAATCCCCAGCCAAATGATAGCTAGTCCAATATATTTTATTACTTCCGCGCCAGCCGGCACAACCGCCGGATTTGCCGGAGTAAAAATCATGCCCACAATCCGGATCATCCCATAGGCACCGGCCTTCAACATAGCTGCTGATGAAACAGCGTTTATCGGGGAGGGGCCTACTTCATAGGCTCTCGGCATCCAAATATGCAGCGGCGCCATCCCCATCTTGATACCAAAGCCCACCATAAACAACGGAATGACAAGCAGTGGGTTAATGCCGGCCGCCAGAATTCTCTCCAGCATGGGTACTAAATCAAGTGTACCTACGCCTGCAAAGAGGATGAAAATGCCCATCAGGAGCGCCAGTCCTCCAGCCACACCCATATAAATTGTGATGCTACCAGCCCGAATAGCTTCCGGTGTTTGACGATGAATAACGAGAACATAGGAAGAGAATGTCATCAGCTCGAAAAAAAGGAAAAGACTAAACAAATCTCCAGCCAAAACTACGCCCAGACAATGAGCAAGAGTTAAAAGCAGAAACAGATAAAATCTATTCTGGGCATGCTCCTTCCTCATGTAGACGGTGGCATAGATTGTAGCAAAAAGCCAGCTCAGCGAAAACAGCGCAGCAAAGACGAAGCCGAGAAAGTCCACACGGAAATAAAGTCCGTAGCTCATTAAGTCCGCAAAACGATAGACGACTGTGCCGGTCTGGACATAAGGATAAAGCGAGAGGACAATGCCGCATGTAGCCAAAGCTACCAGCACCGCCAACAAATTACGCAGTTTCTCCGAGAGATATCCTGCCAGAAAGACAGGCAACGCACCCAGCCAAGGGACTAAGATGGCCGCCACCGGCAAAAAGGATGTGAAGGTCATGTTGACTAGAATCCTCCCCTAAGCAAATATTCTGCGGCCACCCGGGACAGGTCAAAAGGCAAGTTGGAGGGGAGAAGCCCAAACAGCAGGCAACTAACCGCCAAGATAGCGATCGGTATCAACATTTTATAGGGAGCCTCATTAATTTTAATCAATTCATGCTTGTGACCTTCTCCTTGCTCTTCACCAAAAAAAGCAGCGATAATAATAGGCAAGTAATAAAGTCCGTTTAACAAGCTGCTAATCAAGAGAATCAGCACGTAGAAAGGAACGCCGGCATCCATCGCCCCAAGCGATAGTGTCCACTTACTTAAAAAACCGTTAAATGGCGGAATACCAATCATCGACAAGGCTGCCAATGTAAAAGCAAACATTGTAAACGGCATCTGGCGGCCAATACCGCCCAAGTCCCTAATGTTCTTCTTGCCTGTTTTTAAGATAATTGCTCCGGCAGCCAAAAAGAGGGTACTCTTCATAAAAGCGTGGCTGAAAATATGGAAAATGTTCCCCATCAGTGCGCGCTCGTTCAGGATAGAAATGCCAAGCAAAATGTAGCCCATTTGACCAACACTGGAGTATGCGAGTCGACGCTTCAGGTTTTCCTGAGTGATGGCAACGGCGGAGCCTAACAGAATGGTAATGACGGCAACCACGGCAATAATTATCGTCCAACCGGTTGCCTGCATAAATTCTATACCGTAAACATGGAAGATAACCCGCAGCAAACCGTACGCGCCTGTTTTCAACATGATTCCGGAAAGCAACGCACTGGCAGGAGACGGTGCCACAGGATGGGCGTCCGGCAGCCAGACGTGCAACGGAAACATCCCGGCTTTCATGCCAAAACCAATCAGGAAAGAGATAAAGGCAAAAAATGCCAAGTTTGACGGTTCACTGATCAGAGGCACAGGATTACTCAACGAGACTGAACCGCCTAATTCAAATGTGATGATTATTCCGAAGAAAAGAGCCAATCCGCCGATAATCGTCATAATCAGATATTTGTAGCCGGCACGGAGCGCTTCAATCGTTTCCTCATGAACGACCAGTACATAGGAAATCAGTGACATCAATTCAAAGAAAACAAAAAGCGTGAAAAGGTCTCCCGCCATAAAAATACCCATACAACTGGCCAGAGTAATAATTAATACCGGATAATAACGGTTGCAGCCATGCTCCTTGCACATATAATCAATAGAGTAAATCGCTACAAGCATCCAAATAAACGATGAAAGTAAAGCTAAAGAAAAGCTCAGGATATCAACTCTAAAAGAAACAGCCAAATTGGGCAGAATCTGAAACAACTCGAACTCAATAATATTACCGGCCATGACTCCGGGATACAGCGCCAGCACGGAAAGAAACGTTACTACAGAGGTGGCTACGGCCAATGCATTACGCATCTTCTCGGATCGCTGCTCCACATAATAAATCACTACAGTCATTACCATCGGGAACATCACAATCCAAACAGGTAGAAATGAACCTAAAAGCTGCATTTCCTCATCTCCCCTTCTTTAAATAAAGCTCTCCCCAAAATGTTCATCGCAACATTAAAGCTTTATCATAATCCCAGCAGTAGCTGAGCTGCTCTGTAAACAATCCCCAGAATCAGGGACGGGTAAACACCAAATAAAATTACGCCAAAACTTAAAAGCGCGAGCGGCACCAGCATCTGCTTGGGTAGTTTTTCCGGCTCCGGCACAACTTCTTCCGTTTTGGAGAAAAAAGCATTGACCACGATCGGTAAATAGTAAATCCCATTTAATAAACTGCTGATTAGAATCACTGCCGTAAAAAACGGCCGTCCCACATCAAGAGCGCCTAAAGCTAAATACCACTTAGAAATAAAACCACTGGTAATCGGAATTCCCACCATGGCAAACGCGCCGATACAGAAAGCAATCGTCGGAATCGGCATAGTGTGTCCGACTCCTTTCAACTCACTAAGCTTCCGCGCTCCCGTACCGTAGATAAAAGCACCCGCTGCAAGGAAGAGCATCGATTTCATCATGGCATGATTAAAAATATGCAGGATTCCGCCCACCAGCGCTGATTCACTCATCAGCCCCACACCTAAAAAGACGTAACCGATTTGTGCGATGCTCGAGTAAGCAAGCATTTTTTTAATGTCGTCCTGCACAATAGCAAACATTGAACCGATAATAATCGCCAAAGTCGACATCCCGAGAATCATGTCCATTACGGGAGCCAACCCGAGCAGCTCTCGCGGGAAAACAAGATAAAGCAACCTGATCATCGCCACGGCATAAACTTTGATCACTAGGCCGGAAAGCACAGCGGAAGAAGGAGAAGGCGCTGAGGAGTGGGCATCGGGCAGCCAAACGTGCAACGGAAACAGCGCCGCCTTCACGCCGAGTCCGACAATCAAGAGCCCAAGTGCTACCAGCAGGTTGTTGGGATAAAGAGCCATAGCTTCCGGCAGAGCCTCTGCCATAAAAGTAAAGTTTAAGTGTCCTGTCACCATATAAAGCATGGCTGCTGCCAACAGAAACGCGCCTGAGCCCAGTACAGACAGCACTAAATATTTAAACGCCGCTTCGATACAGTCCCTGCTTTCTTTAATTGATATTATCCCGCAGGAAGCTATAGCACAGATTTCGAGAAACACAAACATGTTAAAAATATCATTTGTAATCACAATTCCTACCATTGAGGCGATCAAAAGCAGGTAGAGCGTGTAATACCAGCCTATTACTTCAGATTTCAGCTCATGCAGCAAGTCTTTGCTGCCGTACCAAATTATCAACAGGCCTACGCCTGTAACCGTAAGAGCGGCAAACACTGCTAAATAATCTATACTAAGCTCAATGCCCCAAGGCGGCGGCCAGTCTCCCATATAATAAGAAAAAGGGCCGGTGCTCATTACCTGGAACACCATTTTCAAAGCGGCCAAAAAAGAAAATATAATTGCACCCAAGGTGACCGGCACGCACCACTGTTTGCGCCAGCGAGCAAGCAATGGCATGAGAAAAGCGAAAAAGAGCGGCACTACCACAATTAGCGCAGGTAAATGTTGACTAAAATTCACAGGGAGCCGCCTCCCCGTATGCGCATAATTTCTTCCGCGTCAATCGTACCATAATGCTTATATAGTTTTACAATCAGGCTCAGAGCGTAGGCCGTTACACTGACGGCTACCACGATTCCGGTGAGAATCAGGGCGGAAGGCAGCGGATTGATAAAGGTGTGGTTAACACCAGGCTCAAGAATCGGCGAGCGGCCGCCGCGAACATAGCCGATAGCCACAAAAAAGAGAAAAATTGCCATATCCATAATGTTCATGCCGATCACCTTTTTTATTAAGTTGTTGTGCGTCAACATAGTATGGAAGCCAATAATGAAGAGGATAATAGCAAAAAAATAATAGCTGTTGGCATGCAGGCGCAGCACAATTTCAGTGATGGTCATGACTATGGTCCTCCTCCTCAATCAGGCTGTAAAACAGTGTAATCATGGTGCTGGCTACCTTTATTCCCACGCCGAAAGTGATGATGGCAATAGATCCGCTGCTGAAAAGATTTCCCGGCGTGCCTAAAGGAAAGCCGGCGGCTCTGTTAGCCAGAAAGTTTGCGCCAAGTAAGATAGAGATTAGACCCATCCCGGCAAAAATCAACGCACCGCTACTTTCCAGTATGGAGGAAACATCGTGGGATAATTTCTTTGACCCTGCCGCCAGATTAAAGGATAAGGCATAAAGAATCATGCTCGCACCGATAACCGCCCCGCCGGAAAATCCGCCTCCGGGGGAAAGATGCCCGTGTAACACTACATACAGCCCGTAAAGCTGAACAAAGGGCAAAATAAAGCGGCTCACATAACGGACAATAACATCTTCCAAGTCGTTCACCTCGCTTGCAGCTTCAATGTGCTTTTAAGTTGGACAATGCTGCGGCAATCGCCACAAACAGGACGGTGGCTTCACCTAGTGTGTCAAATGCACGATAGTCTGTAATAATGCTGGCGATAACGTTTAGCGCTCCCGTTTCCTTAAGGCTTTCCTCCACATAGCGGCGGGGAACTTCGTTATTTGTCACATTGGCGGGATCGCCGATTGTGGGCATTTCAACCACAGTTGCCACCATCACCACCATAATCACCGCAAGGAAAAAGAGTATCAGCAATTTTCTCATCTATTCTTCCCTCCTTGTCTTGCTGATTGCTGCCACCAGCAGCAGGGTTGTCACACCGGCGCCGATGGCCGCTTCCGTAATAGCAATATCCGGGGCTGCAAGCAACAACCAAAGAATGGCCATCATCAGACTGTAGGCAGCAAAAATAATAACTGCCGAGAGCATATCCTTTGTTCTGGCCACAAAAATAGCGCAGAAGACCAAAAAAAATAAAATAAAATATTTCAAAACATCAATCATTGCATTGCACCTCCCCGGTTCTATCCAATTCGTAGGTGCCTTCACAGACACGTACCTTATTTCGGTAGGAAGCACGTGCAATCACGTGAGCTGCGGTAGGGTTAGTAATCCAGAGAAAGAGTATCATAAAAAAAAGCTTTACACTGGCATTGGAAAAACCGGCGTACAAAATAAGAGCAAAAAGAATCAAACCCGCTCCCAGCGTATCGCACTTTGTTGTGGCATGCATGCGGGAATAAACATCAGGCAGTCTCAAGAGACCTACCACCCCAACAAGAAAGAAAAATAAGCCGGCGGCGAGAAAACTCACAATAAGCACATTAGTTACTACGGTCATGGTAATCCTCCCTACTCCAAGGCACCTTTTTCCATATATTTTGCAATCCCAATGGTAGCCACAAAACTAATTAGAGCATAAACCAAGGCCACATCCAAGAAAAATTCCTGTTTTAACACAAACGCTATCAACGAAATAACTACTACCGTCTTAGTGCCGATAATATTAATAGCCACCACCCGGTCAGCCTCGCTTGGCCCCACCACGGCGCGGTAAAGACAAAAAAAAGTGGCAATGACCAGAATCACGCTAACACCGATAAAAATATTCTCAAGAAAGGTAAACTCAAAGCCCATTTTGTTCGGCCTCCTCGATTTCAAGCAACCTGTCAATCATATCCCACTCAGCCACGTCCTCCGCATTGCCCCTGGTTATCGCATGGACCACATAGATATCGCCTTCCATTTCCACCGTTAAGGTTCCCGGAGTCAATGTGATAGAATTCGCTAAAATTACCCTGTTGAGCGGTTTTTTCAGCCTTGCCCTATATTTGATAAATCCCGGAGAGATATCCATTTTTGGCTTTAAAACAATTTTAGCCACATCCCAGTTCGACTTAAAAATGGCTACCACCAGCACATATAAATAGACGACCCATTTCCAGAGCGTTTTTTTATGGTACAGCGGCCGCTCAGCCGGTTTCAACAATAAATCATGATTAAAAGCGGCGATACCGTACGAGCAGATGGCGCCTACCAGTAAATGCTGCCAATGCAACCGTCCGGTAATTAAAATCCAAAAAAGAAACAAGACGCCTGCCGTCACCCAGAAGGTGGCACCTTTTGCTATTTTTTTCATTGCCTACCCCTCCTCCCTGCCCTCAGTTCGACGGTAATGACCAGATTTGCCTCCTTGCTTTTCCATCAAGCAGACGTGAGTAATTTCCATCTCCTTGTCAACGGCTTTGCACATATCATAGATTGTCAGCGCAGCCACAGTAACGGCTGTAAGCGCCTCCATTTCCACGCCCGTTTTGCCGGTGGTTCCAACCGAAGCCCTTATTTTCACAAGCTGCTTGACAGTGTCCAGCGTAAAGGAGATATCGACCGCCGTGATGAAAAGCGGGTGACACATTGGTATCAAGCGGGATGTCTCTTTTGCTGCCAACACTCCGGCTACCTGCGCCACGGCGAGCACGTCGCCCTTGGCAATGCCACCGGAAGCAATTAACTCCAGCGTTTCCGGTTTCATGCGCACAAAGCCTTGCGCCACAGCCAGCCTGCGCGTGTCATCCTTTGCAGAGACATCGACCATCTTGGCCCGTCCCTGCTCGTTAATGTGTGTCAGTCTATTCATTTGCGCCCCCAGCAAGGAATCTCTCGACAAGTCAACCTGAAAGTCAATTTACAACAAGCTAAGTTTACTCCTGTCTCCCGGGAATGTCAACGAAAAAAGCTGGCGCAGAAGGTAAATCTTCCGCGCCGCAGTTTAAACAATAGTAGTACGCGGACAAGCCTCGACACATTCACCGCAGTTAGTGCAAATAAAACTGTCAATGATGGCTAAGTTGTTTTCCATACGAATAGCCTCCACTGGACATGCTTTCACACACAGGTTGCAGGCGATACAACCGCGCTCGCATACTGTCCGCACATGTTTGCCTTTGTCACGTGACTTGCAGCGCACATGATGCAGCCCGTTGGCATTCACCATTTCAATTACCTGCCGCGGGCAGATGTTCTTGCATTTACCGCAACTGATACAAGCAGTCGCATCAATAACAGGCAGGCCGTTGCTCCCCATGGCAATTGCTTGCACAGGGCAGGCACGGACACAATTGCCAAGACCCACACACCCAAAGCCGCAAGCCAGCGGCCCGCCGCCAAACATCAGAGCCGCTTTACAGTCAGGCGCGCCGTCATAAATATGCTTAATTTTAGCGGTTGTCCCGTCGCCCAGGCAAACAAGTTGCGCCACAAGACGCGCTTCCGCCGACGGCGCTTCTGCTCCAAGAATTTCGGCGATTTTACTCGCCGTCTTAGCGCCCCCGGGGGTACAGCCGCTAACCGGCGCTTTTCCCGCCACCACTTCTTCCGCAAACTGAGCACAGCCGGCATAGCCGCAGGCGCCGCAATTGGCACCTAAAAGTGCTTCCTGAACCATTTCCACCTTAGGATCGACTTCAACGGCAAACTTTTGCGCGGCAAACGCCAGCGCACTGCCAAACAATAATCCCAGCCCTCCCAGGCTAAGAATTGCCGGTACAATTAAATTCATCGTCATTTCCCCCTACATCATGCCTTTGAATCCCCCGAAAGCCAAGGACAGGATTCCGGCAATAATCATGGCGATAGATACTCCTTGAAAGTGTTTCGGCACAAACACAAATTCCAAGCGCTCACGAATTCCGGCCATAATTACCAAGGCCAAGGTGAAACCTACGGCTGCAGCCGTGCCGAAGACGACCGCTTCAAACAAATTATAGCCTAACTGGATATTCAAAATCGCTACGCCGAGCACAGCACAATTTGTGGTAATCAACGGCAAAAAAATACCGAGTGACTGATAAAGAGTGGGACTCGCTTTGCGGATCACAAGCTCCACAAACTGAACCAGGGAGGCGATAACTAAGATAAACACGATGGTGCGCAGGTACTCCAGTTGATTTGGCACCAAAACATAATACTCAAGCAGCCAAGTCACAAACGAAGCCAAACCCATAACGAAAGTAACAGCCATGCCCATCCCTAAAGAAGTTTCCACTTTTTTGGAAACACCCATAAACGGACAGATACCTAAGAAGCGGGACAACACAAAATTATTAATAAAAATGGCCCCGAAGATAATCGCAAAAATCTCGCCCACAATCTAGCCTCCTTTACTCCAGTTTGTATTTCTTGGAGAGCATATTCACCAGCGCCATCAATAGCCCAAGCGCAAGGAAAGCACCCGGCGGAGAAGCAAAGACTTTGAAAGGCTCATAGGCGGCTCCCAAAAGATTGACGTTAAAAATGGTACCTGCACCCAGCAATTCACGCACAGCACCAAGCAACGTCAGGGAAAGGGCAAATCCCAAACCGATGCCCAAGCCATCGGCAAGAGAGTGAACCACGGGAGATTTAGAAGCAAAAGCTTCCGCACGCCCCAGAATAACGCAGTTTACCACAATCAGCGGCACAAAAATTCCCAGTTGGGCATGAAGCGCAGGCATATAGGCATTTAGAAGCATATCGACCATGGTGACAAACGTGGCAATGATAATGATAAAACTGGGAATGCGGATTTTTGCCGGGATAAAATTGCGCATCAGAGAAATTGCCAAATTGGAGCAAACGAGTACCGCCGAGGTGGCAACACCCATCCCAAGGCCAAACTCAGCTTTGGTTGTAACTGCCAAAGTGGGACACAAGCCGAGTACCAGCCGGAAGACGGCATTTTCTTTAATAATACCTTTCGAGAACTCACTTATCACACTCATTTTCTCACACCTCCCACCTATTGCTCCAGTGCGTTCTGCACGGCCTTGATAATAGCGTCGCTGGATATTGTCGCTCCTGAAACCGCATCAACTTGTATTGTCTGTTTAGCGATTATTTCCTCAATCACCTTTTCTGCGTTTGCCCAGCGGTCAGCCGTTTCCTGCTGCGCGGTTACATTAATTGCCGTGATTTTCCCACCGGCCACAGTCACTTCCAGAGTGATATCTCCTTTAAAACCTTTAGCCGTACCTGTATAAGTGCCATCAGCCACTCCTTCCAGGCTAAACGCCGGAGCCGTGTTGCCCTCGGCGCCGGCTACTCCTCCGTCGCTGAAGCGCTGCCAGATCTCGTTATACTCTCTTTCCACCCCGGTCTCCATAGCTCTGACGGAGACCGTGGCGCCGGAAATCGCGTCCACAGTAAAGGTGTCGCCGGCTTTTTTGCCAAGAAACTGTTCAGTAAACCAAGGCTCTTTAATTTTATCGCCCAAACCAGGTGTTTCCGTCTGAGCAAACACCGTCAGACCTACAATTTCTCCTGCAGCGTTAATCCCCAGGTTAAATCTAATCGGACCGCCGTAACCCTCTGTCTGCCCTTCTGCCAGCACGCCGACAAATTTATTTTCAGCGTCAAAGGCGACTGTAGCAGTGCGGCCATCGACCGTTCTCTCCTCAAAATTTGTCAGCGTTGGGAATAATTCCGCAAGTTGCGCCACCTTTTCTTGATGAAGACGTTCCGCAATAACGACAGACGTCACCTGGTTGGTGAAAGCCAAAGCGACGGCTGCCACTACGCAGAAAATCATCAGAATAACTCCCATACGGATCATTTCTTTCATTACTTCGCCACCTCCCCGTATTTCCTCGGCAAGGTCTTATTGTCAATTAAAGGTGTCAGCGCGTTCATCATCAGAATGGCAAACATAACCCCTTCAGGAAACGCGCCAAAGATGCGAATCAGCATCGTCAACAGACCGCAGCCAATCCCGAAAATCAACTGACCTTTGGCAGTGACCGGCGAAGTCACCATATCGGTAGCCATAAAAAGCGCGCCAAGCATTACGCCCCCGGCCAATACATGGAAAAGGCCGGCTGAAAACATCGCCATAGCACCGCCGTAACCACCAAAAAAGAACCCCATCACAAAAACAGTACCGATAAAGCCGCCGGGAATACGCCAGGTAATATGACCTTTGTAGAATAGCCAGCCGGCTCCAAGAATCAAAGCAAAGGCGCTGGTTTCACCTATACAGCCGGGAACGGCACCCACAAATAAATTGATAAAACTAAAAGCCCTCTGATCTAATGCGAGCGGTGTGGCGGCGGTTGCCAAGTCTACAGGGCGAACCCAAGTAGTCATGTGAGTCGCCCAAGATGCCATCAAAATGGCTCGAGCCACGAGCGCGGGGTTAAAAATGTTGTTGCCGATCCCGCCAAAAACCTGCTTGCCAATAACTATGGCGGTAATACCGCCGATAACCGCAAGCCACCACGGCACGGTGGGAGGCAGAACCATGGCCAAAAGCAGCCCCGCCACTGCCGCACTGCCGTCACCAAAAATGTTTTTCTGACGCAAAATTATAGCTTCAGTTACCATGGCGGAAACAGTAGTTAGCAGCATTGTTATAAGCGCTGGCGCGCCAAAGAAAATTACGCCGGCCAAAGCGGCTGGAAATAAGGCCACAAGCACGTCAATCATCACACTTTGAACCGATTCTGTCGTCTTTAAATGCGGCGATGAAGAAACGACTAATTTTCTATCCATCTAGCTATCCCTCCTTTACCTTTGCGCTTACTTTTTCGCTGCGGCGGCAGCACGCCTAGCCGCAATATCCCCCTTGGACATCCGAATCCACTGCACCAGCGGACGTTTGGAAGGGCAGATATATGTGCAGCAGCCACATTCAATGCAATCCATGGCGTTATATGCTTCCGCTTTATCATACATGCCTTGCTCGACAGAAGAGCCGATAAACAGGGGCATAATGCTGACAGGGCAGACATCTACACATTTTGCGCACTTAATACACTGGCGAATGTCATAAATCTGTACTTCCTGTTCGGTTAAGCAAAGAATACCGGACGTTCCTTTGGTGACAGGCTGGTTCTCCGGTCCCGGCTGCGAAAAGCCCATCATTGGGCCGCCAAGAACCATTTTGCGGATATTAGACTTAAACCCGCCGCATTGCTCAATCACTTCCTCTAAAGGCGTACCTACCCGCACCAGCATGTTTTTTGGCTCCATAATGCCTGAACCGGTAATTGTCACGTTGCGTTCAATCAAGGGCTTGCCGAAACGCACCATGTCTGCAATGGCAATACATGTGCCGGGGTTTTGCACCACACAGCCAACCATGGAAGGCAACCCTCCGGAGGGCACTTCGCGATTGGTAAACACTTTAATCAACTGTTTTTCCGCGCCCTGCGGGTACTTCGTATGAAGCGCATGAACTTCGATATCAGGGAAATTGGCTGCAGCTTTTTTAAGCGCTTCCACCGCATCCGGCTTATTATCCTCAATACCAATCATCCCTTTGGGCGCATTGACAACTTTCATAACTATCTGCAGACCGACGATAATATCATCAGGACGCTCGAGCATAGCACGATGATCAGCGGTAAGATAAGGTTCGCACTCGGCTGCGTTAACCAGCACATAATCGATGGCTTGACCCGGTGGCGGAGAGACTTTTACATGGGTAGGAAATGTGGCTCCTCCCATACCGACAATACCGCCTTCTCGAATCAATTTTTTCAGCTCGTCTACCCCCAACTGCTGCCAGTTGGGATTTGGCGACACGTCTTCATGCCAAGTATCCTGAAAGTCATTCTCAATGTAAATTGCTTGCACCGGCCTGCCCAACGCCGAATTGCACATTTCGATCTTTATCACTTTCCCGGAAACACTGGAATGAACCGGGGCTGAAACAAAACCTTTGCTGTCACCAACCTTTTGCCCCATCTTTACCTCATCCCCCACAGCCACAAGCGGCTCACAAGGTGCTCCGATATGCTGTGACAGTGGAATAATAGCCACCGCAGGGGGCTTGGCGGGAACGACAGGCTTCTTCTCGGTCGCACTTTTAAAGTCGCCGGGATGAACGCCTCCCTTAAACGTCTTAAAGCTCATCTGCACAATTCACCCCTTAAAATAAAAATATTATGACAACTTTTGCTCAACACGGGAAAATTCTAGGAAGTTACGAAAATTCCTGCACTGCATCGATTTTTTTCGCCACACTCCGCCACCTATCTTCGCAAGCTAAAATCTTTCACAAACATAAAACTTATTCCACGTGACAGAGAAAATCCCTTCCCCACCCGTAAAAATATATTTTAGCCTGAAAATCATCAATGCCCCTCACCCTACCCTCTCCCAGAGGGAGAGGGTTTCTCCGTCCTCACCCTAGCCCTCTTCCATTAGCAGAGGTCGGAGGTCGGAGGTCAGAAGCCGGATTCTTTGTCCTCACCCTAGCCCTCTTCCCAAACCTTTCCCTCTCCCTCTGGGAGAGGGTGGAGCGCAGCGAGGGTGAGGGAAAGTGGGCGTCTGTTCTTAGAGCAAGAGTATCTGCCGCAATAAAATAGCGCCCCACTCAAAAGGGCGCCGAAAATGCTGCTTAGCAGGGAAAATATGCTTTTAAAGTTTCTCTTGCTTCACTGATAGTATAGAGGGATCCGGCGACGCAGAGAGCCTCGTCTGCTTTCAGGTTGGTTAGACCTTTGCCGACTGCGGCAGTGACCGTCTCCGCTACGGACACACTCACCCCCGGCAGAGCGAAACGCCTGGCAAACTCTGCCACCAAAATTGGATCGGCGGCTCTGGGATTATCCGGCTTAGTCACAATCAAGCCGGCGGAGGCCAAAGGAACTATCTCCGCCAAAATCTCCCCAACCGCCTTATCACCCAAGATACCCACCACTAACCGCAACTTTTTCCCGCCCAAAATGCCTGGGAGCGCCCGGCAGAGAGCACGAATCCCATCCGGATTATGAGCGCCGTCCACCAGCACCAGCGGATTACGTGAAAAAACTTCCAACCGTCCGGGCCAACAGGTAGCTGCTAACCCTCGCCGCACAGCAGCTTCAACAAAAGGCTCAGGCAGCAGCTCGCGGACAGCCAGAGCAAGCGCTGCATTGCGCACCTGATGTTGTCCAAGCATAGCAATCCGCAGACCTTTTAACTCACGCCATGGGCTCTGATAATCAAAAATCTGCCCGTCTAAAGTTGCGCCGACAGGTTTACAGCGTAATTCCCCGTCCATTTCATACAATCTCGCACCGCGTTCCCGGGCAATCCGCCGAAAGACGCTTAACGCCTGCACGTTTTCCGCTGCAGTGACTATAGCGGTAGCGGGCTTAATGATTCCGGCTTTCTCATAAGCAATCTCTTCGATAGTTTCGCCTAATATCTGGGTATGCTCCAGCGCGATATTAGTAATAGCACAAACGACCGGCTCTATTACATTAGTAGCATCAAGACGACCGCCCAGACCAACTTCCACCACTACCCAGTCCGGCTGCTCCTCAGCAAAATACTTAAAGGCAAGCGCAGTGACGACTTCAAACTCTGTAGGCTGCCCCAAATCCGTGCCGGCTACAGCCTCAACCTGCAGCCTTACTTCCGTAGTCAGCGCCGCCAGACGCTCCCGGCTGATATCGGCACCGTTAATCGCCATACGGTTAGTAAATGCTTCCAGGTAAGGCGAAGTGTAAAGCGCCACTCTCTTTCCCTCGTTCTCCAGCATAGAGGCAAGAAATGCGGCAGTAGACCCTTTGCCGTTCGTGCCGGCAATATGAACACAGCGCAATCTCTTCTGGGGATCGCCAAGCCTCTCTAACAGCGCCTTAATTCGCTCCAAACCCGGGTTAATGCCGAAACGGTAAAGGCTGTGAATCCAAGCCAGTGCTTCCGCGTAGTTCATAACGCCAATCACGCCCCTGTTCCCGCTTACCGTAAACTTTCCAGGCGGGTATTAACCTTCTCCCATTTCAACCGATAGCCCTCGGCCTTAATACGTTCCTCCGCCACCACATCTTGCGGTGCTTTTGCCAGAAAACCAGGATTATTTAGCTTCCCTTCCAGGCGATTCAGTTCACCGGCCAATCTCTGCAGTTCTTTTTCCAACCGCCCAATTTCCTGCGCTAAATCAATCAAACCGCTTAGCGGCAGGTAAATATCTATATCTCCCACTACTGCGGTCACCGCTTGCCTGGGTTTTTCAGGCAAGGCAAGCGTAACCACCGCCTCTTCAAGTCCCGCCAGTCTTTGCAGCATAGCAATCCCTTCAGTCAGCGCAGCGGCAGAACTTTGGCTTCCGGCATGCAGAACTACCCGCACCTTCTTGCCCGGCGGGAGTTGCACCTCACTGCGCAGATAACGGATGGCACGCGTCACTGCCATGAGAATATTCATGCGGTTGTGAGCTTCCGGAAATACCAGCAAATCATCGTATTCCGGCCAGGCAGCAAGCACAATACTGCCGCCGCCATGGGGAAGTTTCCGACGTATTTCTTCCGTAATAAAAGGCATAAAAGGATGCAGCAGCCTTAGCGTCCTCTCCAGCACATAGCTTAAAACAGACCGAGCTGTCTGTTTTTGCTCAGCCCCTTCCGCCCCATAGAGCGGAATTTTAGCCATTTCGATATACCAGTCGCAGTAATCGCTCCACAAAAATTCATAAATGGTCTTGGCTGCTTCCCCCAGCTCATAGCGCTCCATCAGCCGGTTAACCTGTTCTACCGTCTCGTTGTAACGGTGCAAAATCCAGCGATCGGCATCGGTGAGGTTGCCGGCAAGCATCACTTGCTCCGCCGACAGATTATCAAGATTCATCAGCACAAAACGGGAAGCATTCCAGATTTTGTTGGCAAAATTACGGCTGTTCTCCACATTTTCCAGTCGAAAACGCTGGTCGTTGCCAGGTGCCTGTCCGGTAATTAAAGTGAAACGCAAAGTATCGGCTCCGTATTGCTCAATAATTTCCAAAGGGTCGACGCCGTTGCCGAGGGACTTGCTCATTTTCCTTCCCTGCTCGTCCCGCACCAAGCCATGGATATAAACAGTCTGAAAAGGGATTTCCTTCATAAACTGCAGCCCCATAAAAATCATGCGCGCCACCCAAAAATAGATAATATCATAGCCGGTGACAAGCACATTTGTAGGGTAAAAATGAGCCAAATCATCAGTTCTATCCGGCCAGCCCAAAGTTGAAAAGGGCCAGAGCGCAGAAGAAAACCAAGTGTCCAGCACATCCTCATCCTGGAACAACTCATTGCTTTGACAATGCGGGCAGGAGATGACCTCTGCTCTTGAAACAATCGTCTCGCCGCAAGCGCAATACCATGCGGGAATACGGTGTCCCCACCAAATTTGACGGGAAATGCACCAATCGCGGATATTCTCCACCCAGTTAAGATAAGTTCTGGTAAAGCGCTCCGGCACAAAGCGGATTTCACCGCTTTTCACCTTAGCAATAGCCGGCTCGGCAAGCGGCTTCATTCGTACAAACCACTGCTTTGACAAAAGCGGCTCAATTACAGTCTGACAACGCTGACAATGACCCAGCGTGTGGGCATGTCCCACCGACTCCAGCAGCAAACCTGCCTTTTCCAGGTCAGCCACCACTTGCTCCCTTGCCGCAAAGCGGTCAAGCCCGGCGTATACTCCAGCTTCTTTCGTCATCGTACCGTCAGCAGCAATCACTACCACCGTCGGCAAATTGTGGCGGGCAGCCAAAGCAAAATCATTGGCGTCATGAGCAGGCGTAATTTTTACTGCCCCGCTGCCAAACTCAGGGTCAACATACTCATCGGCCACTACAGGGATTAGCCGCCCAAGCAGCGGCAGCATCACCTGCTTGCCGATAAAGCGGGTATAGCGTGAATCTTCCGGATGGACAGCAACAGCCGTATCACCAAGCATAGTTTCCGGGCGGGTGGTAGCCACAACAATATAGCCTTCACCGTCCGCCAACGGATAACGAATAAAAGTCAACTTTCCTTCTTTATCCTCGTGCTCCACTTCAATATCAGAAAGAGCGGTATGACAGCGGGGACACCAATTGATGATATAGTCTCCCCGATAAATCAGCCCCTGCTCATAGAGAGAAACAAATACTTCCCGCACTGCCCGGGAGCAGCCCTCATCCATAGTAAAGCGCTCTCTTGACCAGTCACAGGAAACACCCAGCTTTTGCAACTGCTTAGTGATCCGCCGGTGATATTCTTCCTTCCAGCCCCAGACCCGTTCTATGAATTTCTCCCGCCCCAACTCATAACGAGAGATTCCTTCTTCAGCCAAATGTTCTTCCACTTTAATCTGTGTCGCGATTCCGGCATGGTCGGAACCGGGCAGCCAAAGTGTGTCAAAACCCTGCATGCGTTTGCGGCGGATCAAAATATCCTGGATGGTATTGTCAAGCGCATGGCCCATATGTAAAGAGCCTGTCACATTAGGAGGAGGAATGACAATAGTAAATGTCGCTTTTCCCGGATCCCCCGGGGCGCGAAAATAATTGTGAGCCAGCCACTCCTGATAAAGCCTGTCTTCCACCTCTGCGGGAGCATAGACCGGCGCCATCTCTTTCTCTTTCATTTAAAAGCCTCCTTACAGGGTCACATTTCTTTCATAAATATATCTGACTGTCCCTGCCCATGTCAAGAATCCAGCCCGCATCTTCATACTGGAAGTCGGGGGTGCCCGTTAGGGCGGGGTGGTCACAACAACAAAACCGCCCCCGCCTAACCAGGAGCGGTTCTGCCTAAATGTTACGCCGCTTAAGAAATATACTGCGCAATCATTTTCCAAAGGGCTTCTTTGCCCTCACCGGTCTTAGCTGAGTAGGGAATTACAGGACCATCAGCGCCAAGACCCAAGCCGGTCCGAATCTGGTTAATATGCTTAGCCCTGTTGCCCCGGGAAATCTTATCTGCTTTGGTAGCGACAATCACTGTCGGTCGGTTATAATGAATCAGCCACTTATACAACGCCAAATCATCAGCAGTAGGCAGATGACGCAAATCCACGAGCTGCACCACCAGCCGCAATTCTTGACGCTGCGCCAAATACGCTTCAATCAACTGTCCCCATTGTTCCTTCATCTGTTTGGAAACGCGGGCAAAGCCGTAGCCAGGCAAATCTACAAAATGAAAAGCTTCGTTGACTAAAAAGAAATTAATCAGACGAGTCTTGCCCGGGGTTGCGCTCGTCATCGCTAACTGCTTACGATTTAGCAGCGAATTAAGCAAGGAGGACTTCCCCACGTTAGAACGGCCGGCAAAAGCAATCTCCGCCAGGCCGCCGGGGACAAACTGATCCGTTTTTGCCGCACTAAGCACAAAAGACGCGGTTTTAACTTTCATCTTCTTTTTCCGCCAGCGCATATGCCAGCACTTGATCCATATGCTCCACAAAGACAAACTCCAATTTGCGACTGACGTTTTCCGGAATTTCGCTGAGATCTTTCTTGTTTTCGGCAGGAAGAATTACTTTTTTGATTCCGGCTCGGTGAGCAGCCAGCACCTTTTCTTTTACCCCGCCGATGGGAAGAACTCGGCCGCGCAGCGTAATTTCTCCCGTCATCGCAACGGTACGTCTGGAGGGTCGTTGCGTCAGCGCAGAGACAAGCGCCGCAGCCATCGTAATTCCGGCAGAGGGGCCGTCTTTTGGAATGGCACCCTCGGGAATGTGGATATGAATATCATAAGTTTCGTAAAAATCCTCATTGATTCCTAATTGGCCGGTTCTGGTGCGAATATAAGAGAGCGCTGCCTGAGCAGATTCACGCATTACATCACCCAGCTTACCGGTCAGCAGCAGTTTACCTTTCCCTTTCATCAGCGTTACTTCAATCACCAAGGTATCGCCGCCTGCCTCCGTCCAAGCCAAGCCGGTAGCTACCCCTGTCTCATCTTCCTTTTCCGCAAGACCAAAGCGATAGCGAGGAATACCCAAATATTTATGGAGATTTTGCACCGTGATGGCCGACCGTTCCTTTTTATCGCGCACAACTTCCTTAGCCGTTTTGCGGCAGAAGGAAGCAATCTGCCGTTCCAGGCTGCGCACACCGGCTTCACGCGTATACTGGCGAATAATTTTACGCAATGTTTTTTCAGAAACAGTAAGATTCTCTTTACTTAAACCATGCTCTTTCAACTGCTTTGGCAGCAAAAACCGTTCGGCAATATTCACTTTTTCTTCCTCAGTATACCCGGGAATATAAATGGTTTCCATCCTGTCCAATAGCGGCTGAGGAATATTGTAAAGCGTGTTGGCAGTAGTAATAAACATTACATTGGAAAGATTAAAGGGAATCTCAATGTAATGGTCGGAGAAAGTATTATTCTGTTCGGGGTCCAAAACTTCAAGGAGAGCTGCGGAGGGATCCCCACGAAAATCAGTCGACATCTTATCAATTTCATCAAGCAGAAACACAGGGTTCTGCGACTTAGCCTGACGCATTCCTTGGATAATCCGGCCCGGCATTGCTCCCACATAAGTGCGTCGATGTCCGCGGATTTCCGCTTCATCCCGCACTCCGCCAAGTGAGATGCGTACAAAGTTGCGCTCCAGCGAGCGGGCAATAGAACGCGCAAGCGATGTTTTTCCCACACCCGGAGGGCCGACCAGGCAAATAATCGGACCTTTTAGTTTTTGCGCCAGTTGCCTCACAGCCAAATACTCGATGATGCGCTCTTTTACTTTCGTTAAACCGTAATGGTCCTCATCTAAAATTTGCTCTGCCATATTCAAATCCAGTCTGTCCTCAGTCTGCAGTGACCAAGGCAACGCCAAAATCCAATCTAAATAATTGCGGATAACTACCGCTTCCGCCGCCGCCTGCGGCATTTTCTCCAGGCGCTCTACTTCTTTTAACGCCTTTTCCGACACTTCCTCCGGCAAATTAGCTTCGGTAATTTTTTCCCTGTACTCGTCTGCCTCAGCCATGCGCTCATCTTTTTCACCCAGCTCTTTCTGGATGGCCTTCATCTGCTCACGCAGATAATATTCTTTCTGCGTGCGCTCCATCTGCTTGCGCACACGCAAATTGATTTTACGTTCAATTTCCAAAACTTCCATCTCATGACCCAAAATCTCAAGAAGCTTGCTCAGACGGTCTTTCGGTAACGTGGCCTCTAAAATTTGCTGCTTCTGCTCTACTTTCAAGGTGAGATGGGAACTGATGATATCAGCCATTCTGCCCGGCTCTTCAATACCGGCTACCATTACCAAAGTCTCGGGTGGAATTTTTTTGCTCAGCTTAATATATTGCTCAAATTGATAAGTCACACTGCGCATTAAAGCTTCCACTTCAATGCTCTTTGAAATATCCTCCGGAACTTCTTCCGCATGCACCTTAAAAAAGGGGTCGGCATCCACAAAATCGCGCACATAAGCGCGAGACAGCCCTTCCACCAAAACCCGGATGGTGCCGCCAGGCAGTTTAAGCATCTGCTTAATTTGCGCGATGGTACCCATGGAATAAATATCCTCCGGAGTCGGGTCATCGACTCTGGCTTCTTTCTGAGTGACAAGCAGAACTTTATTATCATCCACCATAGCCTGCTCCAATGCGCTAACCGAGCGTTCCCGGCCAACATCTAAGTGCAGAACCATATTGGGAAAAACCAGTATACCTCGTAGTGGCAGTAGCGGTAGAATTTTTGTTTTTTCAGCCACACGTCTCCCCTCCATTCCTCAATTCACCAACCTAGATATTTATTCGCCCACCGTCAAGAATTTTCCTTTTTCTGCTCAAAATCTTTAACTTCCCTGAAAATCAGACAAAAATCTCAGTCTTCCCATAAATTCCCTCTCACTTGCTCCACTAATTCCCTCTCCCTTGCTCCACCAATTCCCTCTCACTTGCTCCACCAATTCCCTCTCACTTGCTCCACCAATTCCCTCTCCCTCGCTCCACTAATTCCCTCTCACTTGCTCCACTAATTCCCTCTCACTTGCTCCACTAATTCCCTCTCACTTGCTCCACTAATTCCCTCT
>JAGXRV010000003.1 GCA_018335695.1 Clostridium sp.
GCTCCACTAATTCCCTCTCACTTGCTCCACTAATTCCCTCTCACTTGCTCCACTAATTCCCTCTCACTTGCTCCACTAATTCCCTCTTACTTGCTCCACTAATTCCCTCTTACTTGCTCCACCAATTCCCTCTCCCTCCGGGAGAGGGTTAGGGTGAGGGTTAGGGTTAGGGTAAGGGTGAGGGCACTCAAACTTATAACGGTGATGCCGTCAGCATTTTTGCCCCTCCGGCCGCCACTCTCTGCCCTTTAACCAAGGCGTGATCCAACACTTCCTGCAAAGTATCGACCGGAATAACCACAAGCCCAGAAATCTTCTCGAAGGCTTGCTGCCAATTGTCGCGAGGAATGATTACCTTCTTGGCACCGGCTTGCCGTGCCGCCTCTACTTTGCAGGCAACTCCGCCGATAGGACGCACATAACCACGCACAGAAATTTCACCAGTCATTGCCACCGTATTAGCGACGGCAATGCCTGTCAGCGATGAGTAGATGGCAACAGCTATAGAGATGCCGGCTGAAGGCCCGTCAATAGGAGTGCCTCCGGGAAAATTAAGATGAATATGATAATCTTTCGGATCCATCTCCAAATAGTCGCGCAGTACCGTCAAAACATTTTCCACAGAACTTTTAGCCGAGCTTTTACGGCGCAATACACGGCGCGGGCCGCCCACTTCTTCTTCCTCCATCACACCGGTAACATGTACCTCGCCTTTTCCCTGCGCAACGCGGTGAGATGCCACCTCGATCTCAATCACAGTCCCCATACTAGGACCGTAAACCGCCAAGCCATTCACATAACCTACCTGCGAACGAAGCGGAATTTTCTTTTCCGGCCGCGGCGACATTTGACTGGCATTCACCACCCACTCGACATCCTGCAATGTCAGATGTTTGCGCCCATTGTCACACTGAGCTAAACCTGCGGCAATTTGCACAGTATTGACTGCTTCCCGTCCGTTTGCCGCAAATTTCTTAATCACAGCCAGAACATCCTCGTTTAAAAAAAGGTCGATTCTTTTAGCCGCACTGGCAGCTATAAGCGCCGTTTCATCCGGCAATAGCCCTCTAAAAAATACTTCCAAACAACGAGAGCGAATGGCGGGAGGAATATCATCCGGCAATCTGGTGGTAGCGCCAATCATCCGAAAATCCGCGGGAAGACCTTTTTGGAAAATTTCATGGATATGGGCAGGGATATTCCTATCTTCCGGATTATAGTAAGCACTCTCCAAAAATACCTTCCGATCCTCCAACACTTTTAGCAATTTATTAATCTGGGTGGAATGCAACTCGCCGATTTCATCAATGAACAAAATTCCGCCGTGCGCTTTACTGACCGCACCCGCCTTAGGTTGCGGTATGCCCGCCATCCCCATAGGCCCTGCTCCCTGATAGATGGGATCATGAACCGAGCCAATTAACGGGTCTGCAATGCCACGCTCGTCAAAGCGCGCCGTGGTAGCGTCAAGTTCCACAAACTTTGCTTCCCGCCCAAAAGGAGAAATCCAGTTTCGCTTTGCCTCTTCCAGCACCAACCTGGCTGCCGCCGTCTTCCCAACCCCAGGCGGTCCATAAATAATTACATGCTGCGGATTTGGCCCGCAAAGCGCAGCCCTTAGAGCCTTCAGACCTTCTTCCTGGCCAATGATTTCAGCAAAAGATGCGGGTCTCGTTTTTTCGGCCAGGGGTTCTGTCAACGATATTGCCCGCATTTTGCGCAGTTGCTCCATTTCCTTGCGCGATTCTTTATCAACAGCCACTTTACTGCTCTGCTGGGAGCGGAGCAGATTCAGAAAATAGAGTCCGATGACAACTGCAAAAAAAATCTGGATCACACCAATGAGCGGCGTTATGTTTGACATTTTTTTCCCCCCTAAAAGCATTAACTGCATTTAGTATATCCTAAGGAAAAGAAGAAAAACGTCCAAAGCTTATTTAAAATAATACGTGCGAACAAAGCAACCGGGCGAGGCTGCATTAGGCAAAAAATGCAACGAAATATTACCATGGATAATTTTGCTGCCGGATTAAAACATCAAAAAAGGCTACCGCTTAAAAGTAAGCAGCAGCCTTAAATACAGTTTCTCTATGCAGATTCTTCTTTTTTCTTCTTGCGTTTATCAGCGGTGACAAGAATGGGCTTTTCATGGTTTTGCAGCACTTCCTTAGTGATGATACATTTACCGATATCATCACGTGCAGGCAATTCATACATCACGTCAAGCAAAAGCCCTTCCAAGATAGCACGCAACCCGCGGGCGCCGGTATTTCTGCGGATAGCCTCTTCAGCAATAATCTCTAAAGTGCCGTCCTTAAACTCCAGCGATACCCCATCCATTTCAAACAGTTTCTGATACTGCTTGGTTAGCGCATTACGCGGTTCAGTCAAAATCCGAATCAGCGCAGGCTTATCTAGCGCATCAAGCGTTGCCACCACAGGAATACGACCCACAAACTCTGGTATCAAGCCAAACTTAATCAGATCTTGGGGCAAGACATGCCGCAGGATTTCACCAATATTTTTCTCCTGCTTCTTCGCCACATCCGCACCAAAACCAATCCCTTTCTTGCCGATACGGTTTTGAATCAGCTTGTCAATGCCGTCAAACGCCCCGCCACAAATAAAGAGAATATTGGTGGTGTCAATCTGCATGAACTCCTGATGAGGGTGCTTGCGCCCCCCTTGAGGCGGCACACTGGCCACAGTACCCTCCAGGATTTTCAAAAGAGCCTGTTGCACCCCTTCACCGGAAACATCCCTGGTGATAGAAGGATTGTCGGTTTTGCGCGCAATTTTATCAATTTCGTCTATATAGATTATCCCTTTTTCCGCTTTTTCCAGGTCATAATCCGCCGACTGAATTAACTTCAGCAGGATATTCTCCACATCTTCGCCCACATAACCTGCTTCAGTCAGTGAGGTGGCATCGGCGATGGCAAAAGGCACGTTTAAAATTCTTGCCAAAGTTTGAGCAAGCAGTGTTTTTCCTACGCCAGTGGGACCGATTAAGAGGATATTGCTTTTCTGAATTTCCACATCGTCCGGTTTCTGTTCCAGATTAATCCGCTTATAATGATTATAAACGGCCACCGCAAGCGACTTCTTTGCCTCATCCTGACCAATGACATACTGATCCATAATGTCCTTAATTTCAGTTGGGCGAGGCAGCTCAATTAAGTCGAGATCCATGTCCTCAGACAGCTCTTCTTCAATGATTTCATTGCAAAGCTCAATGCATTCGTCGCAAATATAAACACCCGGGCCTGCCACCAGCTTGCGTACCTGCTCCTGCGTCTTGCCGCAAAAAGAACACTTCAACTGCCCTTTTTCATCGTTGAACTTAAACATAAATTTCCCTCCTAGAGGAGTTGTCTAACGCTTTTCCAGTACGCCGTCAATCAAACCATACTCTCTCGCCTGCTCCGCCGACATAAAATAATCCCGGTCTGTGTCTTGGGCAATCTGCTCCACCGGCTTGCCGGTGTGCTTGCCCAGAATCTCGTTTAACCGTTCACGAATACTTAAAATTTCCCTGGCGTGAATTTCAATATCGACTGCTTGCCCCTGAACTCCACCCAACGGCTGGTGCACCATAATACGTGAATTTGGCAATGAAAAGCGCTTTCCTTTAGTACCGGCAGTCAAAAGCACCGCCCCCATACTGGCGGCCAGTCCGACACAAATAGTGGAAACATCCGGCTTAATATACTGCATGGTATCATAAATCGCCAAACCGGCATAAACGGCACCGCCCGGCGAATTAATATAAATATTGATGTCCTTTTCCGGGTCTTCCGACTCAAGGAAAAGAAGCTGGGCGATAACCAAGTTGGCTACCGTATCATCAATCGGGCTGCCGATAAAAATAATACGGTCTTTTAACAGCCTAGAATAAATGTCGTAGGCCCGTTCACCGCGATTTGTCTGCTCTACTACCATTGGTACGAGATTCATCAGGATTCCCCCTACTCCGCTTCTTCAGTCGCAGGAGCAACAACATTAGTAATCTTTGCTTCAGCCACCAAGAAGTCGATCGCTTTGCGAACTCTGATCTCCTGGAGCAATGCTTCCGCTTGCCCCGGCGCTGCAAAATATTCCTCTATTACTTCCACCGGCTGCCCGTAACTCTCAGCCATTTTACGAATCCGCTCTTCTACTTCTTCATCTGTGGCTTCAATTCCTTCTTTTTTAACGACGGCCTCTAACAGCAGATCTGCCCTGACACGCTTTTCCGCTTCCGCCCGCCTGTCAATGCGCAAACCTTCGACGCTTTGCTGAGTAAGGGAAAGGTACTTTTCCAAACTCAATCCCTGCATCTTCATAAAATGCTCCATTTCACCAATCATTCTATCAATTTCCCGATCGACTAACGCAGCAGGCAGTAAAACGTCAATGCTATCCGCCAGAGTTTCAACCACCTTTTTTGCCACTTCGTTGCCGGTCTTTTGTTCTTCCGCCTCTTTCAGCTTATTCAAAATATCAACTTTTAATTCTGCCAGCGTAGCAAATTCAGAGATTTCCGCCGCAAAATCATCATTTAGTTCCGGCAGTTCCTTGCGTTTGATTTCATTAAGCTTTATCTTGAAAACTGCCGGCTTTCCTGCCAAGTCTTCATTCTGGTACCCCTCAGGGAAGGTGACGGCAATATCTTTTTCCTCACCAATATTCATCCCTATCATTTGCTCCTCAAAACCGGGGATAAAGGTACCGGAGCCCACCTCCAAGGTATAGTTCTCGGCACTGCCGCCGTCAAAAGGCACACCGTCAACATAACCGACAAAATTAAGTAACGCCAAATCACCGTTTGCCAAGGGAGCATCTTCCAGTACATGCAGTTTGACATGCTGTTTTTGCAACTGAGCCAGTCTGTTTTCTACGTCCGTCGCAGTGATTTCCCGCACTTCTCTGTCGACTTCCACTCCGCGATACTCAGGCAGTGCTATTTCCGGTTTCACTTCCACAATAGCTTTGAAAATTAAAGGTTTACCTTTCTCCATCTGCAGCAAGTCTATTTCCGGCTTGGCGATTGGCTCGATGCTAGTCTCCTCGACCGCTTTTTCATACGCGTCAGGAACGAGGATTTCCAACGCCTCTTCATAGAGTACTTCCGAACCAAAGCGACTTTCTAAGATAGGGCGCGGCACTTTTCCTTTGCGAAATCCGGGTAAGTTGACATTCTTGACAACTTTTTTATACGCCTGGCCCAGAGCATCCTCCAGCAGATTCTCCGCCACTTCAATTTCTAAGGAAATTTTGCCACCGTCTATTTTTTCCAATTTCACCATCATCTATGCTCCTTATATCTTTATTTTAGCTTATGCCTGCTAAATAAACCTGTGTTTCACGTTACCACAAAAGTTTTAGCCTGCCAAGTATTTTACCATTATTTTAAGTAAAATGAAAGCAATTGGGCAAGTTTTTAAAAATATATAATGACTATAAGGAAAACCCGTGACTTTCTGGAAAGTTATAGCTAAAAAAAAGACTTTACGCTGCTTCCGGCAATATTATATCATTAAATTAATCTTCTAGACTCTAATAGAGAAAGGAGAGTTTCAATGAACAAGCAAGAAATACAGGAGACAGACCGGGAAGCAACGAGGGCGGAAAAAATTCTTGCTCTGGCGCTGACAGTTTTCTTGCTGATCGGCGGCCTGCGCATGGCTTGGGCGATTGACAGCGCTTTCCCTTACCCTGACTACATGAAACTGCGGGAACAATTTATCTCCGCCTCACTTGAGCAGGAACGAATCATTATCTTTAATCAAAAGAACGAAAAACTGGCAGCACTGCAAAATTTGCAAATCGAAGAAAGCACTCTGCGCTTGCAGTATGAAACAGCACGAGAAGAATACCGCACATTGCTTGACCGGGGTATTGATGACAGACTAAAGAAGGCTCAGTGGGAAGAAGCCAGGGACAAACATGAGGAAACACAGACAGCTATCAGCGCGGCAGAAGCTGCCTTGCGGGATTTTCAGAACAATATCGTAGCACCAAAAGAAAAGGTGTTCGCTGAAGCCGAAAGGCTATTCCATGAGCGCCTTGCTCAGCTAACCGGCCAGCGAAACCGGCGGGCAGGTCTAGCGCTGATGATTTATGCTTTAGCCAGCTTTGTTCTGACGCTTTGGATTTTTAACCTCTTTCGCGGCAAGCCGCGACTGAGCCGTTATACAGTCATCGGTACAAGTTTTCTGGGCTTTGGGGCACTGCAAATGCTGATAATCTCTTACTATATTGCATCTCCCTTCCTGCGAGACTGGCTTCCTACGGAATGGATCGTGTCCTTGGGAGGAAGTATCCTGTCCATTGCGGGAATAATCTTCCTTAAAAACAAATTCCTTTCTACCGAAGCTGTAAATAACCGCCGCTTATGGAAAAAAGCTTGTCCTGCCTGCGGTTTTCCCCATCCCGGCAATTACTGTATTCGTTGCGGCGTTGCCCAAAAAAGCAGCTGTGCCAGTTGCGGCTTGTTAACAAACAGATTTTCGCCTTGGTGTCAAGAATGCGGCAGCAAACAAACAAGACCCCCTGAAGACGCTTCGCGCAGAAGCCCTAGATAAGGAGGGGTGCCGTCAGCTCTTACAAAAAAATTCCCCTCCTTATGGAGGGTGCCGTCAGCTCTTACAAAAAAATTCCCCTCCTTATGGAGGGTGCCGTCAGCTCTTATAAAAAAATTCCCCTCCCCTGGAGGGGTGCCCGTTAGGGCGGGGTGGTTGGGCGCACTCTTCCATGCCAAATATTCCCTCAATCGCTCACGGCAGGATACCGCAATAAACATCTAGAATATGTACCACCAAAACATATTTATGAGGTGATGATCTTGGCATATAAAACACGAGGTCTGTTTTCAGTATTTTTGCTCTCCACACTTTTGCTTCTCATATGTCTGCCTGGAGGTAACGGGCTCGCCGAGGCTGCCTCACCTATCAGGGTAACCGTGGATGGGCGCGAACTGGCAATGGACGTGCCGCCTACTGTCAGAAACGGCAGAACCCTGGTGCCTATGCGGGCTATTTTTGAAGCGCTTGGAGCCAGAGTGAGCTGGGAAGCTCAGACAAAAAAAATCACCGGTACCAGAGGGACGACAGTCATCACTTTGTATATAGGACGCACCTCAGCCATTGTCAATGGCAGAACAGTTCCACTGGATGTGCCGCCGCTTATAATTAACGGCAGAACTCTGGTGCCAACTCGGTTTATAGCCGAAAATCTCGGAGCACAAGTCGTTTGGGATAGTAACAACCGCCTTGTTACTATCCGCAGCGGAACAGCACAAACTAATCAGGGCACCATCACTTTGCCTGACGGTTCAAGGTACACCGGTGAACTGCGAAATGGTCTCCCCCACGGTTTCGGCACAAACGTCGCAGCCAATGGTGAAAGCTATAGCGGCGCGTGGGAAAACGGCTTAAGGCATGGCATTGGCGTTTTAACTTTCCCCGACAAAACCGCCAGAACCGGCGTTTGGGACAGAGGAGTGCTTGCTCAATGGCTCTCGCCACCGCCTGTTCCTCGCTAACCGCTATTTACTCAGACGTGCAATAACACGTCATCTAAAAAAGGCTTCATCCGGATATCTGGGTGAAGCCTTTTTTTTGAGCAATCTCTACCGGTTGCATTTTAAAAATTTATCAGCTATACTTAAAACGAACATATGTTCTTACAAAAACAACCCCACCCCCTATAGCAGCAGCAAAATAAATGGGGATGCTCCCTCGATCATATCCCCTCTCCCTCGATATATATCCCCTCTCCCTCGATCATATCCCCTCTCCCTCTGGGAGAGGGTTAGGGTGAGGGCAGGGTGAAGGCAGGGTGAAGGCAGGGTGAAGGCAAGGGAGAGTAAGTTTTGGAAAGAAGATTTATAAGGAGATACTTATGAAAGAACGCGTTATCTTGCATGCCGATATGAATAATTTCTATGCCAGCGTGGAATGCCTGCATCGTCCTGAAATTAGGAATAACCCGGTAGTGGTAGGCGGCGATGAGAAATTGCGTCATGGCATTGTTTTGGCTAAAAATTATGCGGCAAAAGCAACCGGTATTCGCACGGGAGAGGCACTTTGGCAGGCGCGCAACAAATGTCCGGGGCTTATTATCGTGCCTCCCAATTTCCCTTTATATCTGCGTTACGCTAAGTTTGCCAGACAGATTTATGCTGATTTCACCCATCAAATTGAACCCTTCGGCCTAGACGAAGCGTGGCTTGATGTTAGCGGCAGCGACGGTGTTTTGGCAGCCGACAGAATTCGTGAGCGGATTAAAAGGGAATTAGGGGTTACCGTTTCTTTGGGCGTCAGCTACAATAAGATTTTTGCAAAACTCGGTTCCGATCTAAAAAAGCCGGATGCCACCACCCTGATAAACCGGGAGAATTACCGGTCTGTAGCTTGGCCTTTACCGGTGGAAGAACTTTTGTATGTGGGCCCTGCCACAAAGAAAAAGCTTTATTTGTACGGCATTACCACTATCGGTGAGCTAGCCGCCGCTCCTCCTTCTCTTCTGCGCCGCGTTTTCGGCAAAGTTGGTGATGTTTTGTCGACGTTTGCCAACGGCTTGGATCAAACACCGGTGATGTGCTTAGACGAGGAAGCGCTGATAAAATCCATTGGCAACAGCACTACAACGCCGCGGGATTTGCTTTGCGACGAAGATGTGAAGATCATTTTATTTGTACTTTGCGAGAGCGTCTGCGCAAGAATGCGTGAAAACGGCTTTCTTTGCCGCACTGTGGCTATTTCTATCCGTGACAATGCGCTTCTTTATTTTGAAAGACAAGTAAAACTTGAAACGCCGTCTAATATCTCAAGCGAAATTGCTGCTGCGGCCATGCAGCTCTTTCGCCAAAACTACAGTTGGCCCAAACCAATCCGCAGTGTCGGTGTGCGCTGCAGCGAACTGATTTCGTCGGCTGCTCCGCTGCAACTATCTATCTTTGACGATGACACCAAGAAAAAGCAAGCGGCGCTGGACAAAACTGTCGATTTACTGCGCAAACGGTTCGGGCATTTTTGCATCCAACGCGCCTCTGTGTCGGCTGACCGGCCGCTAGGCAATATCAACCCTAAAGGCGACCATCTTATACATCCGATAGGCTTTTTCAAAGAAGGTATGATAAAATGAGAGAGAAGAAGTATCAAAATCATAACAAAGTGTACGTTAAAGTTGAGGCGCTTTTCCACACTGACGGCAGGTTGATCCCTGTGGCATTATGGTGGGAAAACGGTTGCCGCTATACCGTTGACCGTATTATCGACGTATGCCGGGCGGCAAGCCTTAAAGCAGGCGGCATAGGCATCCGTTATACCTGCACAGTGCTGGGCAGACAGATTTATTTATTTTATGAGGAAGACCGTTGGTTTATGGAAAGACGTGAAGCGTAATATTATTGCGGCATATACAGCAAAAGAGTAAGTAGGAGGTAGAATAAGTGGACTTATTCAGCCAAGCGGTGGATTGGAGCAAATCGGCCCCTTTGGCCGACAGGATGAGGCCTCGGAATATTTCCGAGTTTGTCGGACAGCAAAAAATTGTGGGCCAAGGAACCCTTCTCCGCCGAGCCATTGAAAACGACCTTATCCAATCAGTTATTTTATTTGGTCCACCCGGCACAGGCAAGACTACTTTGGCGCTGATTATAGCTCATCATTCCAATGCTCTTTTCCGAAGAGTAAATGCAGTCAGTGCGGGTGTGAAAGATATTAAGGAACTTGTCAATGAAGCTAAAGAACAAAAAGCCTATTATAATCGTAATCTCCTGGTTTTTATCGATGAAATTCACCGTTTCAATACTCTCCAGCAGGATGCTCTCCTGCCTTTTGTTGAAAACGGACTGATTAAGTTGGTGGGCGCGACAACGGAGAATCCCATGTTCGCACTTAACAAAGCTTTACTCTCCCGCAGTCTGCTCTTTGAACTTGATTACCTGTCTATTGCCGAGACATCCATTTTATGCCAACGAGCCCTGTCTGACAATGAGCGTGGTCTGGGAGAGTTAAATCCAGAAGTAGCCCCCGCAGCTCTCGAGCACATTGTCAGGACAGCCAATGGGGATGTGCGTCAAGCCCTAAACGCCTTGGAACTGGCAGTGCTCTCGGTTGAACCGAATACGGATGGCATCAGGTCTGTTGAACTGGCGGCGGCTGAGGAGGCTGTGCAGCGACGAGTATTGCATTACACTAAAAACGGTAATGAACACTTTGATGTCATTTCCGCCTTCATCAAATCCATCAGAGGTTCAGACCCCCAAGCTGCAGTTTATTGGTTAGCTCGCATGCTCTATGCCGGAGAAGATATAAATTATATTTCTCGCCGGATGATTATCCTCGCAGCCGAAGATATTTCCTTGGCAGACCCCTTTGCCTTAATGTTAGCTACTTCCGCAGCTCAGGCAGCAGAACGAATCGGGCTGCCGGAAGCAAGGATTGTATTAGCGGAGGCAGCCGTTTATTTAGCTCTTGCCCCCAAAAGCAATTCCACTTATTTAGCTATCTGTCGAGCAATGGAACAAGTTGTCCACAGTCCCGCAGCCAATGTGCCAACTCATTTAAGGGATGCCGGAGGCGGCTCCGGTGCCAGGCTTGGTTATGGGCAGGGTTATAAATATCCCCATGATTACAAAAATCATTGGGTTGGGCAAAAATATTTACCGGAGGGATTAGACGTCGAAGACTTTTACCGTCCATCCCCAGAAGGAAGAGAAAAAAAGCTGACTGAAGAGTGGATACTACGCACAAAAAAGAAATAATCTCTGTGGCAAAAAAATTAAACTGCCCGGATTCTTACTGTATATTGATTGCCTAAGCAAAAACAAAGAAGGACTGCAAACGACATGACATCGTACTAACAAGTCCTTCTGTCCTTAACGATAATGCTGCCGGGAACCGATTTGGCATATCGCTTTAACTGAGCCACTTTTTCAGAAATGCTCTTAGGATCAGTCTTCATGTCCTCACTACTGCCAATCACTACCAGAGATATTGACATGAAAGGATATGATTTTTGATTGCCGTCCCTGTCGTAACCGCAGATTTTACCATCCTTACAATCTTCGTTATCATAAAAAGCTTTCACGAGTCTGCTAAAATATCTAACGATTTTATTGCATATCTCGTCTACCAGGTTGGCGTCTGCTTTTTCAATGATAACTACAAAGTCATCGCCGCCAATATGGCCTAGAAAACTTTTTTGTTCTCCGAATTTTCGCAAAATACTGTTTAATAATCTTGAGGTGAACAGAAGAACCCGATCCCCTCTCTCAAAACCATACTTATCGTTATAAGCCTTGAAGTTATCCAAGTCGATATAAACCATATAAAATCGCTCTCTTTGATTTGCAAGCCTGTCCAATTCCTGTTCAATCGCGATGTTGCCGGGCAAGCCGGTCAAAGGACTTGCTCCTTTAGCGATTTCCATACGTATTTTTGTCATAGTGTCCAGTAAGGTTTGTACTGAGACTACGCCATGCAAAGTTTCGTTTTTTGTAATAATAATATAGTCATACAATTTTGCTTTTTCCCTGCTCATAGCCGCCTGAGAAGCTGTTTCTATCGGTGTCTCTCCATCTAATATCAGTGAGGCATGGTCCATGATTAAAGAAATAGGGCGCTCACTATAGAGAGGGATTCCGTATTGCATACTAAGATAGCTGTATAGGTTATTCCGCATAATTAAACCTGCGGGCTGACCGTTTTCTGCAACAACTATGCCAAGCAATTTATCATCCTTATCAAACAGTTTCCGAACGTCACGCACAAGCGTTTTTTTGTCAACAACAACCGCATTCTCGCTGATTTTTTCCACAGGGAAAGCATATTTCCATGCACGATTACGTCCGTTAGTAGTTTGACCAAATATTTTGAGCGAGAATGTTTCAGTTAAAGATTGTTTCGGGTATTCCGGATAACCCAAATAATATCCCTGTCCATAATGGACACCAATATTAACAAGCGCATTAAACTCCTCTTCTTTTTCTATGCCTTCGGCAATTATCATGCAACCTATCTTTTCAGCAAAAACGACAAATGTCTCCAACAATGACCGTTTGACTGAGTTTCTATGAATATTTCTGACTAGAGACATATCAATTTTAATAAAATCGGGTCTAATTTCAGCAATAGATTGCAGACAAGAAAAACCGGCACCTGCATCGTCCACCGCGACAAGAAAACCCTGGTCGCGGTAATGTCGCAAAGTTCTATTGAAAAGTGCAAAGTCTTGGATGCTTTGCCTTTCAGTAATTTCAAAAACAATATTTGCAGGCTCTAATCCTGCTTCTTTAATCAACTTTATAGTTTCGCCATGAACAAAATTTGGATCGTTTATTGTACGTGGATGGATATTAATAAAAAGCTTTTGGTCAGGTCTGATTTCTCCAAGTTTATGTACTGCTGCTTGGCGACAAACCTTTTCCAGGGGAAAAAGAAGTCCCGCTTCTTCTGCAAACGAAAAAATAATATCAGGGCTGCGGAAATGACTATTAGCAGGACCGCGTGTCAGCGCCTCCCATCCAAGAACACTACCCCAGCGCAGTGAAACAATCGGTTGGTAAAGTGCAACAAAATTCGCATTGTGTAAAAGACTTTTAAATTCAGAGAGCAATTGCACTGTCTGTAAATCTATAGTACCTTTTGCGATACCTTTTGCTTCACGTACAGCGTTATAAAATCTGCTTTCCAGACAACCCGATAAAGTGTTCAACATAGCATAACCGACGTGTACACCCAGCGGTTCCCCAATAATTTTCAACATTTCTTTCTTTATGCTTTCTTTTATGCTGATACGGGAAGCAACCGCAGCGTCCTGCAGGGTTGCATAGTTCAATTCTTCCCTTAGCGAAAGCAAGACAACGAAATCATCACCCAATAAATTTTCAACAGCCAGCAAATCCGCATCTTTAAAAATATCGGGTATTGTTTTCTCCAATGTATTTTTAAATATAGTGAGCACCCGTGAGGCAATTTGCGTGCCGCCAAGCTGTTCAATTTCATGAAACTTTGTAATATCAAAATAAAGCACAACTACAGTCTTATTTTTTTCGAGACTGGTCTCAATTGCTTTTATGATGAACGAATTGTCTATGTACTGTTTGCCGGGAGTATACTTATCTTGAATAACTGCAAACTTAATTAAATGCCTGACAGAATCAATTACTCTCCCAACGTCAGCCATCAATGCGCTCCTTCCTGTGCGACAGGATATTGTACTATCCCGCGCCAAAATTGTAAAACATCAACAGAAAAAATAATACTCGCCTTAAATTATATTTGTGTTAAAAATATGTTAACTGGGATTTCTGCAAGATAATTTTCTCTGCAGTAAAAATCTATAAGTCAACGTTTATCAGCTTGAACGCGCTGCCAAATAAAAGAAAAAGCCCTGCAAAAGCGCAAGGCCACTTGTTGACGGTTTCTGGTTGCTGATCTTTGACCTGGCTACCCACCGTTTACTGCCTAGTGACAACAACATTATGACTGAAAGAAAATGTGACAAGTACCCCGTCCCCTTGTCACATTACTTGATTAGCTTACGCAACAGGCGACCGGTGGCTTTACCTGCGGCACGCCTTGCGATTCGCTTTCCTACTTTTCCGCTTTTGACAGCATGCACATCGCCAAGCGCTTTGCCTAACCAGTACAACAGACCGCGCACTTTACTAATACTCACCATGTCACCCCCACTATAGCAGGGACGCAACCCCCACCAATTTTCAACTTCAAACTGTTGTAGATGGGTTGTTTTATACTCTGATCCAGTATCTCTAAAAACTCTGGTCTCTTAATTTTATTGGTGCGGGCGAGAGGACTCGAACCTCCAAGGTTGCCCACTAGATCCTAAGTCTAGCGCGTGTGCCAATTTCGCCACGCCCGCTTGTGAAAAACAATAATTAGTTGGGGTGGATGATGGGACTCGAACCCACGGCCCCCAGAGCCACAATCTGGTGCTCTAACCTCCTGAGCTACACCCACCGTATTAATACTCGCCTTAAATTATGTCCAGCAAGAAGCCTCCGGCCATTCCCTCCAATTTCCGGCACTCTGACCTCCGACCTCTGACATCTGAATATGGCACGCCTGGCTGGATTCGAACCAGCGACCCACGGATTAGAAGTCCGTTGCTCTGTCCCCTGAGCTACAGGCGTATAGATAGACCAACACAACTAAAAATCAAACAAATGAAACTCTATCCATAAAAACTAAATGGAGCGGGTGATGGGAATCGAACCCACGTAACGGGCTTGGAAGGCCAGCGCTCTACCATTGAGCTACACCCGCCGGCTGAAAAAATCGACAGCGAAAGCGGCATAAAAATGCCCGATTTCACTTTGAGGAATTGAGCCAAAATCATTATACCACTAACAGCGCTCGAGATGCAAGCACTTCGTTAGTCAAGCCAAATAATGGACTGCTTTTACCTTTTGGCTCCTACAACACGATAATAATTTAATATTACCGCCATTACAGCACCGATTAAAGTCAAATGCAGCAAGGCCAAGAGATTGGTTAATGGTTGCGTTTGGATAATGGGGGTAATTTGTAGCAGGGGCATAAATAAGCCCATTGTACTAAAACCAATAGCGTTTACTACAATGATTCCTTTCAAAATAGAGTAATCATAACCTGTCCATCTTAAAATAAGCACTATCGCCAGAGCCGAAGCAATACTTAGAGCTACCGTACCAACCAAGCCGATTATCAAACCCATGGTAGTGTTAACCAGTTGAGAGTCTACAAAGATATCGGCTGCTACTTGAATAGGATGCACAGTCTCAACTCCTATGAGCATAACGATGTACATCGATATGTTCATTATAACGGCACCAATAATTCCTGCCACAGATGATCTGGCAATTGAATCTTGCATGCTTTTGCAACTCCTTTTTTTGGTAGGGATTTCGAAATCCTTATTAGTATGTGCGTTGTTACTCAGCCACATAACTCACTTAGAGAAAGTTTTTGCGTGAATCCACTGTCATGCTTCTGGAATAAGAGTTAAAAACTCATCTATCTACCGGTATAGTCCGGCTTATGATAAAATTGATTTGTTAAACTCGCTTTAGGAGCTGATGTTATGCAGCAATCCGACAAGACTGTAAAGATAACTGACGCTGCGTCTGCTCTTCTTAATCTGCTTCGGCCTTCGCACTCTCTTATAACCACAATGACTCTCAACGAAAATAGCCGGCCGCCTTTATTGGCAGTACTTATGCTTGGCATCGTGTCACAGATTGTCCAGGTTTTCTTTTTGCGGGAATTATTAATGGTCTTCCATGGCAATGAACTGTCTATCGGCATCATCCTAGCTGCCTGGCTGGCCTGGATCGGCGCAGGCAGCCGCCTGGGCAGCTTCTTATCGTTCCGCAGCAAAAATCCCTTCTGGCTATTGATTTCATCTGCGGCAGGCATCTTGCTGCTGTTGCCCGTCACCATCTGGCTCATTCGGGGGTTGCGCCGATACTTCGATATTCTTCCCGGCGCCTACTTGACGTTAACCGATATGGCGCTGTCAGCTTCCCTTGTTCTAGCTCCCGCCTGCCTGTTGTTAGGTATTCAGTTTGTGTTGCTTTCCAGAGTTTGGCGCGAACATACCGGGAAAGATGATAGTTCTGCCGCCGGAAAGACTTATCTGTTTGAAGCTGCAGGCAATATGCTTGGCGGGCTGCTTTTTACTTTCCTGCTGGTACATTATCTAAACTCGTTCCAGGCAACTTTTATGGCCGGTCTGCTACTGTTTATCGCCATCCTATTAACCTATCGAGGTAGTTCCCCTGCTTTCCGGATGAAGAAACATCGTCTGTTCCTCTGGTTACTAACGCTTGTGGCCGCGGGTACATTTCCCTTTTGGCATCAACTAAATGAACAGGCATACAGGATGAAATGGCACTATTTTACACCGCTGCACCGACTGGTCGAAACAAACCAGTCAAGGCACGGCACTGTCGCCGTACTGCAAAACCAAGACCAGTATACCTTTTTTCAAAGCGGACACCTGCTGTTTAGCACAGCCGGACCGTTAGCGCCGGCTCCGGGCTTTGAAAAGCAGGCAGCGCTGCACTTTGCCCACTTGGCTATGACACAGCACCCGGCACCAAAAAACATCTTGCTGCTAGGCGGCGGCTTACGTGGGACTTTAGGCGAGATGCTGCGGTATCCGGTGGAGAGAGTTGATTACATAGAGTTAGACCAAGTGCTGACCGAGATAGCCCGTCCTTATCTTTCTGCCGCCACTCTGACAGCTCTGGAAGACAAAAGAGTACACCTGCTTCACACCGATGCCAGGCTTTTTGTGAAAGATACACACGAACGTTACGATATGATAATTGTCGACCAGCCCGACCCGGTCACGGCAGTCTGGAATCGTTACTATACCCGGGAATTTTTCCGCGAAGCCGCAGCCTTGCTCCGACCAGGAGGAGTATTTATTCTCGCGGCATCCTCAACTCCTGACCTGCGAGGACTGGCCGTAGCCAACCGCAACGCAACTATCTTCCATACGCTGTCAGCTGAGTTTTCCAGAGTGCTTGTTGCCGGTGAAAGATCAATGCTGTTTATTGCCACGGACACTCCCGAGCAAATCTCTGTAGACGCGGCTGTTCTCAAGGAACGATTCAGAAATCTGGGCATTACAATTGATGGCTTCTCGCCGCACCATTTTCACACCTTGCTGCCGGAAATTCAAGTGCGGCAAGTAAACTGGATTGTCCGCCGGCACGGTCGCGGCTACGAAGCGCAATTAAGCGGTCCGCCGGCCTTGCCCCTTTTGCTGCCGCCGCTAACGGAGCTGGAACAAACGGCAAAAGAATTGCCCCCGATACAGCAACGCTACTTTATCAATTCAGATTTTAGGCCAATCACCTACTTTTACACTATGATGTTTTGGGATGAGCTAACCAGACCCGGCGGCGGCGACATCTTTCGGTGGCTGCTGCACCTTCATCCCGGGTGGATATTGTCCTTTATGCTGATTCCCTCTTTGATGCTTGCCGTTTTGCTCTTAGGCAAAAGAGCCAAAGAAAGAAACGTTACCGGCTTTCCCGTGCTTTTCAGCGCTTTTGCCACAGGGCTTTCCTCCATGTCATTACAAATTGCCATGCTTTTTTCCTTTCAAAGCCTCTATGGTTTCATCTACGAAATGGTTGGCCTGATTATGGCCGTCTTTATGGGCGGCCTGGCACTGGGAAGCTTTCTGACCCATCGTTATATTGCCGACAAGAATCAATTGCATCTCTTGGCAGCCTCCCAAGCGACCATTGCTTTACTGGCCGTAACAATTGCCGCCTCACTCCCTGCGGTTGCGGCGCTGCAGCCCCTTGTATTAGTGCCTTTTATCTTTTATACGCTTACATTTGCGGCAGGGCTGGCCAATGGCATTAGCTTTCCTCTCTCTGCCGCCTGCTATCTGGCTCTAAACAGGCATCCGGAAAAAACTGCCGGTGCCGTTTATGGTATTGAACTTTTCGGAGCGTGTCTTGGTGCCATACTTGCGGGCGCGGTGGTAGCACCTGTCCTGGGAATCGTTGCCGGCTGCCTGCTGGCCGCTGCAGCCGCCTTTACTGCTTTGGCTCTACTTTTAATTACGGGGAGGTTTATGAAATGTCAGAAAAAAAGCTATCCACGTGTTTAAGCCGACGGAAATTTATCAAAGCGGGCGCTTTTTCTGTTTGCACCCTCGGTCTGTCCAAGACAACGGGCTGCACCCCAAACAGAGTCAAGCCTCTGGAACAAGCGGCAAGAGGCGCGCAGATCGGCCTGGTCACACCCGTACCCTCACCTTGGTTCAAACAAACGGGAGCCAGCGAAGTGCAATGTCAACTCTGCCCCAGGGAATGTATTTTGGCGAAAGGAGAACGCTCTCCCTGCCGGGTGCGTGAAAATCGCGGCGGCGTCGGCTATACCCTAAGTTACGGCAACCCCGCCTTACTGCAGGAAGACGCTGTGGAACGTAAACCCTTCTATCACGTGCTGCCGGGCAGTAGAGTTTTGTCGGTTTCCACGGCCGGATGCAATCTCTCCTGCCATTTCTGCGAAGTCTGGGATATCGCTCTTGTCAAACCGGAAGAAGTCCACAACTACGAAATGCCGCCGGAAAAAGTTGTGGCTCACGCGCAAGCCTCAGGCGTCCGTGCCCTCAGCTATGCTTTCGGCGAACCGGTAGCTTTCTACGAATATATGGAAAGCACAGCAGCTTTAGCGAAGGAGGCCGGCTTGCTGAACCTGGCACACACCGCCGGCTACATCCAGCCCAAACCGCTGAAAAAACTTTGCCGCACACTTGATGCCGTTAATATAGACTTAAAGAGTTTTGATGCAAACTTTTATCGGAACGTTGTCGGCGGAGAACTAGCACCTGTCCTTGAAAGTCTAAAAATTCTCCGTGACGAAGGCGTCCACCTGGAAATTACCAACATTGTTATCCCCACCCTAAGCGATGATTTAGGCATGATCGCAAAGATGTGCCGCTGGATCGCGGATGAACTTGGCAGCGATGTGCCATTGCATTTTGCGCGTTTTTATCCGCTGTTCAGGCTTTCCACCCTACCGCAGACACCGGTTTCCACGCTGGAGCAAGCCCGTGAAACAGGCCTGCAAGCCGGTCTAAAATATGTCTATATCGCTAAAGTTATCGGACATGAAGGTGAAAACACCTTCTGCCCCGGCTGCGAACAGAAGGTGATTAAAAGAATCGGCTTCGTTATCGCGGAAATGAACCTGAAAAGCGGCGCCTGCAAAAACTGCGGCACCGCCGTTTCCGGTCTGTGGCAATGAAGCTCGGTAGCTAACCAAATAAAACTCAGGAAACGCGGCGGCGGTGCAGTTCATAGTGAGAAAGCGTTCTTTCATCCAAGTTGGTTAATCCGGCTTCTTTCGCCCAGCTAACAGCTTCCACAAATTCCTCGGAGGTGATAGCGCGGGCGATTAGCGGATAATCAAAGGCCATGAATTCCACTCGATATTGCGACATGATATTTACATACGTTTTTGTAGACAGGTTCTCTGCAACCCACCGCACAAAGTCCCTTGTTCCAGCCACGCGATTCGGCATCACCAGATGACGAATCATCAGTCCGCGCAAGGCAATGCCATCTTTATCGGTAAGCAAATCTCCTACCTGACGGTGCATTTCCGCAGTCGACTCTTTAGCCATTTGCGGATAGTCTGCTGCGGCGGCCAAGTTGAAACGCTCTGCCTCAAGGCCATCCATGAATTTTATGTCCGGCAGGTAAAGATCAACAATCCCGTCCAACAGCCTGACCATCTCAGTCAGTTCGTAACCGCTCGTGTTATAGCATAGCGGCAGGTTTAGTCCTTTTTGCAGGGCGATGCGCACAGCACCCAAAATATTAGGCATTACATGGGTGGGGGTAACCAAATTAATATTGTGGCATCCTATGCGCTGCAAATCAAGCATCATTTCGGCCAGTTCTTCATCGCTTACCTCACGTCCCCAGCCCTCATGAGCAATCGGCCAGTTCTGACAGAAAACGCAGCGCAGATTACAGTTAGAGAAAAATATTGTGCCCGAACCGCCTCTTCCCACCAACGGCAGTTCCTCACCAAAATGAGGCTGTTGACTATAGACCATCGCTTTCTCCGGAGCACGGCAGAAACCAAGCTGCCCCGTACGACGATTTACCCCGCACTGTCGGGGACAAAGCCGACAACTTTCCATTATGCTGTAAGCCTGCTCTATTCTTTCTGCCAGCCGTCCCTTCTCTTCCAGCACAACATAGGCCGGTCGCCACTGCCTCTCGCCTGCAGTCAACCTCTCTACGCCTTTCTGTTCTGGTTCCCTGAACGGCCAAAGCCTGTCGGCTATGTAAAACAATCCTCCCACGCCGGCCAAGCCTAGTAATTTTAACAACTCCTTGCGCGTCATCCCATCAGTGGAACTCCTTTCGGTGGAATTGGCTTGTTCACTTGCTCGGACAGGGCAGCCGTTTCGTCCGCAGCGCGTCCATGTTCGCCAGATAATTTCCGCCAAATAAAAAAGACACTTTACATTTTCTCTCAACTTGACGCGTCTTGCAGGGCGGGTTTAAAACCCGCCCCTACGGGCTGCCGTTCCTTCGGCGGACATGGAGTCGCCTTGCGACACCCCCCATTACGTTGGAAACGATTAATTTCCTGCTACAAAAACTCCCCTCACCTGGAGGGGTGCCCGCAAGGGCGGGTGGTCGCGTGGACGAGTGGGACAAATCACCTGTCCCCCTAGAGGTGCTCGCCTGCTTTCCGGCCCTTGGCAAGCTCGCCCATCAGCTTTATTGTCGCCTGAGTCTTTTCGTAGTCCGCAATATCAACAAGCACATAGCGCCCTCTGCCGTTCTTGGTCAAAAAGACCGGCTCGCCCATGGCAACATCCCTTAAAACCTCGGTATAATTTCTCAAATCAGAGACCGGCTTGATGTTTGGCATAAAGACCACCTCTTTCTTTGCTGATGTTATTATATGCTAATTCTTCGTAAAATACAACAGCACGAACTTGAAGCCATTTGTGTTATCTGCCTAAATGATTTCATAAGGAAAAACCACGGGGAAACCCCGTGGTTATCATTATTAGTGGTCGGGGCGACAGGATTCGAACCTGCGACCCCTTGGTCCCAAACCAAGTGCGCTACCAAGCTGCGCTACACCCCGATTTTATGATAGGGATCAGAGCACCATTTGCCCTTCCACCCTGCTCCTCATTGTAACACAGCAACGCACTGTTTGCAATTTATTTCGAAGCCTCATCTTCTAAAAAATCTGCGGCTATCGCCCGTAAGATTTCCTTAGCCTTAGCCAGAGCCTCAGCCCTGTGACTGATTAGGTTTTTTTCTTGAAGTGTCAACTGGGCAAAGGTTTTGTCTGCCGCCGGCAGGTAAAACAGCGGGTCATAGCCAAAGCCACCGTCACCAAGCTCCTCCCCGGCAATCAACCCTTCAATACATCCCACGGCGAAGACTGTCTCTTTGCCAGGGGCTGCTATGGCCACCACCGTCCGGAAACGCGCCGTTCGCTCATTTTTTGCCGTACCGGCCAATTCTAAGAGCAACTTTTGATTATTAGCCTTATCACCTTGTCCAGGACCGGCAAAGCGGGCTGAATAAACACCGGGACGACCGCCCAAGGCATCAACTTCCAGTCCGGAATCATCTGCCAGCACCATCTCCCCTGTGGCAAGCATTACAGTTTCTGCTTTGATGGCGGCATTTTCCGCAAAACTTTCTCCCGTTTCCTCAATCTCTGAAAATTGGGGGTAAGCGGCAAGCGATACCAGCTCAAACGGCAAATCGGCCAGCAGTTCTTGCATTTCCGCCAGCTTTCCCTGGTTTTTTGTGGCTAAGATAAGTTTCATTTCAGCCTCTCCAAAAGCAGACTCTTTTGATATTCGACAATTTCACCGATTCCCTGGGCAGCCAAATCAAGCATGCCATCCATCGTCTGCCGGGAAAAGGACATACCTTCCGCCGTTCCCTGCACTTCCACAATATTACCGCTGCCTGTCATCACCACATTCATATCGACTTCCGCGCTGCTGTCCTCACCGAATGTCAAGTCCAGCAAAAGCTCTCCCTTGACTATGCCTACGCTGGTCGCGGCTAAATAATCGAGGATCGGAACTGTTGAAAGGTTACCTGCTGCCACCAATCTGGAAAGGGCAAGATACAGCGCCACAAAAGAGCCGCTAATGGCAGCCGTTCTGGTGCCACCGTCAGCTTGAATGACGTCACAGTCGATCCAGACAGTTCTTTCCCCGAGCGCTCGCAAATCCACCACGGCACGCAGTGCCCGACCAATCAGACGCTGTATTTCTGAAGAGCGACCGGATATCTTCCCCCGCTCACGTAGAGTGCGCACGCCGGTAGCGCGTGGCAGCATAGCATATTCTGCCGTTACCCAGCCTTTGCCGCTCCCGCGTAAAAAAGGCGGAATTTTCTCTTCCACCGTTGCCGTACAAATCACCCGTGTGTGCCCGACGTCTATCAAAACGGACCCTTCCGGGTGCTTTAAAAATTCTGTGGTGATCTTAAGCGGCCGAAGTTCAGCCGGCCGCCGTCCGTCCTCTCTCATGAAAACCCTCCCGCTGCCTTCTGCACTGATATGTTCCAGTGTTTATCATTATAGCTATTATTGAGTTCAACTTCAACTACGGCCTTACCTCAGCGGAAAATTCCAGATCAAGACCATCTTTGCGGCTAAGCGGCTCGCTTAACAGCTTTCCGCCGGGCAAGTCCGGCCTTTTTCCTTCCACCAGCAATTCCACCTGCGATATGGTCGGGAATTCCGTCAACGTGTAAACAAGACCGTAAATTACCGCCTGTTCATGAGCAGGGTTGTAGTTCAAAAATTCTTTGCTTAAATCAACCAGCGCCAGCCCTTGACGAATAGTAAGACCCAGTACAGTCGTACCTGCCGGCAGAAGCGGTTCGAGCCCCAGATCAAGCATCTTCTCCGGCACGCTGCCTTCTACCAAGTAGCCCAAAGTTGCCTTTGCGATACCTGTCTCCCAAGGAATCCCCATCCGTACCGGCACAAGTGACTGCCAATTTGCATCAGGCAAATAAAACACGGTCTCACGGAGATTAACGGCGGCAGCCTTTGGCCTGTCCTCGTTCTGCGGTGGCATACTGCGAGGCTCGCTATCTAAAAGCGCGCATCCGCTGGACGTCAGCAGCAAAGACAACAACAACAAGCAAATCCATTTCCGCATAATTTTCCCCCCATTCTGCTTTAGTACAAGCTATGAGGAAGAAAAAATTTTTATGCGTCTTTTTTACGGAAAGGTTACCTGATATGCCTGTATATTGCGACAAAGCAGCTTCTCAGCCATTTCCACAAACGGCGCCGGACTGCCGCTAACGAAAAAACGATGCCGCGCCGCTGTTGATGCCGGCCTAAAAAGGTTAAACCGAGCTAAAATCTCCTGTGCCTCCAATGCCGTTTCTTGCGCGGAGGAGATTAATTTTACTGCGGGCCCCATAACGGCTCTAATCACATTGGCCATTAAGGGATAGTGGGTGCAGCCAAGGATGAGAGCGTCAACCCCTGCTTCCCGCAACGGCCGCAGGTATTCTTCTGCTACCCGGAAGGCTTCCGGCGAATCCACCAAACCGTTCTCCACAATCAAGACAAAAAGCGGGCAAGCCTGCGAAAAAACTTCCACGTTAGGGTCAAGCCGCCAAATAGCTTCTTCATAGGCACGGCTGGCAATAGTCCCGGCAGTTCCGATGACACCCACCCTTTTTGTGCGTGTGTGCTGCAATGCAGCCCGTACGCCCGGCTCTATTACCCCGATTATCGGCAAAGCAAACTCTCCTTGGTAGGAGGGCAGGCCGGCTGCCGTGGCAGAATTGCAGGCCACAATCACCAGTTTCACATCTTGGTTTTCCAGAAAACCGATTATCTGCCGGACAAAAGTTCGCACTTCACTGTGCGGACGCGGACCATAGGGCATCCTGGCAGTATCACCGAAATAAACAATTCGTTCAGCCGGCAGCAGAGTAATTATTTCATTGGCTACAGTCAAACCGCCAACCCCCGAATCCAGCAGTCCGATTGCATTATTTCGCTCCATACTTAGCACTCCTCTTATTTTGACTTTATCTTGGCGAAATAACCGCCCACTATTTTTCTCGTATCCATCAGACTGACGAAAGCCTTATCGTCCACTTCCCGGATAATACTTAAAAAAGAAGGCATATTCCTGCGTTTCAAAAGGACATGCAGAATCTGATGAGTTCCCGTCAGTCCGCAACCTTGCAACACGGTTACGCCAAAACCGCACTCACGCATTTTCTCAGCCAATTCTCCTGCTTTGTCAACAGAAATCACTTCAGCGGTAGTAAACCCAAGCGCCAAATACTCTTCCGCCCGGCTGCCGAGCAGATTGCCGGTAGCAAAACCCAAGGCATAAACAATCAGGCGCAAAGGTTGATCCAAGCTGTCAATAACCCGGCTCAGCGCCAAAACATAGATTGAAACCTCAAAAAAACCAATCGCGGCCGCAGTTACCGACCTGCCGCGCATCAGCATCAAAATACGCACGGTAGAAAGTGTAACATCACTGACCCTGGCAAAAAAAATAAAAGCATAATCAAAAAACAGCGGCAACCACATTATGTTCACCAACCTGGAGCTAATAGCCCGAAATCTATCTGTCAAAGTAGCTTACCCATGGTGGCAAGTCATTACTTGCATTGTAGCATGCCAGGCGCACAAAAAAAAGACGCTTCGAGAGTTTCAACCACAGGGACGGTTCTTCAACCACAGGGACGGTTCTTGTGGTTTACTTTTAGAGGGAATGAAGCCTGAGCGGAGGAAGGACCGCCCCGGTGCTACGCACCACCCCTCCAAGGGGAGGGGAATTTTGACCGCAGTGATAACAGCAGGACTGACAAATGCAGCCTCTCATTACACCCCTGAGTGATCAGTAAACTACAGCCTCAACCACAGGGACGGTTCTTGTGGTTTACTTTTAGAGGGAATGAAGCCTGAACGGAGGAAGAACCACCCCGATGCTACGCACCACCCCTCCAAGGGGAGGGGAATTTTGACCGCAGTGATAACAGCAGGACTGACAA
>JAGXRV010000004.1 GCA_018335695.1 Clostridium sp.
TTTGCAGCCAACGTTGGGTCTAGAGTCTTCGCCATAAAAACACATCCTTTGTCCTTTACTTAGTGATGATAATTTACTTCACCAAATAATATAGCCTAATCTACCGCCATTGTACAGACGGGATTAGGCTAATGTCGGAGAATATCTGATTTTTTGCCGCCACCAACTGTGACGTAAATGGCTGGTTTTGCTGACAAATTGCTCGGCTGAAAACATCAAAGAGTACAGAAAACATTTATATAATTTAAAGCCAGGACAGAGCAATGAGCTAATAGTGGTAAAAAAGCAAATTGAGGACATGCTGCGACAGGTGATGGTTCGCACAGAAAGGTTATCTGTATCAACTGATCAAAATGGTATGGTGTCTGATATCACAGTAAAAAAGGCCCAAATCACAGCAAAAGATTTAACTTCGTTTGTCACTATTGATCAAATAGCACAGCTTTTGGATTTAGGTGATCAGACAGAATACTGGAAGTCTGCCCCTTATATTTTAAATTATATGGATAGCTATATTTTGAAAAAAAAGTTTAAGCAAAACTTCACAGCATGCAGCAATCTTGCTACCATTTTAGAACGAAATCGGAATGCATTAATAAGCTGGCAGCAAATAGAAAAATACAAGAAACTAGATCCCCAAAATTATAAGCTCCGCGATTTAATATCTAAGAATATAGATGCCGGCTGGCAGCTCTTATGGATTCCGCCTTCGCTGCCTTATTACCAAACAAACGGCATTTATGCTTGCAAAGAAGCGAGAAACTTTACCAAGAGTTTAGTGTTCTCTGCCTGGCAAGTTGTACCCAAAGTTGTTTCGGCTATTTGCAGTTATGAAACAGAAAGGCGTATGGTAAAAAAATACGATGAGAGTGTTCCAGTCCAAAGAAAGATCTATTCATATAAGGAACTAAATAAAAAACATGTTCAGTTATTGCGATTTTCCAATCAAGAAGGACGCCATACCGGAATGCCTGTCCTAACTTTGCTATACCCCAGCCTAACTTTAGGTAAAAAAGTAGACCTGTTATCAATAATAAAAGACCTATCTCATCTCGGGTCAATCCCAACCATCGAGGAAGTGTCCGTCGCAGTATCTTGTAAAATCCAATTACTCCTTGAACAAGCTAATATTTTTTCTTATTCCAACAGCAGTCAGGAAGACGAGAGATGGTACTGGGCGTCACTTGCTCTGTTAGAAAGGTTTTACTATCAAGATCAGGCAAGCCAATGGCAGACATATGGAGTGCAAAAAGATAATGAATACGGAGCCGAACCCTATTTATGGCGAACCATAATAAAAGGTAGAACTCAAGCGGACGAAGACTCCAGATTTGCAGAACATGTGGATCACTTTTACGAGGCTATAAACAATCCAGATCAGTTACAACTTGGCAGCCCACCAAAAGATCTAATAAATGTTTTAACTAAAATAGCAATTGCCTCACCTGCAGTTACTGCTCTAAGAAGTTTAAGCCGAGTTTTCGAAACTAACTCCACAGAAGATTTGTTTGTAATGATGTCAGCTGCAATTATAGCCACAGGGTTTAGAACACTGTTCAATCTTCCAGAAACAATTGCTCTCATACGTGGCTCAGATATAAAAGAACCATATTGGGAAAGAGTACTGGAATATTGTCAGGAAGGGAACCTTCAGGCTACTCTCGATGAGTACATTCATATACTCTACGAATCACTAGGCCTTATGGGAAAAGGCTCTCAGGCAGCAGCTATTCCCATCGCTGACGAGATCCATGCTGCAGTTTCAATAAGAACAACATCCCTAGATTTTGATGAAATAAAACTATCCTCAGATGATCCATTCAAAAAGCGTTCAATTCGCTGCCGCTATGCTATCCGCTACGGCGAAGGAAAAAATGAGGATGGCGAAATAACAAGAGAAGGCCAAGTCCGCACCGCATTTAACTCCCCGTTCCGGCCATTTATTTTAACCACAACCTCCGTCGGACAAGAGGGTCTTGACTTTCATCAGTATTGTCATGCCATTTTTCACTGGAATCTCCCTTCAAATCCTGTTGACCTTGAACAAAGAGAAGGGCGCATCCACCGCTACAAGAGCCATGTTATCCGAAAGAATCTTGCACGGCACTATGGTCTAACACCTGCTAATGTATCATTAAATGATGTCTGGAAAACACTTTTCGACCTTGCTGTCAAAGACAGACATTCTGATGCGAATGATTTAATCCCCTACTGGATATTCGAAACCAAAAACGGTTTTACAATTGAACGCCATATTCCTTTAATTCCTTTATGCCGAGAAGAAGGTCAGATCATGGACTTAAAAAAGACCCTAACATTATACCGAATGGTTTTTGGACAGCCCAGGCAGGAGGATTTAGCAAACTTCTTAAAAAGAGAAGTTTCAGGACAGGGATATGAGGATATTTTAAAATTCAGAATCAACTTATCACCTAAAGCTCTGGATGAGGTCCAAGCAGATAAGTTTGCCTTGTCTACTACAGCAGTTGGTGGGGTGGTAGATGAATGATCTTGTTGTCAAAGGATAGCTATGCCCTACTTCTTTTGTGCTCTGACTTGGCTATGTGAACATTTCGGTGCGTGAGTGCACTCTGACCGTTTGACGTTGCGCACTCTTTCTGCTTGAAACTGGGCATTGCTTATTCTCTACCCGTAAGCGCTGGTTTTCTTCCAACAGTCTCCGATACTTTTCATAAAGCTTATTGTATTCCATGCGCTATTCCCCCGGTAATTTTAATCCCGACCGGCTTACCCATACATTACATCAATATAGCCTTTTCCCGTAAGCGGTTACTCCAGCGGGAATTCGGTTCTGTAGTCGTCTTCTGTGCAGGGGAGGGTATGGTCGGCGGTAAATTTGCGGTAGGGTATCCGCATTAGCGTTCCGGCTTCGTTGTTGTAAATAATTTCGCCGTGGGGGTTGTTTGCCTGCAATGAAAGGCCCAGGATGCGGTTTAGCCAATCCATCCAGCTGGTTAGCTGATCGAGCGGGGAAAATTTAATGCGATCGCTGATTGTTTTGCTGGCAAGGTTGGTGTGGCCGATCAGCACCAAATGATCCATCGCTCTGGTAGCGGCTACATAAAAAAGCCTTTTTTTCTCGGCCGTCAGTTTATCGCGCAGACGCTTTTTAATAATCCTTTTAATCAAGATCGGCTCTGATTCCCAATCGTTGTCCGGGTTTGGCGCGTTGATCCCCATTTCCGGTCTTTCGCTGCGGTTGATGCCTGAGACGCTGATTGTCATGGCATACGGAACATGGCTCGCGTGCAGCGTCTCCCGTTCGCCAAGGTTAAAGACGGCTGCGAGGTCCGGGACAAAGACCATGGGAAACTCCAGTCCTTTGGACTGGTGCACAGTCATAATTTGCACCGCTCCTCCCAGGCTGATGTCAATGTCGGCTTCGCCTTCATCTTCAATAAAGTCGATACGGTTGTTGAGCCATTCACTGAAGTCTGTCAGGTCGCTGCCTTCCAGGCTCATCGCGCGGGCGTTGTCTAATAATTTTTCCACGTTTGACACCGCCTGCTCACCACGGGTGCCGCGCCCAAGGCTGACGTAATAACCGCTTTCCTCCAGTATAAGACGCACGAATTCTACCAGCGGCAGACGGCCGGCCAGACCGAGCCACTTTTCCAGCCGGGCGGCGGCGTTGATAACAGCCTGATAGTCCCTTTCGGAAAAGCTCTGCTCTGCCGGAGCTTTATTCGTTTTGGCAGCTGTTAACCTGGCAAACAGGCCTGATTCTCCTGGCAGCCCGTACAGCATAAAAATACCTTGATCAGAGAGGTGGCCTGCCGGTGAGCGCAGGTATGCTACCAAAGACAGGTCATCCGCCGGGTTAACTAAAAACCTGAGCAGATTGCCAAGGTCAACAATCTCCTGGCGCTGGAAAAAGCCGCGCCCCCGCACCACCGTAAAGTCAATGCGGTGTTGGCGCAGGGCTTCTTCGTAAGTTTTGAGCATCGTTCGCCGGTTTAGCAGGATGGCCACAGCAGGGCGGCCCTGTGCCGCGCATTCCCTGACCCGCCGGTATTTTTCCCCGTCTCCGAGGAAAACTTCTTTAATTTTGTTTGCTATCAGCAAAGCTTCTTTAAAGTGCTGGCTAAGGTCGGCTGCGGCCGGAGTTGCCAGCTGTTCTTCGGCGTCACTTGTTTCAGGCAAGGCATCATTGCTGCCGCTGTCAACCAGCAGGAGTTCCACACTGCCCGTGCTCCTGTTGCCTGAACAGACCAGCTTTTGCGGCCGGGCATCGTATTCTTCATAAACTTCCCGCGACAGCAAGTCATGAAAGAATATATTAAAAAAGTTGATAGGTGCCGCCGCGGAACGGAAATTATCGGCAAAGACAATTTCTCCGGCCCGCACCAAGCTGTCATCGCCAGCTTTCTCGCGGTATTCGGCCGCATAATCTTTGGGGCCGGTGGCCAGGTCGAACGGCAGCAGGTGATGGCCGCCTTCCCTGTTTGCTTTTATCAGCTCCTGTCTGACCCTGGAAAAAAGCCGGACGTCACCGCCACGAAAAGAATAGATGGCCTGCTTTTCATCGCCGACGATGAAAAGCTTGGGGTTGACGACTGTTTCTGTTTGGTCGGCGGCAATTTTCCTGATGATTTGCCACTGGATGTCATTGGTGTCCTGAAACTCGTCGACCATGATAAACAAGAAACGTTCCCTCAGCTCATCGAGAATATGGCGGTGCTTCTGTGTGTTGAAAAGATCGAGCACTTCAAGCTGCATATCCTGAAAATCCAGGTAGTTACCGGCTGCCTTATCCTGCCGGTAAGTGTCCAGACAGTTGCTGGCAAGACGGGCCAGCGCCTGCAGCAGTGTCAGGCCGTATTCTTCGTGGCTCTCAGTGACGGTAAAGTCTTCGATGGTAAAAGCGTTTAGCAGGTAGCGCAGAGAAACAAAAATTGACCGTAATATCTCATAAGCTTCGCCGGCCCAGATTTTGGCAGGCTTGGAGAGGGCAGTGTTTTTTAGGATTTGCGTTTTGAGCTCCGTGATTTTTTCAGCGTCAACGTTTTGACGGGCTGCCGCTTCAAGTTCGCCAGCAAGCTGCGGCAAAAGCAGCAGCAAGTTGTCCCTTTTTTGGCTGAGAACAGAGGTGTCGTGGGGAATTTGCACAGCTAATTCTGCCAGCATCTGGCGGCAAAGCTCCAGTTGCCTGCTTTGCTGCAGTTTGTAGGCCATCTCACGCAGGATGCAGCTGCGGTAGTCCTGCAGCCGCTGCAGGTAATCCTGCCGGCTAAGACCGCTGCAGCTTTCGAGCCAGTGGCCCAGATCTTCGCGTTTCTGAATTATTTCAAAGATGGCGCTGCCGATTGCTGCCCGCGATAACTCACCGCTTAGCAGATGGATATCCTGATGCTGCCGGTTGGCGGCCATTTCCCGCAAAGCACGGTTGATGCTTTTCCGCAGAAAGAATACTTTTTCTGTTTCATCGAGGACGCGGAAATATGGGTCGATGCCGGCTTCGATGGGATATTCACGCAGCAGCGCCGCGCAAAAGGCGTGAAAGGTGCTGATATAATTGTTAAAAAAAGTGTCCTTGAGCTTTTGAAAATGGGTCTCGCCCGTTTTTTGCAGTTCATGTTCAATGGAGGCATAAATACGCTCCTTCATCTCTATTGCCGCCTTGTCGGTGAAGGTAAGTACCAGCAGGCGATCAAGGAAGAGCTTTTCCTGCGACATAATTTTGATGATTCTGCGGGTCAGCACCTCGGTTTTTCCGGTGCCGGCACCGGCTGTTACGGCCAGATTGCGCTGGTAATCGGTTGCTAGGTGCTGGTGAAGGGTGGGATAAAATTTGGCTGCCATCAAGACGCTCTCCTTTTCTTAATCAAAAATTTCCCTGACAAAATTAAGTTTCTCTCGGCTTGATTCTTCACAGGCGACATTACGTCTGATTTTTTCCAGGCGAAGCTGGTCTTTGCGGCAAAGCCTGCCGAAGGAACAGTTATCGCAAGTCTGTTCCGCGGACAAGCACAGCGGCAGGTGAAATACCCCCTGGCACATCAGCCAGCAGAGCCGCAGGATGTGTTGCCGGCAGTTTTCCAGGGCTTGCAAAAATTTCTCCTGTGTCATAAAGCCTTCCCGCTGGCCGGAAAAAACGGGCAGTTGCGGGGACGTATAGAGCTGTCGTGACGCCCTGATCTCACTTGTGGCAAAGTAGCCGCTGCGCCTGATAGCTTTTGCCGTTTTTACCTGATAGAGCCCGGCGCCGGCCACAGACAGGTTAAGCTGATTTTCGGCAGTGTAGTTCATTGCGAGCAACACGGTCAGCGGCAGATCGAAGCGCAGCCCCCTGCGGATTCTGCCCGGTTCCCCCGTAGTGGCGCAGGTATAGGTATAGGCGAGCAGGTTGCCGGTTTCTCCGGCCAGATCGAGCCGGTCTGCCTCTACCCAAATATCTAGCCCGCCGATGGTGACCGTGCCTGTCAGTGCGGCCAGGTAGGGCGTCAAGCAGTCAGGACCGCTCTTTTCATACTCAAGAAAAGCGGCTAAGAGCCCGCGCGGCCGAGCCTCCTGACTGTCCAGGCCGGCGGTGAGCCCGTTGATGAAACGGGCGTGAAAGGCATCGGTGCCTGCCTGATCCTGCTGCTGAAGGTGCTCGGCAACGGCTTTGCGGAAAAGCAGCGGTGCAGCAGCGGGCACGCCTTTGTCTGCGCAGGACTGAGCCGTATATTTCCTGAGGAGGGAGCGGATCAAACGCCCTGTATCCGTGGTGTCAGCGTCATAGTCCGGCCTCTGTTTCAGGCCGAGGATATCATCCAGGAAAAAGCGCAGTGGGCAGGCGGCATAACGCTCAAGGATAATAGGAGTAAAGGTGATTTTGCTGATTGCATCGGCCAGCGTCGGCAGAGCAGAAGATGCAGTCGTGAGCGTCTGCTGATGGTCAAAGAGCCCGTCAAACTCGGAGAAACGTGCAGTGCTCAGTGTTAACCCGTCAAAGCGCAGGATTTCCACGATATTGACAAAAAAGGCCGGGTCTTCATTTTTTAATTCTCTGAGCAGCGGCCTGACGCTTTCATAGTCATAGTCAACGTTTTTGCTGATAAAGAGCAGCTTTTCGCGCTGGCTGTACAGTTTATTCGGACAGGGATTTATGGCTGCGTTTTCCGTGTCCTGCAGCTTATTCGGCAGTAATCCGGCCATTTCCAGCACAAAGGGAGATGGCGGCAGCCTCCTGCCGTTATCTGAGAGCGGGTGGCTCAAGAAAAGCGCGTTGCCCGTGGCACGCGTCAGGTGATAGAAATGGCTGCGGCCATGGTCGACACTGGTATAAGGTTGACCAAGGCCCAACCCTTCTTTTTTGGGCTGCAGGAAATTAAACTCCTCTGTGGCCGGAAATTCGCCGTCCACGAGGCCGCAGATAAAAGTATAGCGCCACTTTTGATATTGCCCCAGACCGACCGGCTGAACCGATACTCCGGTGTTCCCACCGGCCTCATATTCCTCCCTGCGGAGAGAAGCTTTGTCAAGCAGGCGTGAAAAAATCCGCGCCAGTTCGGTTAGGGCTAACTTATCTGCCGGTGATTTTGCTGTGGCTGCCAAAGAAGAGACCATATCGTCAAGAAGTTGATGTATCATTGTAAGAATTACCTGATCCCTTGGACCGGTGTCAACTTCTGAAAAGATAATGTTTTCGGCAACTTGAAAGCGCTGCAGCATATTACGCAGTGTTTCGGCGAATTCGCTGCCGCTCATTCTGGCCTGCCAGGCCGTCAATGCTTTCTCGGCCCGCGCCAGCAGATAAAACTGGATCAGGCAGTGGCTGAGCTGTTTTTCCGCCGTATTGGCGGTTTGTAAAAAACTGTCCTGGTAACGCCTGACAACTTCAAGCGGCAGAGCGCCGGGGGCGGGTTTTACAGTCCGGTAGGCCTCCTGCCGGAGATTTCTGGTATAATGGTAGTCGAGCCGGTAACTGCCGGGCTTAATACATAGATCCAGCTTCTCGCGGCTGAGCAGTTCGACACCGCACGTTTCCTGGTATGCCGCCAGGGCTTTGGCACTTATTTTATCACTGAAAGCGATGTAAGGTGAGGAAAGGATTTTTTCCCGTAGCGGGTATGGGTTGGAGCTTGCGCCCTGGTTTGCTAAATGCAAAATTAGTGCCGCCAGCGGGAAGCGTAGGAGGGGGACGCCCTGTTCGAGGGAAAAAGGCAGCCCGTAATCGGGGAAAACTTCCCCGATAATTGAACTGTAAAGGTCGTATGCCGGCGCGACTACCCTGATTTCACTTATAGACACGCCGTCATCCTTGGCCAGCTGCCTGATTTGACGCGCCACGGAAACGATTTCCTGAAAGCGGCTGTTTGCCCGTGAGATGGAAACCTGGCCCTGTGGCGCATCTGTCGGTGCACACGTTGCTGTTTGACCGCTTGCGGCCGATCCGTCCTTAAAGAGTTTTCTTGAAAGGCTGGTGAAAAAATCCTGCTGCGTTGGCGGCAAGCTTTTCTGCGCCATCCCCAATGGTTTTAAGCGTTCCAGCAGCGCAGCGGTTCTCTCCTCGATGCGCATTGACTGCTCGGCAGCTTCGGTATCAAAGCAGTAAAAAAAGCTTGTCCCTGGCAGGTGCTTACACACGGTATAGATGAATTCTTCCTCCAGCGGTGTGAGATAATTAAATCCGAAAAAAATAATGGCCTTGTTTTGCTGTATGCCAAGGTGGCGGTGAATATTGTCTGTACCGGTCTGTCGCAGGAACTCAAACAGTGCGCTCTTTGTGTCAAAACCGTAGTCCGGCAGTCGCCGTACATACTCACTGTAGATTTTAATTAAATCTTTTTCCTTAACAGAAAGGTTGCCCCCTCTGAAATCCGCCATGGCATCATCAAGATCAACAAGGGAGGAATTGCGGAAATTACAGATAAATTCGGCCAGCGCCCGGATATAACTTTGCCGGTTATTCTCGATTTTTAAGTAGGGAATAAAGCTTTCAGCGATAATTGAGGTGAGCATTGATTCAACCGTATGCGGCGAAACGAGCCGTCCGCCGTTGTTGTGGATAAAACGGGCAATTAGTTCAGGTATAGTAAATATAGAGTCCGTTTTTATACAGGTCACAGCTTTGGCAACATGTCGCTTGTCCTCATACTCAGGAATGACGACAACTGCAGATTCCGCACAGTTAATCTCACCGGGAAAGTCATGCCAGGCTCCTGACTGGTAAATAATATTCCGTGCCATAAGTTCCCTCCATTACATCTTTACACTAAATAAAATTATAACATAGATTCGGATATAGTTATTGCAGAAATATCTAAAACACGTGCAAAAAACAACCTAACCATACATTCAAAGTTAAAAAGAATAGTATAGGAAAAGGAAATAATTGGACATGTGTGGAATTAGAGTTAGATTAGTATAGATTAATTTGTAAAGAGGTGAGATTATGGTGCAAAAAGAGAGTTTTATGGGGGCTCGTTGGGTTAGGGTGGATTTTCACCTACATAGTCCTGGATCACATACATTTCGACTTCCTTCAGGGATGGATTCCGTTAGGGATAGAGAAAAGATAGTACAGCTATATGTACGGCAGTTAAAAGTGAACAATGTTGAAGTTGCTGCGATAACTGATTATAACTATGTTCATGCTGAATGGTATAATAGAATAAGGGAAGTTGCCGTCGAGCACGGTATCATTGTATATCCCGGAGTGGAACTATCTATAGACGACGGAAAAAGAGGAATTCATATTCTCGCGGTTTTCCCTTTAGATATGCATGTGGATAATATTAACCTTTTGATATGTTCTTTGGATAAAAAGCCAGATGTGCCTCTAATTAATGCTAAAGGTGAACATCGCGATATTGATCCTAAAGTGAGCGTAGAAGAAGCACTAGCTGAATTGCAAAAAAGAGGAGCTGTGCTGTTTGTTGCCCATCCAAACCAGGATAAGGGCTTGTTGACTGCATACGCGGTAATGCAGGCAGCACGTTTTTTAAATGAGGTCAGACCGGAGGGGATAGAGAGCTTATATGAAATTGACTTAAAGAGGCTTACCGGAACCGGTATTCTTGCGGAAGAAGCAGCTAAATGGATTGCTTCTGTAGAATTTTCCGATCCTAAGGCTATTGAAGAAATTGGCACTAAAACGAGACAGGATGGTAAGTTGCGTGCGACGTATTTAAAACTAAGTGTGCTTACCGATATAGAAGCTATTAATCTGGCTTTGCATGACCCTCAAATTCGTGTACAAGCAGGTGATGTGCCTACTTATAACTTTACACATTTGAATTCATTAGAGATAGATGGTAGTGGTTTCTTGGGAGGCTTAAAAATAGCTTTGAGTCCTGAATTAAACACTATAATTGGTGGGAGGGGTGTCGGTAAGTCGGCATTGCTGGAATTAATTAGATATACTCTTAATTTGCGTCCATATGCTCCAACGGAGTATCGTGATAGTTTAGTTAAGCATGCGCTGGGTAGCGGAGGAAAAGCAATTGTCTGCTTTAAGCAGATTCTGTCTCCAACAGTTAGCAGATCTTACCGTGTAGAGCGGGTTTTGAATGAAAACCCAACGGTTTTCGAATCTTCTACTGAACAGGAGATAGGATTGTCACCAAATGATATATGGAATGAAAGTTTATATCCTCTTTTCTTTGGACAGCGTGAAATATATGAGATTACCAGAAATGAGTCAGAGCGGCTGCGGTTTTTGGATGAAATAATTGGTCGTAACGCATGGCAAAAACTAAAAGAACTTAAGATAATAGAAGAAAAGCTGCGAAATAACGCGCAAGCATTGCTGACTTCAAAAAAGCAGCTTGTTGAAAAAGAAGATATCTCAAGAAGGCTAAAACAAATTGAACACGAAATTGAGCTTTTCCGTCAAGAGGGAATCGTTGATAAACTAAAAGAGGCAACACTTCTGGCACAGGATGAAGAGCGTCTTATGCAAACGATTAAAAACTTGGAAAATGTCCGTCAGCAATGGCATGATACGTCGGACAATGTCTCTACTGAGTTAAAAAGAATGTATAACTGGATGCATCAGTCAAAAAGTGGTGGTAAAGCTATCTTAGAGCAAATCGGAGGGGATATTTTATCACTCGATAAAGACTTGCAAACGTTATCAGGACAAGGGATCACTAAGATAGATTCGCTACGAAGCCGAATTAACGAGATGAAGCAGCAATGGTTAAATTTAAGAAAAACGTTTGATGAAGAAATTAGACGAATAAAGCAAGAATTGGGAACACAAACATTAGATCCTGATGATCTGGAAAAAATTACACGTGAGCAGACCAAGTTGCTGGACCAGGTAGAATACTATAGATTAATTGAACTAGAACTCGAACGCAAAGAAAATGATCGTAAGCAACTTATTAAAGATCTTTCTAATTTGAGACATGAGGTTTTTTCATTGCGGTTAAAACGAGCAGATGCATTATCGTTAAAGCTAAAGGGTAGAGTTAGAGTAGCTATTGAATATAGAGGCAATAAAGCTGCTTTCTGTAAAAGTCTTACTGCTGCATTACAGGGTTCAGGGGTCGATAGCCGAACAATTATTGCCATATGCGAACAGGATGGTATGGATGGTCTAAAACTCTCTAAAGTAATACTAGACGGTGTCGCCGGGCTCAGAACGACTCTAGGTATTTCAGAAGCGCGAGCACAGCAAATTACCTCCTGGTTCGTTCAACACCCAGAGAAATTATTTGATTTGGAGTTACTAACACCAACAGATCAGGTAAAAGTATACTTACAATTGGATAACAGAGAGCTTCCACTGGAAAAACTGTCGGATGGTCAAAGAGCTACTGCAATGCTACTAATTATCCTAAGCCTGGATGATCGCATTGTAATTATAGACCAACCTGAAGATGACCTTGATAATCGTTTTATATATGATGATATTGTTAAACTACTACGCAATCAGAAAGGCTTGAGGCAAATCATTACAGCTACGCACAACCCTAACCTGCCTGTACTTGGTGATGCAGAATTGGTTGTTTCTTTAGATGCAATGGAAGACAAGGCTTTAACTCCCGGATTAGGGTCAATAGATATGCAGTCGATTCGAGAAGCTATAAAAACTATTATGGAGGGCGGCGAAGACGCATTTCGTAGGCGTGCAGCCAAATACGGCTGGGTTCTTAACAAGTAATCGGAGGTGCATTAGATGGATTTTAGTGAACTTATAAATAGGATAAAAAATGGAGAAAATCTCCACACAGAATTTAAAGAATGGCCACTACATAATGATGACTTAGCGGCCGGGATTGTTGCATTTGCCAACACAGACGGCGGCTTGATTCTACTTGGCGTGAATAATTATGGTGAAATAACTGGTATAAATGAAGATACGGATCGAGTCAGTCAAAAAATAGATAATGTTGCCAATAATAACTGTGAACCGCCAGTGACTGTCATTCAAGAACGTTTTCTAACTCCAAGTAATAAAGCTGTGATAGTAATTAGTATTTCTAAAGGTGAGCAGCGACCTTACCGTACGAATAAAGGAGTATATTATATTCGTACATCCTCAGGAAGAAGACAAGCTTCACGTGAAGAACTTTTACGTCTTTTTCAGGCGACAGAAAGCCTTTACTATGACGAAACTCCTCTTTTTAGGAGTTCGTATGCCGATTTAGAGGAAAGATTGATCGAGGATTTGTTTAATACGGCTAGTGATCAAGGCATTGATACATCAACAATTACTCAAGAAAGATTATTAATGAATTGGAGACTTATTACAGAACGCTCAGGAAGTATGTTGCCTACAATTACAGGCAGCCTTTTCCTTAGTAAGAATCCCCAAATGTGGTTGCCTTATGCTTATATTTCCGTCTTGCGGATACCGGGCAACGATATTTCTGTAGAGCCTCAAGATCAAAAAAAGATAGATGGTAATATGAAAAGTATGCTTGAAGATGCTATGCGATTTCTAAAAATTCACCTTTTTTCTCCGCATAGTATCGAAGAGTTACAGCCTGAAGCTAAACCGGAGTTTCCTGTCGAAGCTCTAAGAGAAGTACTTGTAAATGCACTTGCTCATCGTGATTATACAATCTCGGCTCCAATTCGTTTAATTATTTACTCAACTTTCGCAGCTTAAAAATAGGCTCTGATGCCTGCAAATACTAGGTTTTTCTTCAAAAATATATCATTATAGACAACAAAAACACCTCTCCGTTTGATAAAATGGAAGTGACGAAACTTACCATCCAAACAGAAAGGTGTGTCTATCCCTATGATACTACACAACTCCCTGCATGAAAAGAACGAACAGCAATGTTTCTCCAGAAGTTTTTCGAACTTGAAGGTCAATCAACATCTACGGAATGCTGGGATCAAGAAGGCTTTTGGTTTCTCGGCAATATCAGTCTTTCAAATTATCTTTCAGTTGGTCTTTT
>JAGXRV010000005.1 GCA_018335695.1 Clostridium sp.
AACCGTCAGAGTTAACAGTGAAAAAAAAGGAATCTTCCAGGATTTCACCGAAATAGTTGCATACGAGGGCTTTTGGCAGATACTTGCTGGCGTCGATAGCGACGACTAGAATCTGCTCAAACGGGATACCGCGGAGCTGGCTGCTTAACTGGCTTCCCTTTGATCCTCGGATATGCTTTTTAGCATTCCCCATGCGACTTGGCCTCCTTTCGGGGGTGGTGACATTCAGAAGACCCTGCTAGGTACTTCCGAATTTACACAAGACGCTGGGGAATTCCTCTTTTTGGAGGCATTTTACCATACCAGGAAATTAATCGTTTAGGGAAGCTACGATCCTATGCGTTGGGGTTTGTAAGGGGCGCGCCCCTTACTCTTGCGGGGTGCTCAGGGCCGGCAGGCCCGCCGAAGGGGCGGCAGCCCCTAGCGGAATAAAAAAGACGCGTCAGTTGATAGAAAACACAAAGCGTCTTTTTTATGTAAAGGAGGTCGGAAACATGTGGCTGAAATCATAACCATGGAAGGCGGCAATCGCTTGGTGGGGCAGGTTAGAGTGGAGGGCGCAAAAAATGCTTGCCTGCCGATTATGGCCGCAGCGCTCCTCTGTGAAGAACAAGTTGTTCTCTATGAGATTCCTCCTTTAGAAGATGTGCAAACAATGTGTAAAGTATTAGGCGCCTTAGGAGTCCAGAGCAAGTTTTGCGCACATAACAAGAAGCTGTCTATCACTGCTGGTCAGCTTAAGATGAATGAAGCCCCGGCGGATCTTGTCCGTCAGATGCGAGCATCCTTTCTCGTTATCGCTCCATTGCTTGCAAGAACCGGCCGGGCACGTGTTCATCTCCCCGGTGGCTGTGCTATCGGTATCCGTCCCATCGACTTGCATTTAAAAGGTTTAAAGGCGCTTGGGGCAGAAGTGTTGATTGGTCAGGGTTTTATTGAAACTACAGCAAACAAGCTGCAGGGGCAGACTGTTTATTTAGACTTCCCCAGTGTGGGTGCCACTGAAACGATTATAATGGCGGCTGCGCTTGCACGGGGCGTTACAGTAATCGAAAATGCAGCCGAGGAGCCGGAAGTAGTGGATTTGGCACGTTTTATTAATAGCATGGGGGGTCGAGTAGTCGGCGCCGGGACTGAAACTGTACGTATTTACGGTGTCCCCAAGCTTTACGGCTGTGAATACAGCATCATTCCCGATCGAATCGAAGCAGGTACCATGATGGTGGCAGCAGCTATCACTGCCGGTTCCGTTACTATAGAAAATGTTATTCCCACTCATCTTACACCGCTTATTGCTAAACTCAGGGAGACAGGTTGTCATGTATTGGTGGAGGACACGAAGCTCCACGTAAGTCGCAACAGCCCCATTTGCGCCGTAAATTTGAAAACCCTTCCTTACCCGGGCTTTCCTACCGATTTGCAGTCACCGATGATGGCGCTTTTGACCTTGGCTAACGGCACATCGTTTATCACTGAAACAGTTTTTGAAAATCGCTTTAAGCATGTTGATGAGCTGCGTCGCATGGGCGCGCAGATTAAGATTGAGTCACACTGTGCTGTAGTAACCGGGCGGAAAAATCTTTGCGGAGCACTGCTGAAAGCGACCGACCTGCGCGCCGGCGCTGCGCTGATTCTGGCCGGACTGGCGGCTAAGGGTAGAAGCCAAGTAAGTCAAGTTCACTATCTTGACAGGGGGTATTGGCAATTTACCGAGAAACTTGCTTCTTTGGGCGCAGATATTAAACGTCTGTCGCTGCGCAAGGCAGTTGACGATCTCTAACACCCCCTCACCCTAGCCCTCTCCCAGAGGGAGAGGGGATTTGGCCCTCACCCTAGCCCTCTCCCGGAGGGAGAGGGGAACTGTAACAGAGGGAGAGGGGAACTGTAACAGAGGGAGAGGGGAACTGTAACAGAGGGAGAGGGGAACTGTAACAGAGGGAGAGGGGAACTGTAACAGAGGGAGAGTGGATTTGGCTCTCACCCTAGCCCTCTCCCAGAGGGATTGAGGTGGCTATTTTCAGGGCAGAGGTTCTAAGTACTGAACTGTCTGCATAGCTATTTCTATCCTGCCTGAGGGGGTTTTTTGATGAGCAGAATTTTCCCACTGTCATTGCTGGTAGTTTTGCTCATTATTATCGTTTTGCCCGTGTTGCTTGCCCGTAGTTGCCGCCACCCGACAAATGAGCGGCCGCAGGCGGTAAAACGGACACCAATTCCCTCACCTGCCGGAAAGATTACGCTTCTTGTATCTAATCATCTTAGTGGGCAACTGGTGGAAATGGAGCTTGAAGAATATCTTGTAGGCGTAGTAGCAGCCGAAATGCCCGCCTCTTTTGGCCTTGAAGCATTAAAAGCACAAGCTGTCGTTGCCCGCACCTACACTGTTAATAAAATGCGCTCTTTTGGCGGCAAGGGTTGTTCCCGTAATCCAGGTGCCGACATCTGTACCGACCCTGCCTTCTGCCAAGCCTGGGAAAGCGAAGCACAATCACTGGCCAAGTGGCCTGCGGCCGACGCCGGGCAGCATCTTGCTAAACTGCGACGAGCAGTAGCTCAAACCGCCGGCAAGGTTGTGTTGCACAACGGTCAGACTATTGATGCAGTCTTTCATTCCAACTGCGGCGGACATACTGAAAACAGCGAGGATGTTTGGCTTTCCGCCAGGTCTTATCTGCGTGGCAAGCCTTGTCCCTACTGCGATAACACACGTTGGTCACAGACTGAGCACGCTTACACCGGAGCGCAATTTGCCAGACAAATTCTGCCCTATGTGCAAGCCATCCCTGTTTCCTCTGCGGGACGACCTCTGCTTGGGCCGGCTGTCCGCAGCAGCACCGGACGGGTGAGTCAGCTTTCCGTGGCGGGGGAAAACGTTTCCGGCCGCGACTTTCGCGGCGCCCTGCAGCTTCCGTCCACCAACTTTACTTGGCGCGTCGAAGGCGAGCAGGTTGTTTTTACCGTCAGAGGCCACGGCCATGGAGTCGGTCTTTGCCAATACGGCGCCGATGGTATGGCTCGTGCAGGCAAAACGTTCAGAGAAATTATTAATTTCTACTATACAGATGTAAGTGTCGAATCTCTGCGGCGCTAATGTATAGGCAGGAAAAATTTGGACATAATTCTTGATTAAGAGGTGATGTCCAAATGAAGAAAGTCTTTACATCTCTCGCCCCGCTGAAGAGAATACGTCCAGGTAAAAAGACCAGCCTGTTTATCGCTTATTTGCTGGGGGTCGCCTTTTTAATTGCGCTAGTCATTTGGCGCGGCCCGGCTGGGAATCGGCTGGAAATCACGCAGTATATACCTGGCGAAGTCGGCGCAGGCAGAGAAGAACAACCGGCAATTATGCCGGAGAGGCCATTTGATCCCCGAGAGGACGGACTGGGGCAAGGCTTGTTGCCGAATGAGGAGGCTCAGGCAGCGCACGCTATGCCACAAGAAGACATGCGCTGGCCTCTGGAAGGTCCGGTCATTTTTGCCCATCAACAAGTATATCGGATTGGCAACCAGTTGAGACTCAATGTGGGGATAAACATCCAAGCGGCTGCAGGCGCCGCAGTTCAAGCTGCTTGGCCCGGTATGGTGGAACAGGTCGCAAAGGACCCCCGACTTGGCTGGCTGCTGCAAATCAGCCATGGTGGCGGCTACCTTTCTCAATATGCCAACTTGCAAGAAGAGCCCTATGTCTCTGTGGGCGACGAAGTAAAAAGCGGTGATCTCTTGGGGGTTGTAGGTGAGAGCGCCAGGCTTGCCGCTTCCACGGGAGCTTTTCTTCATTTTTCAGTCTATAGGGACGGACAAGCTCTTGATCCGCTGCAATTTTTGGGACAGGGGGACAGGTGATTTGTCCCACTTGTCCACGCGACCACCCCGCCCTGCGGGCACCCCTCCAGGGGAGGGGAATTTTTGTAACAGGAAATTATTATTGTTCCGTAGGGGCGGGTTTGAAACCCGCCCTGCCAACGGATAAGACGCGTCGGCTGAGAGAAAGTGCGAAGCGTCTTTTTTATATGGTCAGGCAGGAAAAAGGGGGCATAACAGGAAAATAACGGGGGAAATACAAAATTGAGGGAGAGGGCGGAAGGGATTTGAATGCTCAGAATAAGCAAATGGCGCTTGTGCTGCTTTTGATTATGACGATGCTAGCCGCATACTCTTTCTGGTTCGATTGGCTATTTCCCTCGGCAAAGAAAGCTGCGCAGGGAAAAGTTGTCTCAGCAGAGCAGTTTGAGCTTGTCCTTCCTGAAGCTGCTTCTCTTGAAAGCGAAAGAAATAATAAAGGAATGAAGCCTGCTGCTGCCCAATCTTGGGCGTTGGAGCAGCTGTCGAGTAATGAAATGTTTTTGTTTAGTCTATATGATTTTGAAACCGGGGAGACTTTTAGTCATAATGGAGATGTGCGCGTCTTTCCGGCCAGCCTTATTAAAACGCTAATCCTTTTAGTCTTTCTCGATGAAGTTAACCAGGGGAGACAATCTTTGGACAATCTCCATATTTTAGAGCAGCAGGACCATTATGCTGCCGGAAACCGGGTTAAAGGAACGGGTTTTTTGCGTTTCCAGCCAACGGGGATCGAGTATGCGCACTGGGAGCTTCTCTCGCTGATGATCTCGGAGAGTGATAACGTGGCCACGAATATTATCATCCGCCTGTTAGGTAAGGAGTTGATCAACCGGCGGGCGCAAGCATACGGTTTAAAAGAGACCAATGTTGCCCGACTGATGTTTGAGCGTGGCTCACCAGCGTCAATTCTTTCCACTATGAATGATTTGACGGCATTGCTCGTATTGTTGGAAAATAGAGAGCTTATTGACGGTGAGTTGTATCGCAAAGCGGTTTTATTGCATCGTAACGCAAAGAAACATAGAATCGGTAAATATGCGCCTCCTGAATTAATGGTGGCTAATAAAATCGGTGATACATCTAACCGAATAGCAGATATGGCACTGATCTATTTTCCTCACCGGAAGCCGCTGGCTTTGTCAGTGATGATTAAAACAAGAGATGGAACACGTATTTCTGCTGAGCGAAACGATGAGCTTATCGCTCGCTTCACTAAATACCTGTTGGACTATTACTTGCCCTGATTTTGCCGTTACGCTGACAATTATTGCTTAACTGGGATTGTGTCATAATTGCCCCCCCGGCACATATATTGTTTACAAAATGCATAAAGGGGGCGGCTTAGTGCAGGACTATATCGAGCAGCGCGTCCTGGAGATAAGTAATTATATTCTTGAAACAGGGTCTACAGTCAGGCAAGTGGCCAAGATTTTCGGCGTATCCAAATCGACAGTCCATAAAGATATAACAGAAAGACTACCATATATTAACCGCTTTATCTTTCGAGAAATTAAAGTCGTTTTGGAGAAAAACAAAGCGGAGCGTCATTTGCGCGGCGGTGAGGCAACCCGCCAGAAATATTTGGGTGATTGAGAAAAAATATGGAAATCAAAAAGGAAAAAACGTTCAACTGCCGAATCAAATCTAAAGACGAGGAAGTCTTTTGGTGAGACAAGCTGAAAAGGGGTGTTTGCCATCAATCTCGGAACCGACATGGGTATAGACCTGGGAACAGCCACCGTACTCGTTCACCTGCGAGGCAAAGGCATCGTTCTCCACGAGCCTTCTGTGGTGGCAATTGAGCAAAACACTCGTCAAGTTTTGGCAGTGGGCGAAGCGGCACAGAAGATGCTGGGTCGCACCCCGGGCAATATTATTGCGACACGCCCTTTACGCGAGGGAGTTATTGCTGATTTTGAAATAACTGAAGTGATGCTTCGCCATTTCATAGGCAAAGTCTGTGATAAGCGCAGACTGATTCGCCCGAGGGTCATCGTTTGTATTCCTGCCGCGACTACCAGCGTGGAGCAAAAAGCAGTGGTGGAAGCGGTAATGCGCGCAGGCGTTCGAGATGCTTTCTTAATTGAAGAGCCCCGCGCGGCTGCCTTAGGCGCCGGTCTTGATATTTTTCAGCCCACCGGCCATATGGTGGTTGATATTGGCGGCGGCACCACCGATGTGGCTGTTATCTCCCTAGGTGAGATTGTCGTGACGGAATCAGTCCGTGTGGGCGGTGATAAGTTTGATGAGGCTATTGCACGTTTTATCCGTAAGGAGTTTAATCTGCTAATTGGCGAGCGCACGGCAGAAGCGCTTAAAGTTGAAGTAGGGACTGCTTTTGCCGGGAGTCGTTCTTTGGAAACAGAAATCCGTGGTCGTGACTTGCTTTCCGGCCTGCCCCGTTCTTTTTTGGTCCGCACAGAGCATGTTTTGGAAGCCATTCATGAGCCGCTTGACGCGGTTGTTGCGTCTGTTCGCAGTGTCTTGGAAAAAACACCGCCCGAGTTGGCAGGCGATATTATTGAACGTGGGATTGTGCTGACCGGTGGCGGCGCACTGTTAGACGGTCTTGGTAAGCTGCTTATCCGGGAAACAGGTGTTAATGTTTATCTGGCTCAAGATCCGATTGGGAGTGTGGCTCTTGGTACCGGCCGCGCGCTCGTAGAACTGGAACGAATTAATCACACGTTGATTTCCCCTAACCGCAAGGTAGCAAGCAACTAAAACAAAGAGCCGTCCATAATTAGGGCGGCTCTTTGTTTTGCACGCGACCTTTACGGTGAAAGTTCGTTACGGGGGTTGTTAGCCGCAACCGTTAGCTAAAGGCAAGGGTGTCCATCGTGACGTGGAATCTGAAAGAAGCTGGAGGCAAACTCCCGGTCTGACGAAAAGGAACTGCATATAAATTTGTAAGCCGAACGAGTTTGCACAACAAAATAAAGTCCAATGCCACCGAAGCTTATGGTGTAAATGCAGCTGCAGCAAATTTCCGTGCGATTATGGACTAAAACTTTACAAATGCGTAAAATAACTTGTGAAACACAAGCGGATTTTGGTATAATAAGTTGAAACTTATAAAACAGGTGGCGCATATGAAAGTAAGTTATAAAAAACTATGGAAGCTCCTCATCGACAGAGATATGAAAAAGAAAGATTTGCAACTGGCGGCAGGATTGAGCTCGGCCACGATTGCCAAACTGTCAAATCACGAAAATGTTAGCATGGATGTCCTAATTAAAGTATGTACTATTCTCGAGGTTGACATTGGCGATATTATGGAGCTTGTACCAAATGCTCAACCCGACACGAAACAAGATAACGTGTAATTACAAAAGAAGCGGAGTATGGAGATATTTGACAATAGTACAAAACTTTTGGCCAGTCATCATGGAGTTAGGGTTGAACGAATTCTGCCTTGACCTGCTGGACTACATCAAAAATAACGGTGATTTGGACAAGACTCCATTAGGCCTCCACGCCGTAGTTCAGACTGAGGACGATACGCCTCCCGGCGTCATTTTTGTGTTAAAAACATTAATGGCGGTGTCAACATCGACAAACAAAACAGGCTCCACCCGAATGTACATTGCAAACAACAGCGAAGAGGTGTGCAATCACCTTTTTCTCAAGTATTTACTCGGCGTATTTCGAAGCAGAAGTTTTATGAGAACCTGTCTGTTAGTGCGGAGCATAAACGGATTTTTGTGGAACAGATTAACGTCATTTGCTGGCGGAACAAGATGTTTCCCAGTACCGTTAATATTGCCGCCGGAGACACTGTTTCAGAGATTGAAGTTATAGAGATATGCCTGAACTAGTACTTTGTTAACACTAAATCTATAATATAATTCAATTTTATGGTATACTCATCCTTAAGAATAGGGGGTGTATACCATGCCGAAGGTTAAATATCGTGTCTGTCTTTCAAAAAAGGAACGAACTGCTTTGCTTGGCATTATTTCCAAAGGCACTGCTTCTGCCAGAACCATTATGAGAGCTAATGTATTGCTGGCTGCCGATGAAAATAGCCCCAATAGTAAAAAGACTGAAGCTGAAATTGCAGAGATGTTTAATGTCCACCAACAGACCGTTCACACTATCAGAAAAGAGTATTCCGAAGGAGGTATTGACGTAGTCCTCTCAAGGAAAAAGAGAGAGACGCCTCCCGTTGAACCCAAGATTACTGGAGAAGTGGAAGCAAAAATAATCGCTCTCAGCTGCAGTGCTCCACCTTCTGGAAGGTCCAAATGGACGCTTCGATTGTTAGCGGATAAGGCCGTTGAACTTGAGTATATTGACAGTATTTCACACGTAGCTGTCGGCAACCTTTTAAAAAAACGAGTTAAAACCCCACCTTCGTAAGTGCTGGTGCATACCTCCCGATAAAAACGCTGCTTTTGTGGCGTGTATGGAAGATGTCTTGGATTTGTATCATCAACCCTTTGATGAAGATATTCCTGTCATCTGCATGGATGAAAAGCCCTATCAACTTTTGGATGAAGCCAGAAAACCTATTCCTATGAAACCTGGAAAACCAGCACGGCGGGATAGTGAATATAAGAGAAATGGCACTTGTAGTATCTTCCTTTTTACAGAGCCGTTAGCAGGCTGGAGGCACGTTTCAGTACACGAACGACGAACTCGCATCGACTGGGCCAATGAAGTACGGGAACTGCTGGAAGTTCACTACCCGAACGCTCTAAAAATCAGACTGGTAATGGATAATCTGAATACCCATACTATTGCATCGCTTTATGAAGCTTTCGACCCAGAAACAGCCCGCAGGCTAGCCAAACGGTTAGAAATCCATTACACGCCTAAACATGGCAGTTGGCTCAACATTGCTGAAATCGAGTTAGGTGCAATGACTAGCCAATGTTTGAGTCGGCGAATTCCGTCCCTTATGGAGTTGAGTCTGGAACTGCGAGAATGGGAAGCATCACGCAATAAAGAACAAAAAGGTGTCGACTGGCAGTTTACTACCGATGAGGCAAGAATAAAATTAAGAAGGCTGTATCCACAGTTTAAGAGTTAACAGAGTACTAGAACAGCCTTGATAAGCGGGTTTTGTAGCTGTTAGACCGAGAGGTTCCCTGCCATATTCTCTTTTTATTCATGTATGTGGAGTAGGTGCTGGCGTGGATTGGCTACAAGGAGCAGAGTCAAAGCAGCGCAAAAGCTTTCAAAGCGGGAACGTATTATAACACCGAATGGCTGAGCGCAAACGAATTATTTCTGACTGTACGGGCTCAATATGGATGCCGTGTATGAAGGCTTTATCCGTCAGATTGCCAAGGAAAGTCTGGAGGGTACGCTTGGAGGAGATATAAAAGATGCAGTCGCCCTTGATAAGCGGCGGCAAAAGTTGCAAAGGGAAATCGCTGTATTAGAGAAAAAGGTGCGGGGAGAAAAGCAGTTCAATAGGCAAGTCGAACTAAACAGTCAGCTCAAAGGCTGCGAGGAGAATGAAAAACCCCACGAATTTTCATTTGTGAAGAGTGGGTATATTCAATAAATAATAATGCCGACCGGATTCAAAGTGCGATTGATGCAATTGCCGATGATAACAGCGGGAATGTTGTTGACCGATATTACAAGTTCGGGGATTTACTTATTTTAATTTGGACGAGATAAGTCTGTCTTCGTTTGGTTATTACTGGTATTAGATATTTTTCCATACTTGTTCCAGCCACAGTAAGAATACCAGATAAAAATATGCTTAGGGTACACCCCTTAATGAGTAACTCTGATAAAATGGAATCTGAAACACTTAGTATTATCGCCGAGAACATGGCGAAATAGCAAGCCTTTATCAGTTGAAACTGCTGCGATAGGAATTGGAGGGGTGAAACAAAATCTATGATAACGAAAATTGATATCTGTAACGCCGCTACATTTGGGAAAATAGCGACACCGATTAGTGATCTGAAAAGGTTTAACTACTTTTTCGGTTCTAATGGCACAGGCAAAACAACCATAAGCAAAGTCATTGCGGATTGCTCTCAGTTCCCGGAATGTAACATCGTATGGGAAAATGGCCTTGTGATGGAAACACGAGTCTATAATCGTGATTTTGTTCAACGGAATTTCGATCAAAAGATACCGTGTGTATTTACGTTAGGTAAGCAAGAAGTCGACACTAAGGAGAAGATTGCGACTGCTAAAGCTGAAATTGACAAGATTAATGGTGAGATAAAAACTTTAACTTATACACTTCAGGGCGATAATGGCAATAATGGTATATTAAATGAATTAGCCCAACTCGAAACCACTTATGCAGAGCGATTTTGGTCTGCCAAACAAAAGCATGAGGGGAAATTAGCCGGTGGACTGCGGGGCTATATGGGCAGCAAGAAAGACTTCAAAGAAAAAGTTTTAAATGAATCTGCGTCAAACAAAGCTGATTTGCGAACTGTTGAAGAAATTGAAACAAGAGCTGCCACCGTGTATTCCGATAATTTGACGCAAGCCCAAAGCATACAGGCAATTCAGCCTGTAAAATTGCTTTCCCTTGAAAAAGCACCGATTCTCGGGAAGAGAGTTATCGGCAAGGAAGACGTCAATATTGCGGCTATTATAAAAAAATTGGGGAATAGCGATTGGGTACGTCAAGGCCTTACATATTTTGAGGCTAATAGTGGTATATGCCCTTTCTGCCAGCAGAAAACCGATGAGGATTTTGCAAAAAGTCTGAATGAATATTTTGATGAAGCCTTTGAGCAGGATACTTTAGCGATAAATACTCTTATAACGGATTACGTTACTGAAAGTGAGCGAGTTCAACAGCAAGTACAGGTGATTATCAATTTGAATTCTGAGTTTGTTAACAATGAAAAACTCGAAAATGAAAAGAAGCTACTTGATTCAAAAATATCTGTCAATATTCAGCGTCTCGACCAGAAAAAGAAAGAGTTAAGCCAAATCATTGAACTCGACTCGCTCAAAAATGTTTTTGATGAGATTATCGCTTTGATTAGCGAGGCAAATGTAAAGATTGATTCTCACAATGCAATTGTACATAATCTTGCCAGTGAAAAAAATGTGCTAACAGCGCAAATATGGCGACTTATCATCGAGGAATTAAAGGACGCTATTTCTGACTATACCAAACAGAAAAATAATCTTTCTGCAGCTAAAAAAAACTTAGAAGAACAGTTGCGGACAAAGAATGAAAACGAGCAAACACTAGAAGCAGCACTCCGCGAATTGGAAAAACAAAATGTAAGCATTCAGCCAACGATTGATGGGATCAACAATTTACTCGCCTCATTTGGTTTTACAAGCTTTAAATTGGCAAAAGGCAACGATGATAGAACATATAAACTGGTCAGAGCAAACGGCTCAGATGCTCAGGATACATTGAGCGAAGGTGAAAGGAACTTCGTTACATTCCTATATTTCTACTATTTACTCAGGGGTAGCCAGGCTGAAAGCGGCATGACCGCTGATAAAGTTGTAGTGTTCGATGATCCTGTTTCGAGTCTTGATAGCGATGTTTTATTTGTCGTAAGCAGCTTGGTTCGAGAATTATATGAAGATATACGTCAGAACATAGGAACGATTAAGCAAATATTTATTCTAACGCATAACGTATATTTTCACAAAGAAGTGACCTATAACTCAAACCGGAGTAAAGACAACCCATTGAGAGATGAATCATTTTGGCTTATAAAGAAACGAGGCTATGATTCATTCGTCGAACGAAAAGCAACAAACCCGATAAAGACCTCTTATGAGTTGCTTTGGGAGGAAGTTCGGGCAAAGCCGGAGCAACGAAATAATGCGACTATACAAAATACCTTGCGGCGTATCCTTGAAAACTATTTTAAACTGTTAGGTGGTATCCCGCTCAACAGTCTGTACACTAATTTTAACGGCGATGACAAAATTAAGTGCAAAGATTTATGCTCTTGGGTTAATGATGGGTCACATAGTGGCGGCATACTCAGCGATGAGTATTATTCAATGCCGGATGCAGCTACTGTCGAAAGATACTTGCAAATATTCAAAGAAATATTTAAACAATGTGACCATATTGCTCATTATGATATGATGATGGGCATTGACCATGAAGAAGAACAAGAGGAGGATCCTAAGGATGAACAAGCCTAAATTTGAAACACCGAGCCTAATCACAGATAGCGTGGCGAAAATAGCGGAGCTTTTCCCCGGTGCAGTTGCCGAAGGGAAAGTGAACTTCGACCTGCTCCGTTCTCTGTTAGGCGATGAGGTGTATAGCGATGAAGCTTATGAATTTACGTGGGTGGGCAAAAAAGCAGCCATTGCCGAAGCGGGTCGTCCTATCCGAAAAACCCTGCGCCCCGTTGTTGAAGATGACACCACACCAACAGGAGCAGACAGCACCGGTAACTCTTATTGCAGTAGCGGCAGTAAAACTGGGATGCCACCGAAAACCTTTATTATAGAAGGCGATAATCTTGACGTGCTTAAGCTGCTGCAAGAGAGTTATATGGGCAAAGTTAAGATGATTTATATAGATCCGTCATATAATACTGGCAACGATTTTGTTTGCCATGATGACTTCACACGGGACAAAGGCGACCGTCTGTTCAAGAACACGGAAACTAACGGTCGTTTCCACTCTGATTGGTGCAGTTGATGTGCCCGAGGCTTGTGCTGGCGAGGAATTTACTGCGGAATGATGGGGTTATTTTTATCAGTATTGATGATGGTGAAGTGGCGCAACTAAGGAAGATTTCTTGTGGTTCTTGTAACATAATGGACTTGTCAGCTAATCATAAAGGGCCTCATTTCGCCATTACAAACCTGACAAATAGGCAATCCACCGCAAGGAAGATATTAGGTGTTTAATGAACAAGAAGTTTTAAAGCGCATAGCAGATGGACGGATTATCTTTGGCAAGAGTGGTGCGGCCAGGCCTGTTCAGAAGGTATTTTTAAAAGATAGAGGCACTACGAAACTAAAAGCCTAATCATGGTGGAATAACGACGGCATGAACGAGGACGCTACTGAAGAACTGGCTGCGTTAGTCAGGAAATGCCGTTATTGCTTTCTGAGCTTGGTAAGGAACGCATCCGCTGCGCCGGGGAAAAAATAAAAGCAGAAGCTGGTCTGACTGCGCAGAACCTCGATACCGGCTTCCGTGTTATCAAGTTGGACGATACAAACATGAAAGACGTTTATTATGCCGCAGGCGAATACACGCAGGACTTGCTTGCCGGTAGGATAATATCAAGGATGACCGCAATGACAGGGATTTGTTCTATGCCTGTCTGTTGGACTGGTGTCTGCCACTTTCCATGCCCCACACGCATGAAAAGATAGACGGCTTCACCGTCCATGCCTACAACGGCGGTGACATCATTGTTTGTTTTGATGAACAAATCAGCGACGTGGTGGTTAAGGAAATTGCCAAGCGCCAGCCTCTGCGCGCTGTGTTCCAGGACAGCAGCTTTACCAACTCGCTCGAAAAAATTAATGTTGAAGAAATTGTCAAGCTGCTTGCGCCGAATATGAATGTGAGGGTGATATGATGGAAATGATGAATAAACCCAACGCATCGGCGTTTTTTGAAAATGTGGCCCGGATAATTGAACAGGCGCGGGCATTCGTCGGTCGTACCGCTGACCTGACAATGTGTGTAACATACTTTGAGATCGGGAGAATGATAGTTGAGGAAGAACAGGGAGGCAAAGCCCGTGCTGAATACGGCAAAGGGCTGCTTATGGGTTTGTCGGCTTTCTTAAGCGAACGTATCGGTAAAGGCTTCTCGGAATCAACGCTTAGAAACGCAAGAAAATTTTACCAGGTTTACGCGCCGTCAATTCAGCAAACATTGTTTGCTGAATCTCAAAAAGGGCAGTCACTGTCTGCCTTTTTGAGAAACCGCAAAAACAACAAATATTGTTTGGTGAATCTTATCCGTTCACGCTCGGTTGGTCGCATTACTTGATTTTAATGCGAATTGAAAACGAACATGAACGTCGATTTTATGAAATCGAGGCGGCACGCCAGCAATGGACTTGCCGCCAGTTACAGAGACAATACGGAAGCAGCCTGTATGAGCGGCTCGGTCTTTCTCGCGACAAAGATAAGGTTTTGCGGCTTGCCAATGAGGGACAAACCATCGAAAAACCCCGTGATGTGTTGAAGAATCCGCTTGTGCTTGAGTTTCTCGGTATTGACGAGAAAGCCGAGTATTCGGAGACTGATTTGGAGTCGGCAATCATAAACAAGCTATCACATTTTCTTTTAGAACTGGGTAAAGGCTTTCTGTTTGAGGCACGGCAAAAACGGTTTACATTTGATGAAGACCACTTTATTGTGGACTTGGTCTTTTACAACCGTCTGCTACAATGCTATGTCCTGGTTGACCTGAAGACCGGAAAATTGAAACATCAGGATTTGGGACAAATGCAAATGTACGTTAATTACTTTGACCGTTTCGTAAAAACGGATAAGGAAACGCCCACAGTCGGTATTCTTCTTTGCAAAGAAAAAAACGACAACATTGTTGAATTAACATTGCCGGAAGACAGTAATATTTATGCCTCTGCGTACAGTCTGTATCTCCCTGATAAGGCTTTATTACAACGCAAACTTGCCGAATGGGTCGAGGAGTTCGAAGAGGAGCATGGAGGTCTACCTTATTGAGCCGTCCATAATTAGGGCGGCTCTTTGTTTTGGCTCTTCTGGCCGTTTTTATCTTTATATGAATAATTTGTCTTAATTTATTTTCAAGTTTTATGGTATAATCTCGGTAGCTGTCTTGCACTCCCAATAAGGACAGTTTGGTAAATCAACTAAGGCAGGGGGCAAGCTATGTATCCTGGATTCCCGCCAACTCATAACGAGGCAGGTGGCTCAACGCCCAGCGCGTGATAGATCTCCTTTTGCTTCTCAAGCAATTCACCTACACGCAGCTGCTGGCCGGGAGATTCAAAACATTCAATGACATCCAGCTTGTCCAGAACTCCCTGAATGGTGTACTTCTTGAATAAATCCGACACCTGCATCTGCTTTTTGATGTAAGACAGGTAAATCAATGCCACAAACTCGACAAAGAGCTTACCTTCCAGGCTTTGCTCGGAGGATACCAGGGTGCGGCGTAGGTTTA
>JAGXRV010000006.1 GCA_018335695.1 Clostridium sp.
AGCGAGGGTGAGGGGAGAGTTGCTCTGGTCATTACCTTCACCTTTGTCCTTAGCCCTTAGCTTCTGCCTTTTGCCCTTAGCCCTCACCCTAACCCTCTCCCAGAGGGAGAGGGGAATTATAGGGGATCTGTAGAGGGAGAGGGGAGTTGTAGGGGAGAGGATGGAGCGTAGCGAGGGTGAGGGGAGAGTTGCTCTGGTCATTACCTTCACCTTTGTCCTTAGCCCTTAGCTTCTGCCTTTTGCCCTTAGCCCTCACCCTAACCCTCTCCCAGAGGGAGAGGGGAATTGTTGGGAGGGAGAGGGGAGTTGTAGGGGAGAGGGTGGAGCGTAGCGAGGGTGAGGGGAATTGTAGGGGATCTGTAGAGGGTGAGGGGGAAGGGTGATTAGTATATAGGAATCGGTTATTTCACCGATTCCTACGAGTCTGATTTCCGACTTCCGATTTCCGACTTCTGACTTCTGACTTCTAAATAAAAGTGGCAGCTAAAACACGGGGAGGGTGACGATTGTTTCAGGTTTTGGTGTTGGAGATAGACGGGCCGGTAATCCGTTGTGTGGTGCTGGCGCGTAAGGGCATAAAAAAGCTTAATATCACCCGCTGGGAAAGTTTTACCAGGCTTGAGGAGGAAGGTGCGCCGTTAAGTGCCGACGAGCTTGCCATGATTACGGCTCGTCTCTCGGTTTTTCCGCAGAATTGTGTGGTGGTAACCTCCGGCGCCGCATTCCTGCATGTGTCACTGCCGGAACCGAGCGGCAAGAAAGCGCGCAGAAGCCGCGGCACGAAACTTGCGGCTGCATTGCGTCAGGAAGCCGAAGCTTATACCGGTATGGCGGCTGCAGAGATGCTGCTTGGTTATGAGCGGCTGCCGGAAGAGGATTATGAGTTTTGGGTTACCGCTTATCCGCAAGAAGAATACCTGCGTCTGAAAGAATTGTTGGCGGACAGCGGTCTTAAACTAAAGCGGGTTTATCCGCCGGATTGCTGCTTTGCGGTGGCGGCTGCCTGCTTTGCCGAGCCGGCTGCCGACGGCGTGCATTTAGTGCTTGATGCCGGTTCCGGAGCTTTGCGTCTCGCCAAGCAGGAGCGTGGCCGGATGTGGAGCTACCGGACGGTGCCGCTTTTTTCGCCGCAACCTTACTCGGAGTTTACGCGCGAGGACTGGGAGCGGCTGCTGACGGAGCTCGGCTATGAGGCGGAAAAACTGGCAAGCGTCTGGCAGGGGCGCCTAGAGGGCGAAGCGCTGGGACTGGTCGTCACCGGTGCGGGCTCGCAGGTTGAAAGTGTGCCGCTCTTTTTAAGCAGTTTTTTTGAGCAGAAAGCAAAGCCGCTTGTGATGCCGGCGGGAGAATCGGCGTCTGTCGGAGTTTGCGGCGGAGAATATGCGTCTGTGGTGGGCGCAGGTCTGCGTGAGTTGTTATATCCTTATCTTTCCGGACGTACTTTGGGCGTCAGCGACCAGTTGCCGCTTTTGCAAACTATAGCGAAAAAGGCTTATTTAGCGCCTGTCGCCGTAATGCTGCTTTCCTTTGCTGTGATTGGCGGCCATTATTTATTGATTATTCGGCAGATAAGCGGGGCGGAGGAGGAACTAGCAATATTGACGCGCGAACGTGACGGTGTGCGGGCGGCGGTAGTGCGGATGCAGGCGGATGAGAAAAGAGCGACAGAGCTTTCGGCTGACCGCTTGCTGTTAGCCGATCAAGTTGACTATTTGCAAAACAGACTGCCGGAATACAGCCGGCTGTTGCATGCTGTGCTGGCTGCCATGGAGAAGGAAGCCGACATGCGCATAAAATTTGTACAGATAGAGCTGCTTGAACAAGGCAGACAGTTTTTCGTTTCCGGAGAGAGTGAGGACTCCGGTTCCATTCACCGTTTGGCGGTGGCGCTGCAGAGAGCAAGATGGAACGCTTTTACCAAAGTGGAGGAGATTGTGCGCGAGGTGCGGGAGGAGGAGGCCGCAGGGGAGGCGGAGTTAGCGGCGGAACTGCCGGGGCCGCCGCCGCCGGAGGCCGGGCTGCTGCCGGGAGAGGAGCTGCCTTGGATGGAGGGGGCGGGAGAACCTATGCCGATGGAGCCTGATCCCTTTGCCGAGCAACCTGCAGCGGCCGACGGTGCGGAAGGAGCCGAGGCTGTGTTTACAGTGGTGTTTAATTTCAGAACAAGAGTGGTTATGCGACCCGAGTTTTTCCCGGAACGAGCTTTTGAGGAAGAAACGGCAGAGGAAGCCGACGGGACGGGGGAAAGGGCGCTATGAAAAAGAAATTCACAAAAATGGAAATGTACGGTATCGTCGCCGTGCTGCTTGCCGCCGCATTCTACGGCTACCTGACGCAGATCTACGACCCGGCTAACGCCAGGCTGGAAACGCTGCAAAGCGAAATCAGCGCGGCACAGGTCGAGATCAATCAGCAAAGAGGTGTGCTTGCCGGTGCGCCGGTAGCGCGTGAAAAAGTCGAGGAGCTGGAAGCGGCGGTGGCGAAACTTGAGGCGGCGCTGGCTAAAATTAAAAGAACCGCTAAAGCGGCTGATGACCGCTCTGTGACCGAGGCAATGGATTTAATTGACAGGTTGGCTACGGGAGAGAATCTGACCGTCAAAAATTTCAGCTTCGGCCGCAGGATAAGCGCGCTTGGGCAGGAGCCGGAAACACCGCAGCCTCAGCGGCGGCGTGGAGAACCGGAAGTGCCGCCGACTATCAGGGACCATTTTGGCTGGCAAGAGTATCGCATGGTATTTAGCGGCAGCCGCTCGGAGATTATCGCTTTTATGGAACGCTTGTCGCGGGCTATGTGGCTGGTACGGGTCAATGATTTGCGGGTGGACGTTGTGCCTCCGGCCAGAGAGGGCGAGGGGCCGTCGCATGGGGAGTATGAAATTGCTTTGACGCTTATCTTATAGTTTTTAGCGCTTTTTATGATGCTCAAAACAACTTGAGGGGGAAGAAAATGGCGGAAGCATATTTTTCATCAATAGAAGCGCTTTTGCAGGAGGCAAATCTGCAGGAAGCAACCGACGTTCATTTTAATGCCGGCTTTCCCGTCACTTTTCGCATCTTCGGTAAACTTATCCCTTTTGGAGAGATAATGGATGCCGAAGAAGTGCGCCGGATGCTTCAGCAGTTGCTGACACCGGGGCAGCAGCGGGCGCTTGAGGAACGCCGTTCGGTGGACTGTGCGGTAAGCTTCAAGGGAGTCGGTCGCTACAGGGTGCATGTTTATTATCAGCGGGGAGCGTTGTCGGGCGCGATTCGTAAGTTGGCGGACGAGATTCCTGGGTTGTCGGCGCTCGGCTTGCCGCCGGCGGTAACGGGATTGGCAAACTTAAAAATGGGTCTGGTGCTCGTCACAGGCGCCACCGGCAGCGGTAAAAGTACGACTCTGGCATCGCTTGTCGATTTAATCAACAATACAATCGAACACAACATTATCACTGTGGAAGACCCTATAGAATACGTCCATTACTCGAAAAAAAGCTTGGTCAGCCAGCGTGAAATCCATACTGATGTTCCCTCTTTCCCGGATGCGCTGCGCGGTGCGCTGCGAGCTGACCCCGATATAATTCTTGTCGGTGAGATGCGCGACTTGGAAACAATCCGCACGGCAATTCTGGCGGCTGAAACGGGACATTTGGTTTTGTCCACGCTGCATTCGCGGGATGCTTCTTCGACTATTAACCGTATTCTAGGCGCTTTCCCTCCGGAAGAACAGCAACAAATCCGCCAGCAGCTTTCCGTCTCGTTAAAAGCAGTCATCTCTCAACAGCTTTTACCAAGGGCGGACGGGTGCGGACGGGTACTCGCCTGTGAGCTGATGCTTGTCACGCCGGCGATTGCCAACTTGATTCGTCTTGGGAAAGCAGACCATATTTATATGGCTATTGAAACCGGGATGCGCCTGGGAATGCGAACGATGGAGCAGTCGCTGACGGAACTGTATCAGTCCGGAAAAATCAGTATGGAAACCGCTTTGCGTTCCGCAAGAAGCGCAGAATTGATCCAGCACCGTCTAAAAAGCGGCGGAACAGGCAAGGAGCGGGCTAAAATTATCGAGCCGCAGGCATTTAACCAAAAATGACTAAAGGGGATGGCTAATGCCTAAGCAACGACTGGGTGAATTTTTGCTGGCACGCGGAATCGTCAGCGGCGAAGAATTGCAAAAACTGTTGCGCAGTCAACGGGGTGGCGGTGAGAAACTGGGTCAGTTGCTGGTTAAACAGGGAGTACTGTCAGAACAGCAGCTTTATCGGCTGTTGGCGGAGTTTTTTGGTCTGGAGTACCTGGAGCTTTCGGCTTTGCAACCGGAGGCAGCCGCGGCTGCCGCAGGCGGGATTCCGGCGGGTTTGGCGCGCAAACAAAATATCGTCCCGGTGTTTGAAGAAGGAAATGTGCTGACAATTGCCGCTGCCGCCCCGGTTCTTCCGCCGGTACTTGAAAATCTGCGCCGCCTGAGCGGGCGGCAGATTCGTGTCATGTTGATGTCTCCCGAGGAACTTGCGCTTGCTTTTAAATATACCTACGAAGGATGGCGCCCTGAACAGGCGACGGCAACCGCCGCCCTGCAGCTGAGCGATGCTCCGGGCGCGGTAGAACTGCTCGAGCAAATTTTGAACAAAGGCGTTGAATTTGGGGCGTCTGACGTTCATTTGGAGCCGGAGCCGGATGCGTTGCGCGTCAGGTTTCGTGTTGACGGTGTACTGCAGACGGTTGATTTATTCCCGCCGACGGTGGCCAGCGTTGCCATGGCGCGTCTAAAAGTTATGGCGGGAATGAACATCGCTGAGCGGCGCGCGGCACAGGACGGCGGCTTTAAGTTTTCTCCCTCGCGAGGCGGGGAGAACAGTACCTTGTCGGTACGTGTGGCTACGGCACCCAGTATCTATGGGGAAAAAGCGGTGCTGCGGATGCAGGCGGCAGGAAAAGAGCTTACCTTGCAAAAACTGGGGTTTGAAGCCGATCATCTGGAAGCGCTCTATAAAGTATTAAATGCGCCTCACGGTATTTTCCTGACTACAGGACCGTCCGGAAGCGGCAAGACGACGACTCTTTATTCGGCGCTTCATCATTTACGCTCTGACTCTTTAAATATTGTGACGATCGAAGATCCGGTGGAAAGAGCGATTAAAGGCGTTACCCAGACACAGATTGAACAGAAATATACTTATCAACATGCGCTGCGTTCTGTTTTGCGTCAGGACCCTGATATTATCATGGTCGGTGAGATCAGGGACGGCGAAACGGCGAGGCTGGCTCTGCAGGCGGCGTTGACAGGCCATTTGGTACTTTCTACGCTGCATACTAACGACGCTACCGGCGCGGTGGCACGTTTGGTTGACATGGGCTGCGAGCCGTTTTTGGTTAACGCTACTGTGCTGGCTGTTTTGGCGCAGCGTCTGGTCAGGCAGCTTTGCCCGGCTTGCCGCCGGCCGTATCGGGCTGAAGCGGCGGAGCTTGCGGCGCTTGGCCTGGATTGCGGCGCCGCAGGAGAGGAAACTTTTTATGCCGCGCGCGGCTGCGTTGAGTGCAGGGGCTTAAAATACAAGGGCAGAGTCGGAATTTATGAGTTACTGGTGATTGATTTAGATTTCAAGAGGCAGGTGGCGCGGAGAGCCGACCCGGAAGCTCTGCGGGAATATGCGCTGCAGGCTGGAATGCGCTCCCTGCGTCAGGACGGCATATTGAAAATTCGGCGGGGACTTACCTCGGTTGAGGAAGTATTGTCTTCCACGACGGAACATTAGTGCTCATTATTTAAATTTACGTTAATTTTAGAGGGGGAAGCTGAGCGTGAAGCAAAAGCTGGAAATGCTGCTGATTCGGCTGACTAAAGTAAAAAGTGCTGAAGTGGTATTGCTGCTTAAACAGTTGGCGGCGCTGATTGCATCCGGCTTGCCGCTTGTGCCGTGCTTACAGACGTTGATTGAACAGACAACAAACCGCCGTCTGCGTTACACCTTGATCAAGATTAAAGAAGATGTAGAGCAGGGGAAACCGTTGAGCGAGGCGATGGACAGCTTTCCGCGGATTTTCCCGTTGACGATGCGCAGCACCGTCAGAGTGGGTGAGGCGAGCGGTTTGCTGGAAGGCGCTATGGAGCAGGTTGCCGAGTTTATGGAGGAGGATGCTACTTTTCGCGGGGAGATTATCACCGCTTTGATTTATCCCGCAATTGTTTTTTCGGCCACATTAGGTGTGACTTTCTTTATGGTGCTCGTCGTTATTCCGCAAATTATTCCCTTCCTGGAGATGATGGGCGGGGAAATGCCGTGGAATACCAGGCTGTTGGTAAATATTACCGCGTGGGCTAAAGATAATGTTGTTTCTGGGGCTTATGGGTTTGGGATGGTTGTCTCTGTTTTTGTGGTCGCACAACGCACCCAGCGTGGACGGCTTGGGATCGACAGGCTGAAGATGAAGATGCCCTTATTCGGACAACTAATCAGCTATGCGATCATTGTCCAGTTTGCTAAAACGATGCATTTGCTGATCACAAGCGGCGTGACAATTACCGAAGCGCTAAGAACGGTGCGCGACGTCGACAAGAATTCTATCGTCCGCCGGGCTGTCGATGTTTGTATCGGCAGCGTGCTGCTCGGCGAGAGTCTGTCTGAAGCTATGGGGAAATTTAAGCTGATTTTTCCGCCGCTTGTGCGCAGCATGACTAGGGTCGGCGAAGAAACCGGTACGATGGACGCGGCTATGAAACGGATAGGCGATATCCATTATTCCGTTTTGAAAAGTTATATCAAAAAATTAAATGCCGCCTTGGAGCCGTTGCTGCTGATTTTTTTGGGACTGATGGTTGGTTTTGTGGCGGCGGCAATGATCGGCGGCATCTTAGCCAGCTATGAGATGTAATCACCCTACTATTCCCTCTCCCTCTACTATACAATTCCCCAATCCCCCACAATTCCCCTCTCCCTCTCCCCCACAATTCCCCTCTCCCTCTGGGAGAGGGTTAGGGTGAGGGCAAAGTGTCTGAGGGCATAATAGGGGTGAGGGCAATGACCAGAGCAACTCTCCCCTCACCCTCGCTACGCTCCACCCTCTCCCGGGGGGAGAGGGTAAAATTAGAGGAAATCCCCTCTCCCCCACAATTCCCCTCTCCCTCTCCCCCACAATTCCCCTCTCCCTCTGGGAGAGGGTTAGGGTGAGGGCAAAGTGTCTGAGGGCATAATAGGGGTGAGGGCAATGACCAGAGCAACTCTCCCCTCACCCTCGCT
>JAGXRV010000007.1 GCA_018335695.1 Clostridium sp.
TTTGCAGCCAACGTTGGGTCTAGAGTCTTCGCCATAAAAACACATCCTTTGTCCTTTACTTAGTGATGATAATTTACTTCACCAAATAATATAGCCTAATCTACCGCCATTGTACAGACGGGATTAGGCTAATGTCGGAGAATATCTGATTTTTTGCCGCCACCAACTGTGACGTAAATGGCTGGTTTTGCTGACAAATTGCTCGGCTGAAAACAGTAAGCCTCCTACTTGATTTGCTAAAAACAACTTACTCATAACACATCTTAACGCTTCTTAAACTCTGCCCTTAAAATAAACGAGACAGCCACCACACCTAATACTACAAGAAAATAGTAATAAAACCAAGCTGCCAAGCTAATCGCCTCATAAGGAACGTAAAACATCGGGGCAAAAAGGATCCATTTTATTGGTAGCGTAGGCAGCCATAGCAGCACTGTAGTAAGAAATGGATCTGCCGAATAAGGCGCTATCGTCTCAGGCATTTCTTTTAGAGCATAATACAAAATATCCCTGTTGACGCTCCCTGGGCGATAATTCTTTGCTTGCGTGAGCAGTCTCTGTTTCTCCGTGTTTAAAAAGCTGAGAAGCTGCGAGTCGGCATTAGGCGGCGTAAGCGTATGGAAAAGAAACCATATATTTTGAACGTTATAAATATCAGTGGTAAATAAAATTTCTCTTGCTGCCGTTTCTCTTGTTTCTCCAATACCCTCTTTCCAGACTAATCTGAAGAAAACAGGAGAGGTAATAGCTTCTTTGCGTACAGCAATATGTGTCAAAGTGTCATGACCTGTGTTTGACCTGTTGTAGATCCATTGCATGCCTGATAAATAATTTTCATCAGCATAGCGTTCGAGTATTTTTAATTTATCTTCACCCGTCTCACCCCAAATTGCATGCATGCTGAGAGGCGGCCGTCCTCCGTTACTCCGCAGATCTGGAAAACTTAGCAAACCATAAATCCATAAGGTCTTATGTTCCACTCCATACAGCAGATTGGAATCCCATCCACGTCCAAAAAAAGAGCTAATTTGTGGCCGGAGATCGGTTTGCTCAAGACCAGAAATTTGATCAAAACCAAAGATGGTCATCAGTTCAAAAGGAACACCGCTCTGCCTGTTCCGCACAAAAGTTGAATAGGGATTGCGATAAACAATTAATCCGCTAAAATAGTAGAATAAAAATAGCCAAATTAAGACTTTAATGGAGAGAAAGGCAATAGTTTTCCTATGCTTCAAAACAGCACTCCCTCTTTTAAAGCTTTTAGCTTATCATCCCTGGCACTCCAATTTCAGCGCAGTGCTTTTTTGCCAAGATTTTGATAAGAACATCATAAACGAAACCCAGGAGAACATCGCAAACATCGGACGCTTTTTAGCCACATTCGCCAATTTCTGGTTTTTTCCTGCCACCATGAGAAGATCACTCTCCTCAATATTTGTTTCAGCAACTATCGCAGGACTCGCGACATCCCTCCTTGCAATTTTTGGCAATAGCGACCACACTCGCGTTGTAGAACCCGGCGTTTAGCAAGACAATCTGCTGACGCGTCTTTTTTATCCATTAGCTTGGACGTTGGAAAGCATATAATTTCGCTGCAACAAAAATTCCCCTCCCCTGGAGGGGTGCCCGTAAGGGCGGGGTGGTCGCGTGGACGAGTGGGACAAATCACCTGTCCCCCTGGCAGAAATTCCATCGTAGATAACCACCCCGGCGCTTTGCGCCACCCCTCCACAGGAGGGGAATATTTTCTTTCAGTGAATTGCAGATTTCAGCGAACCGTGATTCGCAACTGCGGAAACGTACGAGCGAAGCAACTGGGTGAGGGTGCAATACCTAAAAAAGACACTCCGTGTTTTGATATAATTTCCCAATAAAAAAAGATGCCTTATCCAGTCCCTCTCCCTCACTCTGCCCTCACCCTAACCCTCTCCCAGAGGGAGAGGGGAACTGTGTCTTCCCCAACAAAAAAACACCTCCGCTTTTCGACTTCTACAAAGCGCGAGGCGTCTTGATCAGTTCAGCAGATTCTCGGCAACGGTAAACCGACAGGCATTTCTACGCCACGAGTGCCGCCAAGGACGGTGCGCAGCCAAACACTGCCTGTGCCACTCTCCAAGCGACCGACAATTTCCGCTTCCCGTCCCAGGGGATGTTCCCGCAACGCCAGACATACTTCTGCAGCAGCTTCTTGTTTCGCCACCAGAATCATTTTTCCTTCATTTGGTAAGTATAACGGGTCAAGACCCAAAAGATCTGCGGCAGCCCTTACCTCGGGACGAACCGGCATGGATTTTTCCTCCAGCACGATGTCTAAAACGGCTCTTTCAGCCAGCTCATTAAGCGTGGCACCGACTCCGCCGCGGGTAGGATCGCGCAGCCAGCGCAAAGAGGAAAAATACGGCGAAATCGCGCCTATCAAGCCATTTAAGGGCGCACAGTCGCTGACAACCTGTGTCTGGAAAGAAACTCCCGTGCGACAGGAGAGCACAGCAATACCATGGTCGCCTGCCGTCCCACTTAAAATCACCGCATCGCCGGGCCGGACGTGTTCCGCACCAAGAAGCAGTCGCTCGTCTGCGCGCCCTATACCTGTAGTCGTGATGTAGAGTTTGTCTGCCTGACCGCGAGGCACCACCTTGGTATCACCGGCCACTACTTCCACACCGCAGGAGCGGGCGGTATCGGCAAGCGAAACGACTACTGTCTCCAATTCATCAAGCAGCAGCCCTTCCTCCAGAATGAAGGAGACGGTTAGAAAGAGCGGCTGCGCTCCGCCGGCCACCAAGTCATTGACCGTACCGCAGACTGATAACTTCCCTATATCGCCTCCCGGAAAAAATGGCGGCTGGACCACGAAAGAATCGGTGGTGACAGCCAGTCGGCCGTTAAGCGGCGAAAGCAATGCCGCATCGCCAAGCCTGACCAGCTCCGCGTGTCTAAAATGCCGCAGAAACAGATCCTTTATTAGTGCGGCGGCATACAAGCCCCCATCGCCGTGCGCCAACAATACACGCTTCATGCCGGAGCAGCTCCTTTCTTTCTGTCATAGCGATAATAAGCGGCGCAAGCGCCTTCCGAAGAGACCATGCAGGGACCAAGAGGTGTGAGCGGCAGACAGCGTCCGGCAAAAAGCGCACATTCCGTTGGGATGATAGCGCCGCGCAGCACATCACCGCAGCGGCAAGCCTCCTGCTCCTGCGGCACTGAATTATGAGGCAAATTAAACTGTAAGGCTGCGTCATGGCCTGCAAACTCTGGTTTTAGTGCGAGTCCGCTCATGGGAATAACACCAAATCCGCGCCACTCGGCAGCGGCAGTATTAAACACCTCTGACAGAAGTTTTTGCGCAAGCAAGTTCCCTTCTTCCTTCACTACACGCGGGTAGGCATTGATTACTTTCGGCTTCCCTTCCTCTATCATTCTGACGACTGCTGCGATACCAAGCAAAATATCTCTTTCGCTAAAGCCAACGACTGCTGCCGGCATACCGTAGACAGAGGCCACAAAATCCTGTGCTTGCCTGCCGATTATACTGCTGACGTGTCCGGGCAACAACAGTCCATCCAAGCCGTGAGGAGCAGCCAGCAAAGCATGCAGTGCCGGAATTACGGTTTTCAGGCAGCTGTAAAGGAAGAAATTCGCCAGGCCTTTTTCCCTTGCTTGCCTTACAGCCAACGCCATCGCCGGAGCGGTAGTCTCAAAACCCACACCAAGAAAAACAACCGGACATTGCGGGTTATCTGCCGCTATCTTTAAGGCATCCAAAGGAGAGTAGACAATACGGACATCCGCGCCTTCCGCCAAGGCCTGTTCGAGGCTTGACTTGCTGCCGGGAACACGCAGCAAGTCGCCAAAAGTGGCTACAATCGCACCGGCGCCTGCCAAGTCAATCATTCGGTCGATATCACCGGCAGTTGTAACACAGACTGGACAGCCTGGTCCTGAGAGCAGGCGTAATGGTTCAAGCAAGGGGCGCAAACCATATTTAGAGATGGCTGTGGTGTGCGTTCCGCATACCTCCATGATAGAGAGATGCCCCGGCAGTTTTCTTTTAACTAATGCCAGCAGTTGCTGCGCTTGCGCCAATTCAATCCCGCTCAGCATAGAATTCCTCCAGTAAAGCTAAAAGTTGCTCTGCCTCATCCTCGCCAATAATCTGCAGGGCAAGGCCTGCGTGCACCAAAACCCATTCACCATTACCGGCTTGAGGAACTAAGGCAAAGTTAATTTCCCGGCTGTTGCCGCAGTATTCTACGGTACCTAGCTCACCGCTTCTTGTTATCACTCTGCAGGGCATCCCTATACACATATTTCACTTCTCCTCCATGCCGCCACCAGTGCCTGGCCAAGAGCCAGCCCGCCGTCATTTGCCGGAACTTGCCGGTGACTGTAGACTGTGAAACCGCTTGCTGACAGTCGCCTGCGCAGCGATGACAGCAAAAACCTGTTTTGAAACGAACCACCGCTCAAAACCACTTTTTCAAGGCCTTCCTGCTCTCTGGTGGCAAGGACGGCAGACGCTAGCGCTTCAACCAAAGTTTGCTGAAAGTTTGCGGCAATTTGAGCCGGCGCAACGCCATTCCGACAGTCGAGTACCATCATGCGAAACATTTCTCCCGTCAAAATCTCACTGCCTGCCAAGGCAAACGGATAAATTGAGCCGTTCTCTCCTTCTGCCAATTCTGCAAGTTCCGTCGCCGCCTGACCTTCATACGTGTTTTCAAAGCAAACACCAAGCAAAGCCGCCACCGCATCGTAGAGGCGACCGCAGCTTGAAGTCAGCGGAGCATTAAAATTACTCTCCAGCATCGCAAAAACGGTTGCCAATTCACTTGTTGACAGAGGCAAAAGCTTTTCTGCCCACTTTTTGCCTTCTTCCCCCAGATGCTTATAAAGATAGGACGCGGCCATACGCCAAGGCTGGCGAACTGCCGCTTCTCCCCCTGGCAGAGCAACAGTCTCCAGATGATAATGACGCCGGAAGTCACGGTAGTCGCCTGTTAAAACCTCACAACCCCAGACTGTGCCGTCCGGGCCATACCCGCTGCCGTCACAAATCACGGCAATCACCGGCTCACTTAGCCTATTTTCTCCCATGCAGGATGCCAGATGGGCATGATGATGAAACACCGGCACAACCGACTCAAGCGGCAACTTGGCAGCAAGCTTCGCAGAATAGTAAGCAGGATGGCTGTCACAAGCGGCAAGCACAGCCTCGACCGATAAGAGGCGCTGCATATCCGCCAAAGATTCCAGGTAAACAGCGGCCGTCTCACGGTAAGCTAAGTCACCGATATGAGGGCTCAGGTACGCTTTGCCGGCAGTCAACAAACAGAAAGCGTTTTTCAGATCTCCGCCGGCTCCTAAAATTACCGGGGTGTTTGCTGGGACGAGGACGGAAATAGGGTCCGGCACATAACCACGTGAGCGGCGCAGCATTAACGGTGAGCCGTCGGCTGCCATTGCCAGCGAATCGTCACAGCGCCGTTCTATCTCCCTGTTGTGAACCAACAGATAGTCGGCCAGCCCACTCAACTCTGCCAGGGCTCTTTCATTTTCTTTTACCAGCGGAAGACCGCTGTCATTACCGCTGGTCATTACCAGCAGATTGCAGGCATTGCCAAACAACAGGTGGTGGAGCGGCGTATACGGCAACATCACACCAAGCGTCCTCAGGCGCGGTGCCAACTGCTGCGGCAAGCTGCAGTTTTCTCGGCGTCGCAGCACCACTATCGGGGCGGCAGGCGAGCTGAGCAGCGCTTCTTCCCCAACTTCCAACTGACAAAAACGCCTTATAACATCAAGATCCCTGCACATCACGGCAAAGGGCCGGGCAGGTCGTCCCTTGCGCTCGCGCAAGAGAGCTACCGCCTGCTCATTTTGCGCATCACAAGCTAAGTGAAAACCTCCCAACCCCTTGACTGCCACAATCTTCCCCTCAGCAATCGCCGCCTGGAAATTGCTCAGCCAATCCCCCGGCACTTCTTGACCGCCTGACTTTTGCAGCGTAATCTGCGGACCGCAATCCGGGCAGGCGTTTGGCTGAGCATGGAAGCGCCGATCCAAAGGATTATGATATTCCGCCAGACAAAGCGCACACATGCTAAACTCGGACATTGTTGTTTTCTCTCGATCATATGGCACGCCGGTAACTATAGTAAAGCGCGGGCCGCAATCGGTACAATTCGTAAAAGGATAATCATAGCGTCTGTTGCGGTGATCTGTAATCTCGCTTTGACACGCTGCGCAAACACCCACATCAGGAGAAACACCGGCCGTTCGGCTGCCGCAGTAAGAACTATCCAGAATGATAAAATCTTCCTGGCCGATAGCAATTGTTTCTTCAATGCTCAGGTTGGTAATCCGAGCCAGCCGCAGAGAGCAATAACGTAATTCCCAGATAAAAGCCGCCAAATCAGCCTTCTTGCCTTCAATTTCTAAACTTACTCCCTCACGACTGTTTTGCACCCAACCAGACAGTCCATACTTAAGTGCCTCCCGGTAGACATAAGGCCGGAAACCTACTCCTTGAACAGTACCGCTAACCTTTATTCGCAAGCGGCGGGCATCCGTTTTCATTACTTGCACACCTGACGACATCCCTCAGCACCACCTCTTTTTTTGGCCACGACGCTTTCCACCCACAGAAGCCAGGGAGTCAAGCCGCTTTCTTTTGTGGCGGAGAGTTGTATAACTGAGGCAGCCGGATTAAGCTGCGCCAGAGTGGCCGTCACTGCCGGCAGGTCATAGCTGACATAAGGCAATAAATCGAGTTTGCTAAGAATAACGGCATCGGCAGTCCGAAAAGTTTGCGGATACTTCTCCGGCTTATCATCTCCTTCGCTGATACTCAAAACCACAGCTCTTGCGTCCTCACCCAAATCAAAGCCGACGGGACATACCAAATTACCGACATTTTCAATCAAGAGCAGATCAAGTTCCGGCAGTTCTTCCAGCACACCGCCAACCAGTTGCGCATCCAAATGACAAGCGCCTTCCGTATTGATTTGGATTACGGCAGCACCGCTCCTTGCCAATCTTTCCGCATCCCGCGATGTATACAGATCCCCCTCAATCACCCCGACACGGTAATGCCGGCAAAGCAGCGGCAGGCTGGCTTCAAGCAAAGTAGTTTTCCCTGCACCCGGACTGCCAAGCAGATTTATCACTGTCAAACCTTGCCGTGCAAAACGGCTGCGCAAATCACTCGCAAAGGTTTTGTTTTTCTGCAGCAGGTCGCGGGCTAAAGCCACTTTAATTCTCTTTTCCTCCACGCGGGCAGTCCCCCTCATATCCTCTGATTTCCAGCTCCGTACCGCCTGTAGGTACAGCAGGCAAGCCGCAGCGGGCACAGTCAAACAAAAGCGAGTCATTAATTTCGCTCACTCCGCAGCGCTCACAATGAAAGGCGGGTGGGATAACCTCGATAATTAATTGCGCATCGGCTAAAATGGTGTTTTTTTTGACTAAATCAAAGCAGAAAAGCAGCGCGTGCGGCAAGGCATGCGCTCTTTTCCCGACAGCCAAACGTACGGTGGCAACCCTGCTGACCCCGCGCTCCTGCGCATCGCGGGAAACTTCCTCCACCAAAGCGCTTACCAGAGATAACTCATGCATTGCAAGCACCTCGCTCAATTATAAACCCTTAAACTGCCAGCTTTTTTGCAATCAGGCAGGCGGCTTTCTCCGCCCCGAGAAGACCCTGTGCTGAGAGGGGCTGACCGGCAACAAGTGACCCCTGTTCCACAGATATCCCGATAATAACCAGTTTTTGCGGCATTTCTTCTTTCTTTAGCAAGTAGCCTAATGCCAAAACCTCAGGCAACGCTAAATCATGGACGGATGCAAAACGAGTTGCGCTTCCCTCTAGCTCAGACAAACAAAGCTCAAAAACCTCTCCGGCCGGGCCGTCGGTTAAAACAGCATCTACCAACAACGCCGTCTCGTATCCTGCCAGCAAATCCAGCAAGCCCAAGCCAGGCAAACCGGATGCCACCAACCGAACATTTGGCGGCAGCGCTTTTTTTTGCAAGATTTCGACTGCCAGCAGTCCGACAGCATCATCGCCACGCAACAAACTGCCACAGCCGATGACCACAGTTTCGACTGACATTAACCGTGTACTCTCAGTTTAAGAAAATGAACGGAACATGAAAAACAAGGGTCATAATTACGAATAAACATCTCACACTTTAGCCGCAGCTCTTCTTCCGGCAGATCAAGGTGTTTTGGAATAAAGAGACGCAGTCCTTCTTCAATATTATGCACATTGCGTGAGGTCGGAGCGACAATATCGGCTGCCAACACCACCCCTTGCTCATTAAAGCAATAACTGTGGGATAATATTCCCCGCGGCGCCTCAGTAACGGCAGCGCCGCAGCCCGCCCGTACTATATACCCTCCGTCTTCGCGCCTTGGCTCACCCAATTTATCAATAATCTGCAGTGACTCCTCTATGCTGTGGACCAATTCCACCGCTCTTGCCGCCGCGCTATGAAAAGGATTGTTGGAAGGGAAAGAAACGCCTGTCAGAGAGGCTGCCTCTTTGGCGAGAGGCGAAAGCTGCGCAAAATTCAGGTTCACCCTGGCAAGCGGGCCCACAAGAAAAGATGAGCCGTTGCTCATTGTGGAATGAAGCGCATTTGCATGGCTGATATGTCGCTCATGCAAGTAGTCTCGATAATCGGCAGGATCGATGTCCAGCCCTTGATTGGAAACGAGTCGGCCACCGTTTACAGCGTACTCTTGCGGCTGTGAGAGCGCTACGTAAGTCAAATCCCACTCCACATTCGGAACAGACAACTTCCCGATCAAGCGGGCGGTATCCATTGCCTCCTCCATAGCGGCAGTCAGCCTCTTGGCAATTGTCTGCAGACTTTTTCCTGACGGCAGGTCGGAAAAGCCTCCGATCTGCGGTGTCACCGGGTGAACTTCACGTCCGCCAATCAGAGCAGTAAGATCGTTGCCGAGTCTTTTAAGGCGCAGCGCTCTTTTTACTTCCTCAGGATAAGCCGAAGCCATACTGATGACACTTTCATAGCCCAGAAAATCGGGTGCGGCAAGCATATAAATATGCAAAGCATGACTTTGAATAAACTGACTGAGGGCATAAAGTTTACGCAAGCTACGCGTTTGCTCACTAACCTGCACACCAAAAGCACGTTCAATCGCTGAGAGTGCCGTCATCTGATAGGAAACCGGGCAAATTCCGCAAATGCGTGCCGTGATTTCCGGCAATTCGTAGTATTTTCGTCCTACTAGGAAACTCTGAAAAAAACGGGGAGGCTCGAAGACATTCAGCTGTAAATCAGTTATTTGACCGTTTTGAATGGTTACATCAAGTGCCGCTTCGCCTTCTAGCCTGCTCAAATAGTCCACTTTTATTCTGCCGCTTTCCATTATGTCTTCCCCCCTTTCTGGAATTCAGCGTCAAGAGCCGCATATTTGCGAAAATGACGGGTAATGTCGCTTTGATGCAGTCCCAGGCCGGCAAAAGTGTTTTTTAACGACTCGACATTGCAATCACTAGACGGACCGTGACAGCCGGTACAAGGGGTTGCCCGGCTCGGGCATAAGGCGGAACAGCCTGCCCTTATCACAGGACCGAGACACGGCTTGCCTTCACTGACAAGCAGACAAACATTTTCAGCCAACTTACATTCAACACAGACGCTGTGCGGACGAATCCTCGGCGTCACACCAAGCAGAGCGCTCTTGATAAACTCCACCAATTCATTTTTGTTGATAGGGCAGCCGCTCAGCGAAGCATCTACCTTTACATACTCACTGACAGGAAACGATTTAAGCGGATGAGTCTGGACAGGGTTGTCATAAACGCTGCTTTCCACTTCCCTCAAGGGCAGCCAGTTGCTGATGGATTGCAGTCCGCCGTGGGTGGCACAGGCACCGATTGCTACCAACAACTTACTTTCAGCCCTAGCCTCTTTCAAACGACCCACATCCTCAGCGTTGACGATTGAACCCTCCACGAAGCCGATGTCATAGGGACCGGGCGAAACGGCGCTGCGAGCCATGACAAAATGGGCTATATCAATCATTCCCAGCAAATCAAGCAGCACCGGCTCCAGATTCAAAAATTCAAGCTGACAACCGGAACACGAGGCGAACTTAAAGATTGCTACTTTTGGCATGCCACTCATTTTACTCCCTCCCCAGTACGCCAATAATTTCGGCCGGCTCGTTTTCCAAAACGTCATAGGAAAAGACGGGACCGTCATGGCAGACAAATTTGCTTCCTACCTGACAGCGGCCGCATTTTTTTACGCCGCAAAACATTTTCCTCTCCAGGGAAACGTATAGCTGTCCACTGTGGAAGCCTCTTGCTAATAATCCTCTGACTACATGTTTCATCATTATTTCCGGACCGCAACTCAGTACCAGAGTATTCTCCGGCACGCTCTGCATTTTATCAAATAGAGCGGTTACCAGTCCTGTATTGTGATTCCAGTCAAAACCGGAGGCGTTATCCACAGTAAGCAGCATTGAAATTTGCTCCGCCCACTGTCTATATTCGTGACGGAAAAGCATTTCACCCGGATTTTTACTGCCGTAGAGCAATTCCACCTTGCCAAATAAGGCTGGTTGCTCCAGAATATTGTAAATCGCGGGGCGGAGCGGAGCCAAACCGATACCGCCGGCTACAATCAGCAGGTTTTTGCCATGCGCCTGCTTAAGCGGCCAGCCGTTGCCATATGGTCCGCGAACGCCGAGCAGGTCACCCTCCTTCAGTCTTGCAAACATCCGCGTCAGGCTGCCGACATGCCGTATGGTGTGTGTGAAATTTTCCCTGCTGCCGTTGCTCGAACTGATGGAAATTGGGGCTTCGCCCACACCAAAAATACTGAGCATATTAAATTGTCCCGGCTGAAAAGAATACTCCAGCCGTTTTTGTGCGTCAGTAAACTGTAAGCTAAAGGTGGAGGTGTCGTCGTTCTCATGAAAGACATCTCGCACAACGGCAGAATCGGGAATTAACAGATTGCTCAACTCACTCACCTCCCAGTATGCCGGCTACATCGGTCAGGTCGATATCAACCATGCAGGAATAGATACAACGCCCACAACCGACACATCCCGTCTTGCCGAATTGACGCTGCTGGTAAAGCAGCTTGTGATAAATGCGCCACTGTGCACGAGCCTGCCTGCCTTTGCGGAAGTTGTGGCCAAGAGCTACCTGAGAAAACTCCATCAGCTTACAAGAATCCCACTCCCTTTGACGCACGCCGCTCTCCAGACCAAGATCCAGTTTATCATAAACGTTATAGCAAAAGCAGGTTGGGCAAACCATTGTACAGGTGCCGCAGCCCAGGCAGCGCCGCTGCAAATCTTCCCAGACGGGATGATCAACGTTCTCCTCCAGCAGCTCAGCCAAGTTCCGTGTGAGAATGTGCTTTGGCAGCCGGCGACTTGCAGCCGCTAAAAGCTCATCCTTCGCGAGAGTCATCTCGGGGGACGCGGCAGCAAACGGATGAAGCGCCAATAGTTCTCTGCCGGTTTCGCTGCCAACTTCCAATAAATAGGCGTCACCCAATTCCGTCAGCAACAGGTCATAACCCCGCTGCAATCCAGGTCCCGTTTGCTGATAGTAACAAAAACCGCTGCGGCACGGCTTAACACAATTCTGGGCAACGATTATTGTTTCATGCCTGCCTCGGCAATAAAAAGGGTCTGGCAGATCTTTGCAAAACACTTCGTCAAGAACGCCAAAAGAATTGACATCGCAGGGACGCACGCCAAAAAGAATCCTCTTTTGCGCTGTTGAGCCGTTTTCCACAAAACAGATTTTTTCTTCGCCTAAACTGGTGCATTTTCCGTCTTCAGCAAAGGCCTCCTGCCTGACAAAGGAGAAAATTGTCTCCAACGGCTGCTGAAGTACTTTCTTAGCCGGCAAAATTGTGGGTTGATAATCTTTTGCCAACTGAGCAGCATCCTCCAGTTGAGCAAAAACATATTCACGACCTTTGGGGATTGGAGCAACGACCGGGTAATGTTGCATCAAAGCCGCAACAAATTCTTTCAGTTCTGCGGCAGGCAGCGAGACGGCGCCTGCATTTTTGACCAGGGGATGGTCTTCCTGCAGCAAATTTCATCCCTCCTAACTGATTAATTATAACAAGATATTGAGTGCCATTATAGCACAAAAATGAATATTTGCAAATACTATTGTGAATATTCTGAATATTTTTCTGGTAGCTGTCAAACAAAAGTTCTATCTCTCTTTAGCCGACAAGCAGCCTAAATTTAGGCTGCAGCTCATTAGCGCATCTGGTCTTGGACTATTCTTACAATTTCGGCAATATAGTCACCGATAATCGGCAAATTTAATACAACCACCCTTTGTAAGATCGAAATCAAAATGGCGGCGACAACTGTAGCCCCTAAAGCCACACCCAAACCGCGCGCCACGCCGCCCAAAAAATTTACCCAAAAAAAACGGCGGGGGTTGTTTAAAAGCAGCATATACTCTGCAATATTAAACTTTTCAAATTCTTGGACTAGCTTAATGACACGCTGATTTAGTCCGTCCAACAAAGCTTCATTACTTAATTTTTCCTCATTGCGCGGCGGTTCCTCCATTTGAGTAACCTCCTTTTCAAGCTTTTTTTGCCAATATCGCTTTTGCCTGACTTAGCTGAGCTTCTACAGCATCCCGTGCTGTACCGCCCCGAGATTGCCTAGCCGCCACGCACGCTTCCGGCGGCAGCAAGCTTAAGACATCAACACTAAAAAGGGCAGATGCCGCTCTCAATTCTTCTTCCGTCAAGTCCATCAGACGACGGCCCTCCGTCACGCATTTCCCTACCAGCCGCCCTACCACGGCGTGTGCCTCCCGGAACGGCAGCCCTTTTCTTACCAAATAATCGGCTAAATCAGTGGCACTGGCAAAGTCACCCGCCACCGCCGCATACATCCGCCCTTTATCAGGCACAACAGTCCGCAGCATTGCCGCATATAACGTAAGGCAGATTTTCACAGTATCTACCGTGTCGAAAAAACCTTCCTTATCTTCCTGCATATCTTTATTATAAGCAAGCGGCAGACCTTTCAGCACAGTAAGCATCCCCATCAAGTGGCCAAAGACCCGCCCCGTTTTACCGCGCACCAACTCTGCCACATCCGGATTCTTTTTCTGCGGCATAATGCTGGAACCGGTAGTAAAAGCGTCATCCAAGGTGATGAAGCCAAACTCCTGGGAGTTCCAAAGAATCAGATCCTCGCTCAATCGGCTGAGATGCGACATCAGGATGGCAGCATTGCTTAGATATTCCAACACAAAATCACGGTCACTTACGGCGTCCATACTGTTTTCATACAAGCGGGCGAAGCCCAAATCTTGCGCCACCATTTCCCGGTTAATGGGAAAAGTGGTTCCAGCCAGCGCACCGGCACCGAGAGGCATCCAGTCAGCCCGCTTATACCCGTCCAGAAAGCGTTCACGATCGCGCTGCAGCATCCAAAAGTAAGCAAGCAGATGATGCGCAAACAAAACCGGCTGTGCGCGCTGCAAATGAGTATAGCCAGGCATCACCACATCCAAGTTGTTCTCCGCCAAAGCAATTAAGACGGCCTGTAAACCGGCTATCAAATCAGTCGTTGCCTCGATTTCTTTTTTAACATAGAGATGCATATCCAAGGCTACTTGATCATTGCGGGAGCGTGCGGTATGCAGCTTGCCGCCCAGCGGACCGATTTTTTCAAGCAGGCGGCTTTCCACATGCATGTGAATATCTTCAAGCGAAGATAAAAACTCCATTTCTCCCCGCTCGATTTCTTCTCTGATTTCCGACAAGCCCGCCAATATTTTTTCCGCGTCATCTGATGTAATAATCCCGCAATCGGCAAGCATCCGGCAGTGAGCCATGCTGCCGGAAATATCTTCAGCATACAGGCGGCGGTCAAACGAGATGGAAGCGTTAAACGCCTCCACCAGCCCGTCTGTTTCTTTGGCAAAACGTCCACCCCAAAGCTTCATGTTCCTACCTCCGCTTTCCGTTTTTATCCAGCAAACCCTGCACCTTCAGCGGCAAGCCAAACAAGTTGATAAAGCCTGTGGCGTCACGCTGGTCATAGATTACATCTTCGCCAAAGGTGGCCAAATCTTCACGGTAAAGGGAATAGGCTGATTTCCTTCCCGCCACAATGATATTTCCCTTATACAGCTTCAGCCTAACCGAGCCGGTAACGTTGCGCTGCGTACTGTTAATAAACGCATCCAGTGCTTCCCGGAGCGGTGTATACCACTGACCGTAATAGACAAGCTCAGCATATTTTACAGCGATAATTTCTTTAAAATGCATCGTTTCCCGATCGAGTGTGAGGCATTCCAATTCTTTGTGAGCCGCATAAAGGAGAGTGCCGCCCGGCGTCTCATAGACACCGCGCGCCTTCATCCCCACGAGGCGATTTTCCACCATATCCACTCGTCCCACGCCATGACGGCCGGCAATAGTGTTTAATTCCATCAACAGTTCCACCGGACCTGTCGTTTTTCCGTTTACGCTGATCGGCATCCCCATAGCAAAGCCGATTTCTACGTATTCCGGCGTATCCGGCGCATCTTCGGGCGCAACTGTCAAGACAAACATATCTTTTTCCGGCTCACTGTCCGGGTCTTCCAAAATTCCGCCTTCAAAGCTCAGATGCCAAATATTACGATCCATGCTGTATGGCTTTGCTTTTGTTACAGGCAAAGGAATGTCATGTTTTTCTGCGTAGTCAAAAGCATCATCCCGGGAGCGGATATCCCATTCGCGCCAAGGCGCCACGATTTTTAAATGGGGGGCGAGCGCTTTGACCGTCAGTTCAAAACGAACCTGGTCGTTACCTTTGCCTGTTGCGCCATGAGCAACAGCGTCTGCCCCTTCTTTTTCGGCCACCTCTACCAACCGTTTTGCAATAGCCGGGCGAGCTATCGCTGTGCCAAGAAAATATTTTTCTTCATACAATGCGCCCGCCTTAAGCAATGGAAAGCAAAAATCACGAACAAATTCTTCCCGCGTATCTTCAATATAAAGCTTACTCGCCCCTGACTTTAAAGCCTTATCATGCAAAGGCTCAAGTTCCTCCCCTTGACCCACATCTGCAGCCATAGCGACAACTTCACAATTATACTTCTCTTTCAGCCAAGTAATCGCAACCGATGTATCGAGGCCGCCGGAATACGCTAAAACAATTTTCTTCACATTTTTCCCTCCGTTTCTTTAAAAAAGATGCTACACGTTTCGCTATAATTTCCTGTACTATGCCTCATTCAATCCCTTAACCTGCCCTCACCCTAACCCTCTCCCAGAGGGAGAGGGGATTTGTGTACTAACCCAGAGAAAGAGGGGATTGCTGAAGCACGGATCATCTCTGCCCTCTTACCCTAGGAGGCGTAACGAAATCTTAGTCTCACTACGTCCTTTCTTTCAGTGAATTGCAGACTTTCACAGAATGCTGAAGCGAGCGTTAAGTGAAAGCAGCGATCAGCGAACCGCGATTCGCAGCGTTAAAACATGCCAACGGTTCACTTGCAATCTGCCCAGAGGTTTTGGCATGTTAGCAAGAATTGCAGTTCGCAGCTGCGAAAACGTGCGAGCAAAGCAGCTGGGTGAGGATGCAATACCTAAAAAAGACGCTTCGTGTTTTGCTATAATTTCCTGTGCTATAAAAACTAAATCAACTTAGCCATAATCGCTTTCTGGACATGGAGCCGATTTTCAGCCTGATCAAAGACTAGGGACTGCGGCCCTTCAATTACCTCGTCACTAATCTCCTCGCCACGGTGAGCCGGCAGGCAATGCAACACCAGCGCATCGTCAGCAGCCATTTTCAAGATTTCTTTATTCAGTTGATAACGCTGAAATGCTTTTAGCCTAAGCTGATGCTCCGCTTCCTGACCCATGCTCGCCCAGACATCTGTATAAAGAATGTCTGCACCTGCCGCCGCTTCCAGCGGATCGGCAGTGAGTGTGATGCCGGCCCCGCTCACCGCAGCGCTCTCTTTAGCTTTTGCCACAATTTCAGCTTTCACTTCATATCCCTTGGGGGAAGCCACCGCCACGTTCAAACCCATTTTACTGCAGGCTAACAGGAGCGAGTGAGCAACATTATTGCCGTCGCCCAGATAAGCCAGCTTTAAACCAGCCAGTTTACCCTTCTGCTCCAAAATAGTCATCAAATCCGCCATCGCCTGACAAGGATGCAGCAAATCCGTTAAGCCGTTAATAACGGGAATATCAGCGAAGGCCGCTAATTCCTCCACTTCACGATGGTCGAAGGTTCTGATCATAATCCCGTCAAGATAGCGGGACAATACGCGCGCCGTATCTTTTACAGGTTCGCCGCGACCTATTTGTAAATCCGCAGCACTCAAAAAGAGTGCGTAGCCGCCTAGTTGGTACATGCCGACTTCAAAAGATACGCGGGTACGGGTAGATGCTTTCTGAAAAATCATGCCTAAAGTTTTCCCGCGCAACAACAGATGTTCAAGACCGGCTTTTTTTTCCTGCTTCAATTGCAGCGCAAACTGCAAAATTTCGCCAAGTTCATCTTTGCTAAAATCATGAACTGTGAGAAAATCACGACCGCGCATACTACTGACCATTGTCTCACTCCTTTAGTTTTCAATCATGGCGAGCGCCTTTTGCAAGATTGAAACAGCAAGATCAATCTGTTCTTCCTCAATAATTAACGGAGGAAGAAAACGCAATGTCTTCCCACCAATGCAGTTAATTAGCAGTCCTTGCTCCTGACAAAGCTTTGCCACTTTAGCTCCGTCTCCTTTGATTTCCAGGCCAATAATCAAACCAAGCCCGCGTACCTCTACCACGCACGAGTAATCAATTTCACGCAATTTAGCCATGAAGTAATTGCCCAGCTTCGCCACCCGCGCCAAGAATCCTTCTTCCAGCAGCACTTGCAGCACAGCAGAAGCCGCTCCGCAAACAACCGGATTGCCACCGAAAGTGGAGGCGTGGTCGCCCGGCTGCAAAATATCTGCCGCCTCGCCTTTAGCCCCCATTAAACCAATGGGCAAACCTCCGCCCAGCGCTTTAGCTAAAGTATAAACATCCGGCAAAACGCCATAATGCTCATATGCAAAAAGTTTGCCGGTTCGCCCCATGCCACACTGAACTTCGTCAAACATCAACAACAGATTGGCTTCATCGCATAGCTTGCGCAAACCCTTTAAAAATTCGCTGACAGCAGGATAAACGCCGCCTTCGCCTTGAACCGGCTCCACCAAGATGGCACAAGTGTTTTCGTTGATTAACGCCGCGAACGAGTCGAGATTATTAAACTCAGCGTAACGAAAACCGGCAACCAGCGGTTCAAAGCCCTGGTGGTATTTGGGTTGCGCGGTAGCCGTAATCGCAGCTAAAGTACGCCCGTGAAAAGAATGATTTGCGGTAATAATCTCGTGAGCACCGCTGCCCCGCTTGGCTTTGCCGTATTTGCGCGCTAATTTTATGGCTGCCTCATTAGCTTCCGCACCGCTGTTGCAAAAAAATACTTTATCGGCGCAGGAATGGGCGACAAGCTGTTCCGCGAGACGAATTTGCGGTTCCGAGTAATAAAGATTGGAACAATGCATTAGTTGCGCCGCCTGCCAAGAGAGTGCTTTCACCACCGCAGGGTGGCAATGCCCCAAACTGTTAACAGCCAAGCCGCTGACAAAATCCAGGTAACGCTTATTCAAATCGTCCCAAACATATGCGCCTTCTCCCCGCTTGAGAAACAGCGTGCTTTCCGGCTGCCGGTTATATGTGTTGACGATGAAAGCTTTATCTTTGGCTTTCAGATCCATTTTCTCTCCCCCTTAAACAGTAACCATGGTTCCGATACCATGGTCTGTAAATATCTCCAAAAGCAGTGAGTGAGAAATACGTCCATCGATTATATGCGTCCGACTGACTTCGTTTTCCAACGCGGTAAGACATGCTTCTACCTTTGGAATCATCCCTTTGCTAATTTTCCCTTGCTCAATCATTTCCAGCGCCTTTGCTTTCGGCAAAGAAGAGATTAGAGAGGACTGGTCTGACTGGTCTGCAAAAATCCCTTCCACATCAGTAAGCAGAATCAACTTCTCCGCGCTAAGAGCAGCAGCCAATTCTCCGGCTACATGGTCTGCGTTAATATTGAGACTTTCCCCTTCCAAACCTACGCCGACAGAAGAAATCACCGGAATATAACCTTCTTTGCTCAACGTGTGAATTACGGCGGGGTTAACTTTAACGATATCGCCAACATACCCAAGATCCACCAACTCGAGACTGCCATTGACCCGTTCTGATGAACGGCGCCTAGCCACAATCAAATTCGAATCCTTGCCGGAAAGACCGACTGCTTTGCCTCCGAACTGGTTGATTAGGGTAACAATTTCTTTGTTTACCTTACCCATCAGCACCATTTCCACTACTTCCATAGTTTCTGCGTCAGTCACCCGCAGCCCATTGGCAAATACGGCTTCTTTCCCTAAACGATTCATTAATTGCGTTACTTCCGCGCCCCCGCCGTGAACAAGAATCGGGTTAATGCCAATAAATTTCAGCAAAATAATATCCATCATCACCGACTTTTTCAGTTCATCAGAGACCATCGCCTGTCCGCCATACTTTATTACAAAAGTTTTATCAGCAAACTTGCGCAAGTAGGGCAAAGCTTCAATCAAGACTTCCGCCTTGCCAATTAACTTGCCAATTTCCATTTTTGTCACCGTGTACTCCTCCTTTGACAATTAAAACCTACGAGCGGTAGCTGGCATTAATTGTGACGTAATCGTAACTTAAATCGGTTCCCCAGGCAGTGACAGTCTCGCCTCCCATGCCTAAATCCACCGTAATTTTAATATCCTTCTTTTGCAAAATTTCCTTTGCGCGACCCTCGTCAAAACGCAAGCCTTGCCCGTCTTTTGTTACCTGCAAATCGCCAAGCCAAATATTAACCAGTTCCGGGCGAAAATCTACGTCAGATTGCCCCATGGCGGAAACTATCCGTCCCCAGTTCGCATCCTCGCCAAAAAATGCCGTTTTTACCAAACTCGAATTTAAAATCCCCATGGCCAGTTTTTTAGCGTCAACAAACGACGCCGCATGGTTGATGGTTACCTCAAGAAACTTTGTGGCACCTTCACCATCCCGGACAATTTTTTGGGACAGCTCCGTGTTGACCCGCTGCAGCACAGCCAAAAAACGGTGATAATCATCGTTTTCACTTGTGATTAACGGATTTTCAGCCATTCCGTTTGCCAGAGCTACCACCATATCATTAGTGCTGGTATCGCCATCAACTGTAATAAGGTTATATGAGCGATCTACCGTATAGAGCAATGCTTTGTGCAGCAGTCCGGGAGCAATGGCGCAGTCGGTTGTGATAAATCCGAGCATGGTCGCCATATTGGGATGAATCATCCCTGAACCTTTGGCAATACCGCCCACCGTGACTTTCATGCCGCCTATCTCCAGGGAATATGCCGTGACTTTCTCCGCTAAATCTGTAGTCATAATTGCCTCTGCAGCGTCTGCGCCGCCTTGTTTGCTCAAGCTGCCGACAATCTGCTCTATGCCGGCTGACACTGTCTCCATCGGTAAATATTCCCCAATAACACCTGTTGACGCCACCACCACCTCGGCGGCAGACAGACCCAAGTGTTTTGCTGTTATCTCAGCCATCATGCGGGCATCCTCCAGCCCTTGCTGACCTGTACAGGCATTGGCATTACCGCTGTTGATGATTATCGCCCGCGCCCCTCCGGAGGCAAGATGCTCCCGACTGACAATAACAGGCGCCGCCGCGAAACGGTTTTTTGTATAAACGCCTGCAGCATGGGCAGGCAGCTCCGAATAGATCAGCGCTAAATCTTTTTTATTCTTTTTTATACCGCAATGGATGCCTGCCGCCTTAAACCCTTGTGCCGCAGTGATACCACCATCAACTTTGTGGAACTTCATCACATTTACCTCCTTATTTCAGGCCGCACTCCTCCGGCAGGCCAAGCATGATATTCATATTTTGAACCGCCTGTCCCGCAGCTCCTTTAATTAAGTTATCAATAGCGGAGAGCACAATTAAGCGATTGGTTCGTTTGTCTAAGCGAAATGAAAGATCACAAAAGTTACTGCCGCTGACAAATTTCGTTTCGGGAAGTTCCGGAGCTTGCAGTAAACGAACAAATTGCTCTCCAGCGTAATGTTTGTTATATACTTCCCACAACGTGTCTTCAGTACAACCTTCTTTCACCCGCAAATAACAGGTAGAAAAAATCCCGCGAATCATCGGCACCAAATGCGGCGTAAAAGTAATCTTTAATTGCCTGCCGGCAAGTGCGGACAATTCCTGCTCGATCTCAGGCGTATGCTGATGAGCGGCAACTTTATATGCTTTAAAGTTCTCTGTGCACTCAGGAAAATGAAACGGCAACTGAGGGGAGCGGCCTGCTCCCGAGACACCTGACTTGGCATCCACGATAATATCAGTCGTATCTACCACGCCTGCCAATAATAGCGGCTTCAGTGCCAACAAAATACTGGTGGGATAACAGCCCGGATTTGCCACCAAATCAGCTTGCCGGATTTTAGCACGATTTACTTCCGGCACACCGTAAACGCTTTGCACCAGCAAATTTGCATGGAGGTGCTGATAGCCGTACCACACAGGATAAAGAGCTTCGTCTTTTAAACGAAAGTCTCCGCTCAAATCGACCACCTTTTTACCGGTAGCCAGCAGCTCCGGCACCGTTTCCATGGCATGGCCGTGAGGCAACGCACTAAAGATAAAGTCACATTCTGCCACTTTTTTCATCTCCGGCTTCTCCAAAGGCAATTCCAAGAGAGAGCGAAACTGAGGATACACTTGATCCAGGCGTTGCCCGGCAAAACTTTCAGATGTCAGATAATGCGGCCGTGCGTACGGATGTCTGGCTAAAATGCCGGCTACTTCACGGCCTGTGTAACCAGTTGCTCCGATAATTGCCACATTAAACATTTGCTAACACCCTCCTTATTAGTTAGGTTCCTCATATTACTCTCCGCCTTGCCCTCACCCTAGCCCTCTCCCAGAGGGAGAGGGGATTGGTTTTTTGTCCTGGCCTTGCCCTCACCCTAGCCCTCTCCCAGAGGGAGAGGGGAATTGTCTTTCGGTCCTGGCCTTGCCCTCACCCTAGCCCTCTCCCAGAGGGAGAGGGGAGTTGTTGAACAAACAAAAAAACTCCCAATCCCCAAAGGACGAGAGGCATCTCGCGGTACCACCTTTATTGGCCAACAGGCCCACTTACCCCGTGTTTAACACGGCATGCGTTAACGGGCTAACCCGGCGTGTCCTACTGAGTTTTCACCGTTTGGCACGCAGTTCAGGGGTGCGCTTCAGAAATACCTTCCGTACCGGGCTTTCACCATCCCCGGCTCGCTAACCTTCAGGTATTCTTACTCTCCCCATCATCACCTTGGAGTATTTTCCAAATCACTTTGAATTAAACATTAACATCCGCATCTCCAAATGTCAAGCATAACCGCTAAAAAACACACCAATCCCCTCTCCCTCTGGGAGAAGGCTATGGTGAGGGCATGCTTCTCTCCCTCTGATGGCACCCCCATTTTACGTGAGCACACCAATCCCCTCTCCCTCTGGGAGAGGGTTAGGGTGAGGGTGTCTCCTTAAAGAGGAATATTACCGTGTTTCTTACGGGGACGATCTTCCTGTTTGGCAGCCAACATTCCCAAACCTTTAAGCAGATGATTTCTTGTCTCGCGCGGGTCAATTATATCGTCTACCCATCCATGGGCGGCAGCGATATACGGATTAGAATATAAGTCACGGTATTCCTGAACGCGCGTTAGTCGCTCAGCTTTGGGATCTTCAGCCGCTTCGATTTCCCTGCGATAAACAATATTTGCCGCCCCCTCTGGTCCCATTACGGCAATTTCCGCAGATGGCCAAGCAATAACCCAGTCGGCGCGAAGGCAGTGGGCACTCATAGCGATATAGGAACCGCCGTATGCTTTGCGCAGAATCACTGAAATCTTGGGCACAGTTGCTTCAGAATAAGCATACAGCACTTTGGCACCATGCCGGATAATTCCGCCATGCTCCTGGTTGACGCCGGGAAGATATCCCGGAACATCAACAAAAGTAAGCAAAGGAATACTAAAACAATCACAAAAGCGGACGAAACGGGCTATTTTATCAGAGGCGTTGATATCCAGCACACCTGCCATTACTGCAGCCTGATTAGCGACAATCCCTACTGACCTGCCACCCATACGGGCAAAACCAACAACCGCATTCTTGGCAAATGATTGGTGAACCTCAAAAAATCTGCTTCCATCGACAATACGTGTGATAACCTCCCGCACATCGTAAGGCTTATTAGGATTCTCAGGGATAATCGTCCCTAAGCACGAAACATCCAACAGAGGCTCCTCAAGTGGAAACACAGGCGCATCTTCCATATTATTGGCCGGTAAATAAGAAAGCAATTCACGTATTTTAGCAAAACATTCCGATTCATCGACAGCCTTAAAATGAGCTACTCCGCTGATTTCGTTATGTGTTTGCGCACCGCCCAGCGCCTCAAAACTTACATCTTCGCCTGTGACAGCTTTAATAACCTGGGGTCCGGTAATAAACATCTGACTGGTGTTTTCCACCATAAAGATAAAATCGGTAATAGCGGGAGAATAAACGGCACCACCGGCGCAAGGCCCCATAATCACAGAAATCTGAGGAATAACACCGCTTGCTAAAGTGTTGCGATAAAAGATTTCGCCAAATCCGTTCAAAGCTTTGACACCTTCCTGGATACGCGCACCGCCTGAATCGTTCAAACCAATACAAGGAGCACCTGTTTTCATGGCCAAGTCCATTACCTTACAGATTTTTGCCGCATGCATCTCACCAAGCGACCCGCCAGCTACTGTAAAATCCTGCGCATAAAGATAAACAGGACGCCCGTCCACAGTGCCGTAGCCTGTCACGACACCTTCTCCGGGGTTATTTCTGCCCACATCTTCAGCATTCTCCAACCCTGACTGCACAAACACATCCAACTCTATAAAACTGCCGGGATCAATAAACTCCCGCAGCCTCTCTCTTGCCGTCTGCTTCCCTTTGCTATGCTGCTCGGCAACTCGCTTTTCCCCGCCGCCTGCTTCAATAAGTCTTCTGCGTTCATGGAGAAGATTTATTTTTTCTTTCATAAAACCACACCTCCTATTCCTCACATTCGCATAATTCAAGCAAAGTGCCAAATGTCTCCTTGGGATGGAGAAAGGCAATTTTGGCACCGCCAGCCCCTTTGCGAGGCTGCTCATCAATCAGACGAACTCCTGCTTCTTTTAACGCAGCCAATGCTGCTTCGATATTTTCCACACGGAAAGCAATGTGCTGGACGCCCTCTCCTTTTGATGCAATATACTTGGCTACCGGACCGTCCGCATCAGTCGATTCCAACAACTCCACTTTACAGTCTCCTACAGGCAGAAAAGCCACCTTCACCTTTTGTTCTGCAACCACTTCAGTTTTTTCAATTTTAAGACCAAGCAGCGCTTCATAAAGCCTGCCGGCTTCCTCAATACTTTTGACTGCTATGCCAATATGATCAATCTTCTTGATCATCTGTTCCTTCCTCCTTCCGAAATTATACTCTGTCCTTAATATACTTAGCAATATCCTCTGTAGATGTGCCGGGAGTAAAAATTTCGGACAGCCCCGCCTCTTTCAAATAGGGAATATCTTCCTGAGGAATCACACCACCGCCCAGAACCAATACATCGACCGCGCCTTGCTCCCGCAAAAGCTGGACAACAGGTGGGAAAAGCTGCATATGAGCACCGCTTAAACTGCTGAGGCCCACCACCTGTACGTCTTCCTGAATAGCTGCTTCCACAATCTGCTCCGGTGTTTGACGCAAACCTGTATATATTACTTCCATGCCGGCATCGCGCAAAGCCTGGGCTATTACTTTAGCACCTCGGTCATGGCCGTCCAAACCGGCTTTTGCAAGCAAAACTCTGATCCGTTTTTCGCTCACCTGTTTTCGCCTCCTTGAAATACTTAAAGCAAAACCTGTTGACGATATTCGCCGAATACTTCCCGAAGAATATCGCAAATTTCCCCGAGAGTGGCATAAACTTTCACCGCAGCAATCAAAGCCGGCATGATATTTTGGCTGGTCTGCGCCACTTTGCGCAGGTTTCGCAAAGCATCCGCCACCTGGCGCTGGTCACGGGTATTTTGTAAAACTTTTAGTTTTTCCGTCTGATTATCAGCCACGGCAGGATTAACTTTCAAAAGGTCTTTAGGCATCTCTGCATCTTGCAAAAACTTATTTACGCCTATCACAACTCTTTCGGCAGACTCAATCTGACGCTGATAGGCATAAGCGCTCTGCTGGATTTCCCGCTGCATAAAACCTTGCTCAATAGCCGCCACAGCGCCGCCAAGCTCGTCAATTTTTGCAATATAGTCGGCGGCTTCCTTTTCGATTCGGTCGGTGAGTGCTTCCAAATAAAAGGAACCTCCCAAAGGGTCCACCGTGTCTGTTACACCGATTTCATAGCCGATCACCTGCTGTGTACGCAGAGCAATCAGCACAGATTGCTGACTAGGCAAGGCCAGCGCTTCATCACGTGAATTAGTGTGCAGTGATTGAGTGCCGCCAAGCACGGCGGAGAGAGCCTGAAATGCCACACGCATAATATTCACATCAGGCTGCTGCGCCGTCAGTGAAGATCCAGCCGTTTGTGTGTGAAAACGGAGCATCCAGGATTTGGGGTCTTTAGCCCCAAAGCGCTCTCTCATAATTTTTGCCCAGAGGCGGCGTGCGGCCCGAAATTTAGCGATCTCCTCAAAAAAATTAAGGTGAGCATTGAAAAAGAAAGAAAGGCGAGGCGCAAATTCATCCACATCTAAACCGACTTTGATAGCAGCATCCACATAGGCAATTCCGTCAGCTAATGTAAAGGCAATTTCCTGCACCGCAGTAGAACCTGCCTCACGAATGTGATACCCGGAAATGGAGATTGTATTCCAATTTGGCAGCTTTTCCGCACAATAAGCAAAAATATCGGTAATCAATCGCATGGAGGGCTGCGGTGGAAAAATATATGTGCCGCGGGCAACATACTCTTTTAAAATATCATTTTGAATCGTCCCGTTCAAGCTTTCCGGCGCCACACCCTGTTTTTCTGCCAAAGCGATATACATGGCCAGGATGACAGCCGCCGGTGAATTAATAGTCATAGATGTGCTAACCTTATCGAGCGGTATCCCTGCAAAAAGGAGTTCCATATCATACAGAGAATCAATGGCCACACCAACTTTGCCCACTTCACCCCTAGCTAAAGAATGGTTGGAATCGTAACCAATCTGTGTCGGCAAGTCAAACGCCACGGAAAGACCCGTCTGTCCTTGCTCCAGCAGATACTTAAACCGCTCATTTGTTTCTTCCGCAGTGCCAAAGCCCGCGTACTGGCGCATCGTCCAAAGCCTGCCGCGATACATAGTGGGTTGGACACCGCGGGTAAATGGATATTCCCCGGGAAAACCCAGCTCATCATAAGAAAGATCGCTGACTTCCGCCGGCGTACAAAGCGCTTCCACCGGCAAATTTGAATCCGTCTTGAATTCTGTTTTCCGCTGGGGGAAACGGTCCTGCCTGCTAGTCACCATTTTATCCCATGCAGCTTTCTTAACCTTTAATGTTTTTACAGCATTATAATCAAACAAACGCTAACCCCCCTCGCACTATTTCTTTAAAGCTTTATCCAAAATGCCCGGAACCTGAAAAGGCAGTTGGGCCACAGGCACCCCCGCAGCTTCGAAGGCCTGAACTTTTCCTTCGAACGTCCCTTTGCCCCGTTCAATAATTGCTCCGGCATGACCCATCCGTTTGCCGGGCGGCGCGCTCTTGCCTGCCAAGTAAACAATTACCGGCTTTGTCACATTGCTCTTAATAAACTCGGCAGCCTCTTCCTCGGAGCTACCCCCGATTTCACCCACTAAAACAATAGCTTCTGTCTGTTGGTCTTTTTCAAACTCCTGCAGCACATCAATAAAATTCAAACCCACGACGCGGTCGCCTCCTAAACCCACGACTGTTGATGTTCCGTAACCGCAGGCGGTCAGGTTAGCCACAATCTCGTAGCACAAAGTCCCGCTGCGGGAAACGACACCAATGTTGCCGGGCAGAAAAAAGCGGTTCGGCATAATTCCTATTTTACATTTTCCGGAGGAAACTACTCCAAAAGTGTTTGGTCCGACCACCGTAGTGCCGCGGCATTGCGCGAAAGCCATAATTGCCATAGTATCATGCAGCGGAATATGTTCGGGCAGCAGTACCAAGATTTTTATACCGGCATCAATAGCCTCAAAGGCAGCGTCTTTGGCAAAAGGCGCCGGAATAAACAGAATGGAAGCGTCAACACGATGGTCGGCGACTGCGGCGGCCACAGTATGGTAGACCGGTATATCATCAAGATTCTGACCGCCCTTGCCGGGAGAGACGCCTGCCACAATTCTTGTCCCGTAGCTCACCATCTGCCTGGTATGAAAAGAGCCCTGATTGCCGGTTATGCCTTGCACCAGCACTTGTGTATCTGCAAACAAATAGATGGCCATTGTCAACCCTCCTTAGTTTCCTTTGACGATTTCCACAGCTTTTTGCGCTGCTTCATGCATTAATTTATAGGCGTTAATCCCTTCAGCCAAGAGAATTTCACGGCCTCTCTCCTCGTTTGTGCCCACCAAGCGAAATACCACAGGAACGGGAATGCCGCCATTTTGCTTTACATAGGCAAAAGCTTTTGCCACATCATCACAACGGGTGATTCCGCCGAAAATATTAATTAAGATTACTTTTGGCTTTTTTGCAAGTAACAGTTCGAGCGCTTTCGCCGTCTGCTCAATACCTGCGCCGCCGCCTGCGTCAAGAAAATTTGCTGCTGTTCCGCCGTAGAATTGGATTAAATCCAAAGTTGCCATAGTAATACCGGCACCGTTTGCCATAACGGCAATCTCACCGTCTAACTCTACATATGAAAGTCCCAATTCATGAGCTTGTTTTTCGGCGGCCGTTCGTTCTTGCACCGTCGGCAGAGACGACTGACGAAAGAGAGCATCGTCATCAATCGTTATTTTCGCATCGGCGGCAATCACAGTTTCTCCGCTGATGACAAGCGGATTAATTTCCACAAGCTCAGCATCCATTTCCACAAACAAACGATATAGTTTGCCTAAAATTTCTGCAATCTGCTTAGCTACAACATCAGTTACCCCAAGGCGACGCGTGATTTCTCGCGTGACGAACGGTTGCATACCCACTGTCACATCCAAATTCATTTTCACAAGATCTTCTTCAGGCACATCTTCTATGTCGATTCCACCTTTGGCAGAAGCCAGGATAATCGGCTTTCTGGCAGCACTATCAACAGAAATCGCCAAATAAAATTCACGATCAATCTGAAGTTTTTTCTCTACTAAGACTGCTTCCACTTGATACCCGTTAAGTTGACTGCCAAGCAAATCCGCCGCGACTCTACTGGCTTCCACATAATTATCGGTAAAGCAAATCCCCCCGGCTTTACCACGTTTACCACTGAGAATCTGAGCCTTAAGAACTACTGAACCGATTTTTCCCGCTAATTCCGCCGCTTCCTCTGCTGTGGCAGCTACACCGCCTTCCGGTATAGGAATGCCATACTCAGCCAACAATTCTTTGCCCATATACTCATACAGCTTCACAGTTACTTCCTCCTTTTTCTCTTCACTATAAACCCTTCTGTCTCCCCTCTCCCTCCACCCCACAAATCCCCTCTCCCTCCACCCCACAAATCCCCTCTCCCTCCACCCTGCAAATCCCCTCTCCCTCCACCCTGCAAATCCCCTCTCCCTCCACCCTGCAAATCCCCTCTCCCTCCACCCCACAAATCCCCTCTCCCTCTGGGAGAGGGCTAGGGTGAGGGCTCTTTCGGGAGAGGGCTAGGGTGAGTTTAGCGGCCAGAGCCAGCAGCCGCTCCCAGTCTTCCCTCCACCCCACAAATACCCTCTCCCTCCGGGAGAGGGCTAGGGTGAGGGCTCTTCCGGGAGAGGGCGAGGGTGAGTTTAGCGGCCAGAGCCAGCAGCCGCTCCCAGTCTTCCCTCCACCCTGCAAATCCCCTCTCCCTCTGGGAGAGGGCGAGGGTGAGGGCGATTTTCACCCATCTGATGGTGCCGCAGACGACATCAGGCTCTGAATTTTTTCAACTTGTTATAAAGTGTAGCCAATGAAATGTTCAAAGCATCGGCGGCCTTTTTCTTCCCTGCCAGTGTTTCGCCGTAACGCGCGAGTGCAGCTTTAAGCATCATTTGCTCCATTTTGTCAAGCGGCATAATTTCGGTACTCTGAGTGGCCGCAATACTGCTAAACTGACCAATGTAGGGAGCTAAATGCTGCTGAGTAATTACTTCGCCGCCAACTGTAACCATCGCCCGCTCAATCACATTTTCCAGCTCCCGGACGTTTCCCGGCCAATCATAACCTGATAACAACTGCAATGCATCAGGAGCCGCACATCTAACCATCTTCCCAAGCTTGCGATTTAGTTTGCCGATAAAATGTTCTACCAGCGCTGGGATATCCTCTCGCCGCTGGCGCAATGGAGGCAAATTCACTTCAACCATATTAAGCAAAAAATACAGCTCTTCAAGGAAGCGACCTTTGCGAACGAGTGACTTTAAATCAATACTGGTAGCGGTAACCAGACGCACATCCGCAGGCAGCGTTTCTGTGCCGCCTACTCGCTCAAATTCACGCTCACGCAGAAGCCTCACCAATTTCCCCTGCAGATAAGGATTCATCTCCCCTATTCCGTCCAAAAAAAGAGTTCCTCCGCTTGACAGTTCAACTTTACCCAGCTTAGTTTTTACAGCGCCGGTGAATGAGCCTTTTTCATGGCCAAACAATTCTGATTCCAACAATTCTTCAGGCACAGAAGCGCAACTGATTTTCATAAATGCTTTGCCGCGGCGCAGACTTGCCTGATGAATCGCATGCGCAAAAAGTTCCTTCCCCGTGCCGCTCTCTCCCTCTATAAGAACCGGAAAATCACTCTTTGCCGCCCTTTTTGCTATTTCGACCGTGGAGACAAACACTTTACTTGTACCTGTCAAATCATCAAATGTATGCTTACTGCCGCTGATTTGGTCAATTTTTGCGTAGAGATTTTCAATAATTGTGGTGCTTTTTTGCAATTCATCCATCAATTTCAGAATATCTGTAATCGGTTGAAAAACTACTACCGCTCCTTCCATTTGCCCTTCCACTAAAATGGGGGCGGCATTAGCAATCACTTCCGCGCCTGAACCTCCTACTTTTGAGCGATAACCCACCACCGCTTTTTGCTTGACCAGTGACTGAGCCAGAGCGCCATGAGGCGACACCTCGAAGATATTTTTACCCACTCGTTGTGATTCCGGGATACCGGTAACTCGTGTAAAAGAAGGATTAACATATTTGATAAGCCCGGTATTGTTTGCTACTTCGATCGCTTCCTGCATTGAATTTAAAATTGCCCAAAATTCACTTTTAAGTTTTTTTACCTCTAATAGTTCTTCCTTCGCCTGCAGGATAACCATCAATAAGTTGCCGGCAAGCGCTTCCATCACAGCCGTTCCAAGATGTTTTAATCGATGAATATTTCTCTGGACTTCAACGTCGGCCGTTGCTTCGATAATAACATCAATGCCCGGCTTAACAACCAGTTCTTCATAGTTTTCGGTGATATAAATCTTGTCTTGGCGGGCAAGAGCTATGCCTGGCGCAGCTAAACTTTTGTCAGCAACACCGACTATTTGCACATTCTCGATTTCCCGCAAAACCCGGTAAACAGAACTGCCACCAACACCTGCACCCACTATTGCCACTTTTATTTTCGACAAGCAACTCATCTCCCCTCGGGAAACAGCTTCCGTAATTTTGTTTTTCTACCA
>JAGXRV010000008.1 GCA_018335695.1 Clostridium sp.
GTTCATTTGCGGCCAAATTAAATCCTCAACTGTTTCGTGTGGTCTACATGCCTCTGTCTTCGGTTACTGTAATAGACTTCTACCGTCACTTAGCTGTTGGTTTAGGCCTGCAGCCCCGGTTTCGCAAAGTAGATTTGTTCCACCAGGTTCAGGAGCATATTGTCAATGCCCATTACCAGAAGAATGTCACCACATTTATCATTATTGACGAGGCTCAGTTCATCCAGCATGCCATCCTAAATGACCTAAGATTGCTTTTCAATTTTCAGATGGATTCAAAAAATTATGCCATGGTACTTCTGGCGGGGCAGCCGTCATTTTTGCACCAACTCTCTCTCCAGATTAATGAGCCCCTGCGTCAAAGGATTACGATGAACTACGGGTTTAAAGGCTTGGACAAAGATGAGGTTGGCCACTATCTTTTGGCTCTGTTAACGCTTGCAGTAGTGACTGACCCGTTGTTTACCCCAGACGCAGTAGAAGCTATTACTGGTTTGACTTCCGGACTCCCAAGAAAAATCAACAATCTGGCGGAAAAAGCACTCTTAGTAGCGTGCCAGAGGAAAGTTCGGGCCATTGATGCTGAAATTATTCAGATAGCCCAAGAGGATATCGCTCTTTAAGGAGGCGACTAAAGTGAACATCCACATCAACAAGAACACACGCTTTCAGTCCTGGGGTGGAAAAACAATCTTTAACGAGTACCCTGTTCACATCCGCTCCGGTAACCTTACAGTAACCTTGATGTTTCATAATTTTGATTCTATGGACTCGTTACGCCAAATTCTTACCGAAACCATGTATGATGTTAAACCTGATGGGTTTCTGGAGCCTTTCATCACAACAAATTCCACAAAAAGCAAACGATTTTGAGGCTCTTTCCTGGCAGGAGGATAGGGCAATGCTGGGAAGCAACCCGAGCGCCTGGCAGGTTCTAAAAAAGGGCGGACTGGGGTAACAACTATGTGTTGCCTCAGTCTGTTTATTTTACCCTTTGGAGAAACTAAAAGCGTTAAATCCCGGGGGTTTGGGGGCAGAGCCCCCATTGTAATCCAAAAGATCAAATAATTACACTGGATTCGTGCGCAATTATCGTGACGTTTTTATGCGCATTTAATTTGCCGAATAACATGAAGGATTGTGAGAGTATTGATCGATACCAATATCCTTGTTTCCGCGTCCTTGAGCAATGAAGGAACGTCATATCAGGCATACGTCAAAGCAGTTACCCACCCTAACCACGGTATAATTTGCGATCAAAACATTGATGAGCTTCGCCGGGTATACAACCGGAAATTCACGCACAAAATCTAGGCTCTTGAACGCTTTTTGGCGCTTGCGCTCACCATCCTTGAGGTTGTTCCGACTCCTGCTGTTGACGTGTTAGATGAAGCGCTTGTCCGGGACATATCCGACAGGCCAATTCTCCGAGCCGCCGTAACGGCAAAAGTCGATGTACTTGTACACCGCCGTGGTCTGCATAGCTGTCCGCTCGTTGACCGCCTTGCCGCTGGAGGTGCCGCCGAAGAAAAAGGTGTAGGCGCTTCCCCAGAGGGTGTTTTGGGTGCTGGCTCTTGGCTGTATAAATCTTGATATTAATGGTATTCTCATTGCATTCCTCCGGAAAAAATGGCATGAGAAAAGCACCGCGTAAGCAGTGCTCTTGGATATTTATGGGGTTGTGCTTTTTATACCAGTTTCATGTAATCCTGAGCTCCGTAGAAGAAACGCAGAACACTTACTGTTTTAGCGGTCTCAGCCACTTTATATACCAGAATGTAGTTTTTTATAACGGCCTTGCGATAACCCTCCTTTTCCAACCGGCTGTCGTTGCACCTGGAATACATCAACGGATTGTTTTTCAAGTAGCCGTAACACCTGTCAACCTCGTCAAGAAAATTTGACGCGGCGGCCGAATTTGCCAGTTGGACAGCGATGTAAGATATAATGCTGTCCAAATCCTGATGAGCAAGTTCTGAAACAATCAGCTTATACATTATACTTTTCTCTTATAATCTTTAGGGACTCATCACCGTCGATTATTTTCCCCTCCGCCAATTGTTCCTCGGCGGCGTTCAGCTTACGGTATACATCAGACATGAACATTCTTTCCTCATATGTTTTCATGCTCATGATGACCATATCCCCATATCCGTTTTTCGTTACAAAAATAGGCTCATCTGATTCGCGGCACAGCAGTGATATCTCGCTCGTCTTCTTTAAATCACGAATCGGAATTATTTTCGGCATAATATCGCCTCCTTCTGGGCTATATTGTACCATAATTATGCCCCAGCATCAATTGTTTAGATAAGTAAAAGTACCCGCTCATCATAAACAGAAGCGCCCGTACTCCCTTGATTTCTAAGCGCTCTATCCAGCGCCATAATCGTCGCCACCGCGCCGTCGATTCTTTCCGTGGATTTTTCCTTATCCGGCTTAATGTTGCCAGCCGGGTCAGTCTTGATGAAGATATTGTCCATCATCCAGCGCAGGACGGGATGGCCGCCGTGGGCGATTCTTTCCTCTAGCGTCAGTTTCATCAGCTCCTTGGTGGGCGGAGACATATCCTTAAAGCCTTGACCGAAGGGGACGACGGTAAAGCCCAGCTTCTCAAGGAGGCGCTATTGCCGGAAGCTGTTCTCCTCGGCGGGGTTTTGTTTCGCGCTCTCGCAGGCGGCCTCTACTTTATCCATCCCCACCGTGATGCCAAGGGAGGGGTTAACCTTTGTCCACACCTTGGGGTCGGTCCAGTCGTCATCATCCTTTGCCCCGTAGATCACGGGATAGAAGGTGAGGTCATGTTTCCGACCCTCGAGGATGTCCAAAGCTTTCTGGTGCGTCTCGGAGTATAGGGATATTCCAATCGGAAGCATAATTGCAATTGTGAGTGCATTGATATACTTTGTTTCACCAATTGATTTGTTACCAGATAGTATCCCAGTTTTAGGATATGTAGATGACACAGCGGTGGTTGCGTTTGTTTGGCGTATGGTAGAAGATGATGTTGAAGAATATAAAAAGTGGCAGGCAAAAAACAGGAAAACGGTGCGGTAAAAAGAAAGGATACGCACTACAGCGCTAAGCGAAAAAAACAGGAATGAGCATATTTTAAAAATAACATCGATATATGGATGGAGACGATCTGCTTTTTACCGGAAGGGAGAGTGAATCATGCAAATTGCATTAACGAAAAAGTTAGCAGACGCCTTGGAAGTAAAGCTTCCGGCTACCGACGAAACCATCAATCCTCTGTTCACATGGACAGCAAATTGGACCACGGTATGGGACAATCGGAGAGCAGAGGATATGCTAGTCCTAGTAAATAACGCAACACGCTTTACAGTGGCGATATACCAAGTTAAACGGAAGGACCTGAAAAATGTCGCGAAAATGATGGAGGCTGCTATTTCAAACACGCTTCTTTCGATGAATCTAAATCCTGAGATGGTGAGTGAATATATGCGTTTGGCAGGCGGCGCGGTGTTTGTCAAAAATAGCAGCAGACAAACCGCATCCTGGGTGTCAAAGGCAGGATTGGAATGTGCCTTTCATGTCGGACGAGAATATAATGGCATTGCGAGAATGTACTGTGATACATTGGGAGTTTCATCAAATTATGGAATCGTCAATTGCTCTGGAAACGCAAATGATGGTTTCTATCCATATAAAGCGATGGTCGATGCATTGACAGAACTAACGGGTATGGAGGCATACAAATGTCGCGCATTTGAACTGATGGTAAGCTTAGATCTGGAAGTATATAAGGCAGAACGGAGGATTATCGTTCCTGCGGACATGAAATTTGCTCAATTTCACAAGGTGTTACAGTATGTTTTCGGCTGGAAGAACTACCACCTCTATGATTTTACTATTATTGATGAAAAGACTAAGAGAGCGGTAATTAGAATGGTTCCGACTGAAGAAGATTTGGAGTATGATGAAAGTGCTGTATTGATGGCCGGACATACTCTGGCAGAATTTTTTCCGGAGCATAAGCATATGTTTTATACCTATGACATGGGGGATAACTGGGAACATATCATTCAACTGGTTCGAGTGATTGAGGAATATGACGGTGAGCTGCCGTATCTACTGGAAGCTAGCGGACAAACCCCGCCGGAAGATGTCGGCGGTGTAGGTGGTTTTATAAGCTTCAGAGAGATCATGCTGAATCCTAAACATCCTGAATACGCAGAAATGAAAGAATGGGCGACGTACTGGACGCCGGAGCTTAGGGAATGGGAAAGGAAGCCCAAGGTCATTCATATATGAGTTGTATGCGACATCAATATCACTATCCCAACTGTATGACGGAAGTTCAAGATGGATCAATGTGTACCCTATGTCAAGGACAATTTGGGTTTTTGGATTCCAATCAAATAGGTATTTACGGTATACTAACAGTGCTTTACCACAGGAGAGGATAGGGCAACGCTGAGGAGCGACCCGAGCGCCCGTGTGGGTTTACAAGGGAGGCGGTTGCCTGAAGGGCCGCATCAACAGCTATGCAAAACTGAATAACATTGCGGCTCAGGTCGTTTTGCAGAACTACATGTTCGAGCGTTTTTTGGAACGTCTGTCCAAATCCGAATATCAGGAAAAATTTGTGATCAAGGGCGGAATACTTGTTGCGGCCATCGTGGGTTTGGATACCCGTTCAACCATGGACTTGGACGCTACACTGCGCAATCTGCCCCTGACGGAAGATCAGATAACACAAGCGGTTCAAAGTATCTGCGGTATCTGGCAGATAGACTATCTGAAGGGTTTACATGTGAGCAGCAGTTAGTCAAAGGAATCTTTGAATATATACGAGACAATATTTCCCATTCCGCCGATATAGGAGGAAGAGTGGTTACATGCAGTGCTTCCGAAGTCATCAAACATGGTCAGGGTATTTGCTATGCAAAATCTCATCTATTGGCTGCATTATTAAGGTGTCTTGGCATACCAACAGGTTTTTGTTACCAAAAGCTAGTATTAGATGATGATTCAAAACCTTGGTTAATCATCCACGCATTGAACGCTGTCTACCTTAAAAGTTTGAAAAAATGGATAAGGCTTGATGCCCGAGGAAACAAAGAAGGAGTAAATGCTCAATTCTCGACAAACAGTGAAATGTTGGCTTTTCCTGTTAGAAGTGAACTGAGTGAAGAAACCAGTCCAATTATTTTTGCTGAACCAAATTATAAATGCGTTAATGCTTTGAAACAATGAGCTAATTGCGATGTCCGGAAATGACGATAAACAGGCTGTTTTGAGACTGTAGTAAAATAATTTTACCCCAACACAAGTCAATGTTTATGCTGGTTTTGAGCTTAGACACCGCTGGTTTTGGCAAAATTGACCCCAAGGATTGAAAACAGGAGAAAAACAGAGTAATATTAAGAAATAAGAAGGAAAACCCCCTGTTTCTGGCGAATACTTTTTTAACCACAAAAAAGAAACCAGAGGAGGTTTTCCCTTATGGCTATTATACCACAACAAAGACTTTTTGGGTGGGATGAAATTGAAAAATTAGGGGATTTGGAGCGACTTCAGCTTGTTTTAGAACACATGCCTGATGAAGGCATGATGAAAATGCTGGAATGTGAGCGTGGACGCGGTCGCAACGACTATCCTGTTAG
>JAGXRV010000009.1 GCA_018335695.1 Clostridium sp.
ATAGGTTTGGATTATTCTTCTGGGTCACTGTATGTCGATAGCCAAGCAAACAGTGCGGAATATCCAAAATTCTATCGCCAGTCAGAAGCCAAATTGCAAAAAGAACAAAGAAAATTATCAAAACGTAAGAAGGGAGGTAAAAACAGAGAAAAACAACTCCATAAAGTAGCCAGACTCCATGAAAAAGTAGCAAATCAGCGAAAAGACTATTTGCATAAACTGTCAAGACAGCTAGTCACCACTTATGATGCAGTAGCAATCGAAGACTTAAACATGCGCGGAATGGTCCAAGGGTTAAACCTAGCAAAATCTACTCATGACAACGGCTTTGGCATGTTTAGAACATTTCTGTCTTATAAACTTGCCGAACAAGGCAAACAACTTGTTGTTATTGATAAATGGTATCCATCCAGTAAACTTTGCCATTATTGTAATCATAAAAATAGTGAATTATTATTAAGCGACAGGAATTGGACTTGTCAGGAATGTGGGAAAATACTAGACAGAGATGTAAACGCTGCGATAAATATTAAGAACGAAGGCTGCAGAAAGCTCGGTATAGCCTAAAGATTGTATAAAAACCGTTGGGCGAACGGGGATAGCTTGGTCATTATACCGGCGTTAGCTGGTACGTCCCAAGAAGCCCCCACCTCTGTAGGTGGTGGGAGTACGTCACTTATAGCATCCTGAATTCCTCAAGACTTTAGCGTAGACACAATTCATTTAATGCTGTCTATGATATCGCCAACTGCGTTAAACGCTAAAAGAATCTGTTTCTGCTTCTTGGTCAGAGCTTTTGTGAAGCGGTATCCATCATGGCCTGAAAGAATGGTGATATTTGACAACTCAAAATTAAGAAGTAGTGTTTTATGCGTCGCTGGTCAAAATGGTGGCGCTAAAACCTCTGGCAAAACGATAACGCCGTCCCCGGCGTTATCGTTTTTTGAAAATTTTAGATATTGTGGCAGGATACACTGCTGGCTGACATTAGCAGGGCACAAAGATTACTGGCTGATATATGCTGAGGGGCACCGTTCCTTCATCAATTTTAGAAAACCTTCTTTATCTTTTGGAGAAATAATGACAGCGCCCTTTTTATGCCGAATCTCAAGTCTATCCATGGATGATGCAGGCGCACTTAAAAGACTGCGTGAAGGCTTAATGGATGTAACATCAGAAAGGGCTACCGTCCATTTGACCGGCCCGCCCCGGATAATAAGTTTTTCATCCAGGACCCTATACCCCGTGCCAAAAAATACCCAACAGATAAATATGCTGATACCGGTATTTATGAATACTATTACAGAAGAGGAAGAACCCAGTGCCGAAAATGCCAGCGGCAAAATCCCGGAAATTATAATAGCAGTCAGCCACCAATCATATTTAGACCGAAAATACATGTCATGACATTCCTTTCACTATTATGCATACAGTCAATCAGCTGAAAACGCTTATTACTTTATCTGGTTTCATATTGAACAGAAACCACTATCGCATAAATGCAAATAATAACCGCAAACCCAATTATCACCCCCGGCATCCAGGAAACATTAAACAACATTCCGGCCGATACAAAAAAAAACGTGATTGCCAAACCCAAAAAAACAACAGCAACGATTCGGTATGATTTTTTTGTGTCCATCTTTTTTCGAACCCCAGGGCTTGATACCAGGTAAATGGTTGTTAATAATGGGCCTTTCTCCTGAAAGGCAAACAATGAATAAACAAGACAGAAAATTGCAATAGCTGCCGTTATGATGACTGCCCCAGTCATTCGACAATACCTCCCGGTACTGATTTCTACATTATATTCACCGCAAGTTAATGTATTTCCTGCAAATGGCCCTGCCGGCTCCTGGCAATCGATTGATGATTAAAACCATTGATGAGATAATGATTGTTTCTCTTAAAGAAAAAGAGATCTTCATTACAGAAGTTATGAAAAGAAATAACAAAATCAGTCTAAGTTAGAATAGATTGCTTCAGTGAGTGAGGTGTATAAACCCCCTGCGTATTTCGGCCACATTCGGAGCTAACCCCAATTTTACCTGGTCTAAATAAGGGAGCCCGCCGCCACACCAAACTCAGGTATAGGTGAGCCTTTACGGCAATCCGCAAAAAGTGAGGTTATTATTGTCAGCCCGTTTATCGGTAAGCGGCGTTTGCCCCGGATGTTACATATTTTGGCTGCCGCCATAAACAATGGGGCAAAAATCACGGTCATCACCCGCCCGGAGGCGGACTACAAAGAAACAGACCGGCTTTCCGTGCGGGAAATGGCCGACAGGATCAGAAATTGCGGAATTAATCTTGTTTTTAAAGCTAATATTCATCAGAAGTTTGCCGTAATTGACCAGAGGATTGTCTGGTACGGCAGTATCAACCTGCTCAGCTTCGGCAGTTCCGAAGAGAGTATCATGAGGCTGGACAGTATTAATATTGCCAATGAACTGGCGGGTACAATCTGAGTTTTCGGTAGGTATGCTTACAATGAAAGGTTGAATATGTCACGCAGTTCACTGTCGGACATTTCGGTCAGCCATGTTTCTCCGGCTGAGACTGTCAGGTCCGCCAGTTCTTTTTTTGCTTCGAGCATTGAGTTTATTTTTTCCTCGAGTGTGCCGAGGGTAATGAATCTGTGGACGGTGACGTTGTTTTTCTGGCCAATACGGTAGGCTCTGTCTGTGGCCTGGCCTTCAACAGCCGGGTTCCACCATAGGTCGTAGTGGATCACATGGGTGGCTGCGGTCAGGTTCAGCCCTGTGCCGCCTGCTTTAAGGGAGACCACCATCAGGCGGGAATCGTGATCCGACTGAAACGCTTCGACCAGCGTTTCCCGGGCTTTTCTTTGCAGACTGCCGTGAAAGAAGCTGACAGGGAGATTTAGCTTGCTTTCCAGCATTTGTACCAGCAGTTCGCCCATTTCTTTGTACTGGGTGAAGATGAGGGTTTTTTCGTTTTGCTGCACGATTTGTTTGAGTAAGTCGAGAGCCATCTCGGCTTTGCCGGAATAATGGGGTTCCGGTTGGCCTTTTTTGGAAAAATGGACAGGGTGGTTGCAGATTTGTTTGAGCGAGGTCAACAGGCTGAAAATCAAGCCTCTTCTTGCCATGCCGTCGCAGTCGCTGATTTTTTTCATCTCACGCTCCAGCACCTCGTGGTAGAGCGCGGCCTGCTCAGCAGTTAGGCGGCAGTATTCATTCTTGGTTGTTTTCTCCGGTAAATCGGATATAACGGTTTTATCGGACTTCATCCTGCGCAGGATAAAGGGAGCGGTGGCTTTACGCAGCAGCCTCGCTCTCTCCATGTCTCTGTACTTCTCAACCGGTACGGCAAAACGCCGCGCGAATTCTTTTCTTGAGCCGAGAAAACCGGGGAGGATGATGTTAAAGATGCTCCAGAGTTCATCGAGCCTGTTTTCCACGGGCGTGCCGCTCATCGCGACGTAGCCGTCAGCCCGGAGCATTTGTAACGCTATGGCCTGGGCGCTGTCGGTGTTTTTCACGTTCTGTGCTTCATCGATCACCAGGAGGCTCCAGCTTTTTTTGGAGAGCAGTTCCTTGTCGTTGCGTGCAACGCCGTAACTGGTAATAATGATGTCTATGTCTGATATCTGCAGTTCCCTGTCGGGGCCGTGGCAGACTGTGACGTTAAGGGAGGGCGCAAAACGGGCGCATTCTTTCTCCCAGTTGCCAAGCAGCGTGGTAGGGCAGACTACCAAAGCCGGCTCGCGCAGCTTCCCTTCTTCTTTCAGTTTCAGAATGAGAGCGATAACCTGCAGTGTTTTGCCAAGACCCATGTCGTCGGCCAAGCAGCAGCCGAATCCTCTGTCATAATTGCCATAGAGCCAGCGCAGGCCACGCTCCTGGTACGGGCGCAGGCTAGCCTGAAGGCCGGACGGTACAGAGACGTCTCGTTCCGTGTGCAAATCAGCCAGGAGCTTTGCTAGGACGGCATCGTGTTCAAAGCTGACGTCGCCCGCTTCTCCCGTCAAGCCGGCGCGCAGCAATTGGGTCGGACCGAGCTTGGGCAGCGGCTTTTTCAGCTGAGTCAGGATGCGGTCTACTTCTTCCGGCTGAAGCAGGAGGTAGTTGTCGCGGTAACGCACAATCCCCGAGGCATCCGCCGCCAGTTTTTTAAATTCTTCTCCGCTCAAGCGCGTGTCGCCGAGGGATACTTCCCAGTCAAACGAAACCATCTCGGCCACTGATAGGTAGGTAACGTTTTTCCCTTTGCTTTTGGCGGAGAGCACAAGCTTTGGCGAAAAGACGGAGATGAGTTCTTTTGGCAATAGCATGCGAATGCCAAGCATAGAGAGCACTTCTTTGCCTTCGCCGAGAAAACGCGTCAGCTCATCGGTTCCCATGGCAAGCGGCTGTTCTCCTTTGTTGGCGAGCATTTCTTTCAGTTCGGGACAATAACCGGCGGAGGCGGCAATTTGCCTGGCTACAATGGCCAGCACGTCTCCCGCCTGGCAGGAAAAAGCGTCCTCCCCGGCAAAAAGCCGGGCAAGAGGTATAGGCGGTGCGAGCGGGTCTTCCCTGTCTTCCACATCAAGATAGAAACGGAATTTCTTCTGGCGTCCGGACGGCAGTTCAATCCGCACCAGCGGCCCGAAGCGTCCGGTCATGCCGGAGAGACTTCCGAGCCAGTCCACCACCGCTTTGCCCGTCTTCTTTTCTTCGAATTTTTCCGGGCGGTAGTCGGCCATTTGAAAAAAGGCGAGGCACAACTTGTCGTCCTGTTCAATATTATTGTATGAACGCATAAGATAGGCCAGAAAGAGCGAGACGATTTCTTCCGCGCCTTGCCTGCCCGGCATGACCGCTTTCTGTTTACGGTGAAAAATCAAGGTGGGCGGCATCAGCTTTGCCAGCATCTCAATAGCGGCCGCTACGGCGGCATCACGAGACAGCGGCCTGTAGGAAATATGGAATTGACCGGTTTTCTGCTGAACGACTTCCGGGATAAAGGCGGAGGTTCGGGCCAGCGCGAGGGCAACTGTTGCGGCGGCGCTCAGGAAGGTGATCTCGGGAGAACCTTTAAGGAGGAGGGGCATTTCCAAAAAGAGTTTTAATAGGGTTGGCAAGTCGATTTTGCTCCCACGGAACTGCCGCAACCTGCATCGTCCCGCTTCGATTAGCGGGACGCGTACCGTCGCTGATTTATCGGCTCCAAAGGGTGAAGTCTGCTCCGGCCAGACAAAAGCTTCTGTGTTAAGCGGCTGTCCTTCATTAGGGTAAAAAATGCGTATGCCGGCCGCTTTTTCAAAAGCGTTATTCTCAGCGACGTCTAACGTTTCGGCGGCTGCGGCCACATTTTTGTAGGCCTTTAAAAGCAGCCTTTTAAAGGCCGAGTTAAAAAGCGGCTTATCGGCGAGCAGAGGAAAGATCGCTCCGGCTTTTTTATCCAGACCGGCGAAGCTGAATTCGGTAGGCTCAGACGGCTTCACAGTAACTTCCGTCAGCGGGACAAACCTGTCTTCCCGTTTCACTTCGCCGGCAAAACCAGCCGTTTCCATCAGCTCCTCTTTGGCAAGCCCCCGCAAGCTGAAGAGCATGAAAGGGTCGATATCTATTTCCTGTGACAGCACGTAGAAGACGGCGGCCAGATGTTTGCAGGGATTTACCCAGTCAGGACAGGAACAAACTGCTTCTATTTCGCGCCATGAGCCGGGGAACAGTTGAATCCCGTGGCGTTCAAAGACAAAAGGCAAATCGAGCGGCAGCTTGCCCGTGGAAAGTTCCGCAGCAAAAACCGGGTTTTGGCCGATGATTCTGTTGATAGTTTCCACCTGAACCGGCGTGAAGTGCTTCAGCCTCAGATAAATTTTGTAGGCGGCCGCGCGCTGTCCTTTTACTCGCGCTTCCAGGGTGCCGTCCCGGATTTTGACATCTTTCACCCTGCCTTGTGTGGCGTAACTGCGGCCTCTGGACAGTCGGTTACTATGGTCGAGGCGACGCAACGCATCGAGCCAGGAATCTCCCCATGTTGTTTTGGCGAAGGCGCGCTTCCCTCCGGATTCACCCCGTAGTATGCGCTTCAGTGACTTTACATGTTCACGCAGGCCTGCGTCCAGCTTTTTTTCGTCGATTCGTTCCATATAAGCCCGCGCTTTCGCCGACTCTCCCGACTCCAGACAAAAGCCTGCTATATTAACCAAGAAAAGTGGATTTTCTGGGTCGAAGCTTTCCAGCATATCCAGCAACACCTTGGCTTTATCAGGCATCTCTTCCGCCCTGTATAAATTGGCGAGCAATAGAAGCGCCGGGGGAAAAGTCACTCCCCGGTTAAACATGCCTTGCAGCAGTTTAATCGCTTCCCCGTTTTTCTCCAGAGCCCTTAGTCGCAGGGCATTTTCATACAGCTTCTTTGTTTCGGCATCCGGTGCTGTGCTGACTGTGGTATTATTAATTTTTACCAGTTGTTTTTTTCCGTCCAACATCTTTACCAGCATCTCTTCAGCCTGGTTTAACTTTCCTTGTTCCAAGTATTCACGCGACTGACCAAAGAGTTTTTCCAGTTTGTCTCTGCTCATAAAACACCTCCTTGGACAGGATTTTTAAGTTTCAACAGGCTTTGGATAATTCCTTTCATATCTGCTAGGAGTGCTTCCTGCTCCAGGCGCAGATTGTGCGCAAACATAGTTTGGATAACAGGATGAAATTCGTCGTAGCGGACATCAGCAAGGAGTTTTTCCAGTCTTTTAACATAAGAAGGGTGAAGTGTGTCGGCCATATGGCGGTACGCCAGAAGGGTGTTCTCGTCCATAAAGAGCGGCCGTATATTGGGAAAGATGGTTTCTTTGAGGATGCGGTGGATACGAAATCCGCCCAAATCTATATCGCCCCAATGATAAAGCTGCGTTGTTGTGCGCATTTGTTGGCTAAGGAGCGTAAGCAACTGACGTTTACCGGGACCCGGAAAACCGCCTAAGTAGATGAGAATGATATCTTTGGACAATCCTTTGCGTACAAGTTCATGAAAGTTGGTTTTGTTTTCGATTAAGAGAATTGTATCTGCATGCAGACTTACGAAGCGGATGCGATTAATCTGACTGGTATCGATCACGACACCGAAGGTAAGCGGCGTGAGGTCTGTTGCTATTTCATCAATACTGAGTGTGAGCGGGCCTGCGATCAGCAGCTCGTTTGACGTTCGCACAATGCCCAGTTCGGCCAGAATGTCTTCATCGGAGAGATCCGGATCGGCAAAGCGGCGGCGCACGAGGGAGATGAGGGCGGAACGGTTTTTTCCGGCAAAGAGTTTACTGTTACCCAAGTAGCGGATACTGAAAATTCTTTCGGAGAGTTCCCCCTCCTTTTTGTC
>JAGXRV010000010.1 GCA_018335695.1 Clostridium sp.
ATGTTGATTGACCTTCAAGTTCGAAAAACTTCTGGAGAAACATTGCTGTTCGTTCTTTTCATGCAGGGAGTTGTGTAGTATCATAGGGATAGACACACCTTTCTGTTTGGATGGTAAGTTTCGTCACTTCCATTTTATCAAACGGAGAGGTGTTTTTGTTGTCTATAATGATATATTTTTGAAGAAAAACCTAGTATTTGCGGGCATCAGAGCCTATTTTTAAGCTGCGAAAGTTGAGTTAATTATACTTTAACACTTTAATTATATCATGCCGACAAAAGATTTTTACAGGTATTTTCTTGGTTCTTTAGGTAATATCCTGCATTGTTTGATTAAGGAGTTGATCCCTCTGGCGCAAGCAAAACCACCCCTCCAGAAGAGGGGAACTAAGGGTTGAAGGAATTTTGATTGGAAATATTCGTCAAAACAACAAAATTTCCTGCCGATTTTTGATCTATTTAACTCTGACTGTGTGTTGTTGCTAACGTATACTGTCCAATGATTGACTCGTGTCATTGTCCGTGATTTGCCGATTTAATTGTCCAAGGTTCGAGATTGTCTTTACGGGTTAAACAGCCGAGGGGGCGAGATTATTCCCACCCCGACTCCGCCCTTCTGTCAAGAACCTCTTACTACAGATTCAATTTATCTGCCAAAGTATACAGTGCTTGAGCGACAGTAATTCCGTCCACATCTCCTAAAATAGGTATAAGTCGCTCGGTGTTCCAGAACTTATCCTTTAAGTCACTAAGATGACAGCCAGCATCATGGTCAGGCATACATGCAAATCCTCCACTTGAAGTTTTCCCGAAGATAACCATAATACCTGATCGGCTTTCAATCCTAATTTCATAGTGGCTCCCGTAATCTTTCAATCTGGGAATAATACCATCCCAACGTTCTATCCCATTCTCGGTCTTCATCTGACATATAAAAGATAGCATTTGCTCGCCCCCTGTCCAATACGGTTTAAAGAAGTTCGCCTTGGATTACTCGTTTAACCATATGGTCATCGATGATCCGGCGGCTGTTCTGAGAACCGTAGAGGAGGCAGTGAGTACATACTTTGTTGATGATTCTGGCCGTGCCACTTGAAAAACGAAAGATTTCATCGATGGCTCCATCGGAAAAGATCTCCTGGGAGGCTCCGGCGTACTCAAGGTGCCGCTTGATATAGCTTCCAACCTGAGCCCGGTCATAATGGGGCAACTTACACTGCAGGTCAATGCGTTGTTTAATTGCCGCATACGATTGCAGCTGAAACTTATCCCAGAGTTCGCTTTGTCCAACTAAGATGAGTGCCATTGGGCTTTCTGCATCCATCTTGAAATTGAGCAAAAACCTTACTTCTTCAAGCATTTCCCGGTCGAGGAGATGCGCTTCATCCACAATCACAACCGGCAATACATGATGAATACCCCTCATGAGTTCAATTTCCCGATGCAGCTGCCGCTTAGCGTCACCCCGATAAAACTTGGCGTCAGCACCGAGTTGCTCCAAGAGGCCTTTGTAGAAATGCCTCGGTGTTAATTTGGAGTCAGCCAGATACATAACCATGAACATCGATGAGTCCAGATTGTCTTTGAGTCGACGGATCGTAGTTGTTTTCCCGGTACCACTGTCACCTGTAACGACAGCAAACAACTGGCTCTTGGCCGCATGTTCCAAGCGTCCCAGAATTTCTTCCATCATGATTGAAGGATAGAGTTCACTGGTAGGGATGGCCCGGGAAAATGGGGTCTTGGAAAAACCATAAAAAGTCTCAAACACGATCCTCACCGTCCTTTTTAACCGTGCGGTAAGATACGGCGGGAATCTGTAGGGTTTTTCGCTGTTCGTTTTGTTTTTCAGCCGCTGCTAAAAGCCGGGAAAATTCGGCAGGCTCAGGTTGCATGTGTGGAGGCAAAGTTGAGCGCGGTCCCGATCTCTCCCCGATGACCAGCTGCTTTGCAACCCACGGTGTATGTCCCTCGTACTCAATGGTCAGTTGGCTTGTATCGGCAGGATCATAGATAACATCGACGGTTGATCCGATAAAAGAAACACCAACCTCGTACTTAACTCCCTGAAAACTGATACAGCCAGCCTTGTCCACTTTACGCTCTTCACAGTGGAGGAACGCGTTGGCGAGCTTCTCAGGATCGATAAACTTTAATGCTTTCTTGTCACCATGAAAGGCACTAACCGGACTGCTGTTGTTGCGCAGACCGGAATGCGGCTTGTTCTGGTAGCACTCTTCAAGCCATACCCAAAACAGCCGGTTCAGCTGATCTAGGGTTTGTGGTTTTTCTAAAGCAGCCTCATCAAGAAAAGTACGGACCGATTTGTTAAAGATCTCAACCTTCCCGGTCGACTCAGGCGAGTACGGCTTTGCAAAAAGCAGCCGAATCCCCAGCTTCGCACAAGCACGTTTCATCCATTTTGTTCTGTACTGGCGGCCGTTGTCAAAAAACACGGCCTCTGGCTGGCCGTACTTCAGCAGCGACTGACGGAAACAATCCTCGACAATGACCTGATCCAATGTGGGGAAGAATTCCGCATGAAGAATGAAGCGAGTCGCATCATCAAGGAAGCTGACCATGTACACCTGCTTCAGCTGCCCGTCAGGCCCGATCGGTAGGTACGGACCATACAGAATATCGCTATGCCAAAGACGGTTCCGGTACTTCTGTTGAAAACGTCTTGCTGCCACACCAGAAGCAGCGTACAACTGCATATGTCTGGCACTGTAGCCTCGCTCGGTTAGCTTGTCCTGCAGGGTGCTTCGTTTAGTTTGACCCGGCGGCACAAGTCCTTCCCATTCAAGGATTTGAATAATCTGGGCGACACTCCGCCTGGGCACTTCCCGCCGCAAGAGAATGGCCTGCTCCAGAATGTGGGCAGGAATGGCTTCTGCTTGTTGAGGACGACCTTTGCCTTTTGGTTTCAGTCCTAAAAAGCCCTCCGCTCTGTACTGGTTCAGGTACCGTCGGATTGTACGTTCAGACAGTCCCGTCTGCTCACAGATTTGGGCTTTTAGTTGCGAAGCCTTAGCAGGATCGACGCCGTCTGCCAGCAAGGGAGACAAAAGTTGCATTCTTTCCGCTGCAATGGCTTCCGCTTTCTTCTGATCTCTCAAGTTAATCCCTCCATCGAAGGTTTTAACTTGAGTTTACTGCGAATCTATCCGGACATGAATGCAGAACGGGTCTGCACCCAATAATTTGCGTTCACGATCGGTCGGACAACTCTGGCCAGCCAACGAGATGCATCGCCGACATAATGCCAGATCCTTTGGAGCGATGACTGGGGAAGGGAGGATACGTCTTCCACAGACTGTATGTCATAACGGATTGCGATAGATAAAAGAGCACCGGCGAAGTAACCGGCTATGGCTGAAAACCACTGCTTCCACCGATTTATCGTGGATTCATCGGCCGGTACAGATAGCGGTGACGTTCCAGCCACTGCCGCTTCAATACTTTTACTTTCGTGACGATTGTACGGAATTAAACAATCCGGCAACTCATGATGAATCCGTTTACAAGAGATACAGCGAAGCCTACGAATCATCAGTATTTGATGATCTCCTTCTTCTTTAATGTACGCTCTACGCCGGCTACCGATTATCCTAAGTACACTATCGCAAATGGGGCAGGGATTCTGCTCACCGCTCCTCACAAAAAATACCCGTTTCAGGGTTCTCAACCAGCTCATAATCTGTTAAAATGACCATAGAGTTGGGGCGCCCCTGGTGTGCTGCTGCTGCTAACAGTAGTACACGTAAAAACGGGGGCGTCTTTTCCTTTCCTCAAATTCTATGGTCATTATATCCAGCAACTAACGGTCAGGCAATACCATCTGCTTTCGGGCTTTTTAAATTAGCGTAAACATCATACGCTATAAGAGCTACACGAACATTGCTTTTACTAACCTAATTGCAGTGCCTTCAATAAATGATAATTAGACTGTTTTTTGTCATTTCAAAAACAAAAAAAGCCCGTAAAATAGGCTTTTTTTATGTAAGACGAAACCAGATGAAACTACATGAAACGAAAAAAGGATGACTGGGGGTCAAGAGGTCGCAGGTTCAAATCCTGTCGCTCCGACCAATAAAATCAAGGGTTCCGGGGTTTTGGAACCGCCAAAATTTGGTCAAAAAACGGTTTTGACAACAGTTTTGGCAACAGTTTGCCCCAATTGAACACAATTAACTAAGCTTCTCGTTGGGCCCTTGCGATTTCGCTGGGCTTCTTTATTTGCTCTGCTCTCTTCAAAAATTTTTATACCTAAGCGCAGTTTTCTGGTCACTTAACACTTCGCTGCTTAACACTCTACTGCCATATTTCTAATTTCTAAACCCCTCCCCCATTTTTTGGCGGTGTCCTGACACGCATAAATGCCTGATACACCCTTACGCTGTCCTGCTCCCAGCCCATTGCCCTGTTGAAATACTCCTGAGACTTATCACCTTTCCCAAGATGCTTATATAGTGCTGCCAATGTCATGGCGGCACTGGCACGATCTCTGTCAAAAGCAAGTGCTGCTTGCAGATATTCTTCAGCCTGATTATCTCGACCAAGCATAAAATGGGTTTGCCCAAGCGAGAGAGCCAGAGCAAGGTTTCCCGGCGCATACTCTTGCAGTTTCGCCTCAAGCGGCTTAATCTTCTCTAAGTAGATTGCAGCTCTCTCTTTTTCCCCGGCAAAATATAGCTCTAACGCTTTGTCAAGGCAGTGTCTTGCATACAGAGCATATGCCCTGCCAAAGCGCGGGTTAAGCTGCAATGATTGCATCAGATAATTCAACCCCTCGTCAAATTGTCCGTTATTTATTAAAAAAGTACCGTACAGGTGGCTGGAACGTGGGTGATAACGATCCAAAAAAAGTACCCGTTCAAATTCAACTTTTGCTTTTTGGAGCATATCATTATCTGAACGTACTCTCCCGACCCCCTCATAGACACTCGCCAACTCAAGCCTGAATTCAGCGTTTAGCGGATCTAGCCG
>JAGXRV010000011.1 GCA_018335695.1 Clostridium sp.
GCATTTCATTTGCATCAGCTGCAATTAGAGTTAAATATTCATTGGGACGTATAATTAACATGTCATCAGCACTACTTTCAATACTCAGAGTTGATTCGAACTCATTATGTTTTTTTTAAACTATTGCATCCATTGATAAATCCCTTAAACCCTGTAGTCTTTTCTTCTTGGCAACGTGACCGCCTTACAGTGAATTTAGGTAACGTCGTGAATGTCTATAGTAAACAGGATCAAATTGCAACCGCTATTGAGAATATCCCATTAGCCTAGCGCACAAACTGATCAACGGCATAAAAGCCAACTGACAAACATTAGCGCTCCGCCAATTAGGAATGAAACAATGCTCACCCAATGCCCCAAGTACTGCTTAATTATAATTGCAACATAGTTAAACAAACCGATACCGAATACAAAGCCTCCTGTGAGACCGAGAATTACCCAATGGTTTACCGATTCATAGGTAATTCCAACTACAATGACAAAAAGAATTGCAGGCAAAAACAAAACAACTAAGCCGAGGATAACCAAAAACACGTAACCAATGGGATGCTCTGCTTTAAACGCTTCATCTGACGAAGCATAGAAAAAATCTTTATAGTTTTCCGGTGGTTTCCAATTAAAGGTTTCTTTTCTTTTCTTGCTCATTTCTAATAATCCTTTGCATCAGTGTTTTCTTGATAATTGTGTTTAATACTAAGTCTTTGTCATCAGAACAATCGACTCCACACGCACAGAGTTAACAACACAACATACCAAGACTTCGATAGATTAGGTGTTATAAATCCAATATCATTCTTCTTTCCACTATATCTGTAACAAGTTTAAGTGTCTTTTCTTTACCATCAAATTTGAAACCGAATTTTTCATAAAAATGAATAGCTCGCTCATTATCCTTTAGTACCCAAACTATTATTTTATTGTAATCATTCAGCTTCTTGAGTGACTCTGACATAAGCTGAAATCCAACACCACGTGAATAGTATTCACTTAAAACATAAATAGCCATTACTTCTCCGATATGAGATGATTCTAAGTCTCTGCATTTACCATATGTCGAAAAACCAATTATATTATCTCCTAGTTTTGCTATTAAAGTGTTATTAGAAATTTTATATGCTATCTCAATGCATTTATCTAAAGTTAATTTATCAAGATATTCTTGATGAACAATTCCTTTATATGCTTCTTGCCATGATTTCCAATGAACATATGCTTTACCGAGTATCTCATCGTCTGTTTTCATTTCCTTAATTACAATTTTCATGATTATACCACCTGCATTATTATCTCTTTCTATGTGAAACAAATGAAAGTAACTTAAAGTAAATCCTGTTTTACGCAATGTTGATTATATTGTTTTGCTAAGAAAGCAGATTGCCTCGACATGGCCCGAGTCCAGGTTTATGATGTCAGTTACCATTTTCAATACCTCACGTTAGTGGGAACAGGTCAACGGTATTTTTTCATTTTCTAGGTTAAGGGAAACATATCAACGGTTTGTCTGTTCGTGGGAACTTATCAACTCATATCATTTCATGCTCAAGCCCTTGTTGATAGCTTTCTTAATAATCTTATGGCAGCATACTCCCAACGGATTGTTTTCTTTACAATTAGGATTTTTCATTGCTCCAGTTAGGGCGTTTACTTCTTTAATGGTTCTCGCGCCATGCTTGATAACTGCTTCAATTACCTGATCTTCTGTGACTTCACTGCAATAACAAGCATACTTAGGATCTGCATCCTTCTTAAACCAGATAGGAACCCTAACTTGGTCTTTTAAGAATTTAATTTTATTATCCGTATTATAGTAAACAACGTCGCAGTCCTCATTCAGACAAATCTTATATTGATCTCCGTCAACGGCATTACGATAATCATCTGTCACTAGATGTTCAATAGTGACTTTACTAACGGAAATCCCTTCTTTATTACACACAGGACAATTGTCTTTAATTTGATCTGGCTTTTCTGTTTTGCTTCCACAACAACATTCATTATTGATACTCATATAGTAAGCCTCCAATTGTTTTTTCCTTTTTCTTTCCATAATTCTTCGGGAAGTAGTCTTTCCCAAGCTGCCAAACATACTGGTCGATTTGCTTAAGTTTATGTTTTTCCAAGCCATAGAAGGCACGGAATTCAATCAGAATGTTTTTGAATTTTGCGTAGTCCTTCAAATCAACATCTTGAAAATCTGAAAAGCCATCACGCTTTCTAAAATAGCGAAGCACCTCATCCACGTAGCTATCATAAATTGGATAGTCGATCGGATTGTGATGGCTACAATATTTTGTGGCAAAGGAGTAAAAATTCTTCAATGTCTCACCGATTGTTACATACTGGATATCTCCAACCAGGGTAACATCACCGGCTTTAAGTCTCGCATCAATATCCAGAGCGCAGATATGCTTTGCTACTGGATAGATTGAAAAAATGTTTGTGCTATAAAAGTTGTTAAGTGTTGAAGCTTTCAAAAGAATATCAGTTATGTCTTTATTCTTCGGGCATAGCTCAAAGAACAGTTTATTAAGTGCATCCTCCTGAAGTCGGTAGTTCTCAAGGCCATCCCATTTTTTAAGATAAAGCTCAACCTGATCGCTTGATGGATCGGGGACGATAACGCTTACTTTCTTCTTGCGTATATGCGTAGGTCTTGCTGTCTTTTCCTGCTTAGGCGCAGTCAGATCTGCAGTTCCATCAGAAGCTAAGAATAAACGGAATCTTCTCAGATGAGACAAGTAACTACTCGCAAGCGATTTAACGTTTCCGGTCGAGTTCTCAGAAAGAGCCTTTATTAGTTCATTCTTTGCCACATTTTCAAAACCAGTATCCATCACTGTATTCCAGAAAAGTTCTTTGCTGCCTTTTCTCCAAAGGTAGAAGGTGTCACTATAAGCAGTATCGATTGTTAATTTTGAAATGTCTTGGCTATGTAGGAAGTTCCTATACAAAGCGCGCAGCTCATCATAGGATAAAACTTTCAATTTGTTTGTATCCAATTTTGAACCTCCTTCACACAATCAATTTTACTCATCCTCGTCCTCCTCAGTTTCGTCAATGCCAAATAACATCTGGAACTTATTGAAGTTATACGGGTAGGAGTTGTCACCATCGATTCTTACCGGTTTATGTCCATTGCTATATTCAAATTCCAGCTCCCACTGTGTACCATCACACACCGTATATCCGAAGCGCTGAGTTGAATACCGTCTGCGCCATTCACCAATATGAAGATCCATAAGAGCAGCCATGAAAGTGTCTCTTGTGAAGGGTTCTTCTTTATCAACATCCATCAGAGCGAGTGGTTCTTCGTCTTCCCATAATTTTGTATAGGCCTTCAATCCATCTGATGGTTCTACAACATAACTACGGTAGCCGCCAAAGAAACCGCCAATGCTGAAAGTAATCTTTGAGATGGCATCTATATTTGCATCAAAGTCAGCAACTTTTTCTTCTAATTTAGATAAGGTATAAGTACCACCGGCTTCAGCATAAGCTTGCTTGGCTCGCTCCAAGTATTCACAATTCCAGTGGAGGCGCGTATCTTCGCTCGGATGCATAATAAGCTCTTTGCCATAGTCCGGGCTTTCCATCGTATTCTTAAGATGACCTATTTCTTGTTTAAGACCACGTATAGCGGTCATAATCTGCTCTTTCGTTTTACCTTTAAGATGCTCTTCATAGTATCCTTCCGGGCTGATCATCATAGTAGGCCGCCTCCTTTACTCGCTTCCAGTCTTTATTTCCTTGCCATCAGATAGAATGAAAGACTGTTCAAACTTAACATCCATCACATCTGCTATGGCCTTAAGCTCTTCTAAGGTTATGGTTTCACGTTTCAGCTTCTTTCCAAAATTCTGTGGCGACTGACCTAAGCGTCTAGCCAATTCGGAGACACTGATATTCTTTTGTTCACATAGCTGTCGTATCATGTCCGAGGTTTTCATAATAGTCCCTCCATGCCTCAATAGAAATATTGTAAACCATTTGGTTTCAAATAACAATTGAATGTTTACAAATTGAAAACCCGCAACTCAATAAAAAGAGCTGCGGGTAAAATTGTGTTAAGAATTACTATCCGATATTGTCCTTGAAATCAGGTCCAGATTAAAATGATGGAGTCCTGTTTTTTCTCGGAAATCCGTGGGTGTACGTATATCCTTGTACAGCACACCAGCCAGTGTTTTTTTGTTCCTGCTTCGTTTTATTTCGGGTCTAATCTCAAAAGCATTGCATTGATCGCAACAATAACGGTCGATAAGGACATGAGGACGGCGCCGAAGGCCGGACCCAAGGTAATGCCGATAGGAGCAAGGAGGCCAGCAGCAATTGGAATCGCGATAAAATTGTAGCCTGCTCCCCATACCAAGTTTTGTTTCATTTTACGTGTCGTCTTGTTTGCTAACTCGATAAAGGATTCAATATCCCCTGGATCAGACTGAGTAAGGATAATATCCGCAGAATCCAAAGCTACTTGCGTTCCAGCTCCGATTGCAATACCTACGTCTGCCAAGGCAAGGGAAGGTGCGTCATTGACCCCGTCTCCCACCATGATAACCGTCTTGTTTTGGTTTTTCATGGACTCGACCAGCTTGTACTTATCTTCCGGAGATTGATTGGCTTGGTATTGAATACCTAGAACTTCTGCAACTCCTTGTGCAGCTTCCTCGTTATCACCAGTAGCCATGAGTGGTTCAATTCCGTATTTTTTCAGCACCTCGATCAAGTTTCTGCTGGTTTCTTTCAGTTCATCTCCCAATGCGACAGCGCCGATTGCTTCATTATTTTCTACAAGGATACTTAAAGTAGCGCCTTTCGGAATATCCATACGCAATGCTTTTCCGTATGCCTTTTGGCTGATTAATTGATAGTGGTGGCCGTTCGCCTCCCCTTCTATTCCTGCTCCCGAAACGATTTCAATGGAGTCAAAGGAAACGGACTTAATGCCTTTCGCTTCAGCGTGGTTCACAATCGATTGGGCAATCGGGTGACTTGAGCCCGCCTCTATACCCGCCAACAAGCCTGTAATTTCTTCTTCAGAATATTTATCACTCAAAACAGTGACGTCCAACACTTTAAATTCACCAGTTGTTAAAGTACCTGTTTTATCCAATACCATAACATCCGCTTTAGTAGTTAATTCCAAAGCTTCTCTATTTTTAACCAGTAATCCTCGGCTTGCACCCAAACTAGTACTACGTGATACTACCAAGGGAATAGCAAGACCCAAAGCATGTGGGCAGGCAATAACTAACGTAGTCACAGTAAAGATAACGGCTGTAGGTAAATCTGCAATGATCATCCAGGCTACTAGAGCGATTAAAGCTACTACAACGGCAATGTAGAACAACCAGCTAGCTACTTTGTGAGCCACATTCTCTGCTCGAGATGGTTGGCTTTGTGCTTGGCTAATTAATGTTTGTACTTGTGAGATAAAGGACTTATCCCCTGTTTCTGTTACTTCTACATATAGGACACCACTACCATTTGTTGATCCACCAATGACTTGATCTTTAACATTCTTTTCGATTGGCTTAGATTCACCTGTTAAGAGGGCCTCGTTTACACGGGATTCTCCGCGAATAATGATACCATCAGCTGGAACATTTTCTCCTGCTTGAACACGGATAACATCTCCAACCTGAAGTTCAGACACAGGACGAGTTTCAATCGAATCATCTTCTAAAACAACATGAGCGTCTTTTGGCAATAATTCTGCTAGAGCTTTTTGCGCATCCCCTGCTTCACCCAATGCCTTCATTTCAATCCAGTGTCCTAATAACATGATTAAAAGTAACGTTGCAAACTCAAAGAAGAAGTCCATGACATGTTCTCCGGTCACATATCGAGCGGCCACTGCGTAAACACTATAGGTATAAGAAACCGTTATCCCCAAAGTAATCAAGGACATCATGCCTGGAGCTTTTGAATTAAACTCATCTTTCGCACCCATGTAGAATGGTTTTCCGCCATAAATGTATAGAATTGTTGCCAAGACAGCTGCTACAACGTCTGCATAAGGAAAGATGATTTGGAAAGGCCATTGAATATCCATCAAGGGAGTAATAAATAAGATTGCAATCCCCAATGGGAGTGATTTCAAGAAAATTTCCTTGAAACTACCATGATGGTGGTGGGCGTGTCCTCCCATTGCACCACGATCATGATCCATCTTGCTATGGTCCATCTTGCTGTGGTCCATCTTGGCTTGATCCATATTGCTGTGATCCATATTGCTGTGATCCATCTTACTGTGGTCCATCTTGCTGTGATTCATCTTGCCGTGATCCATATTGCTGTGATCCATATTGCTGTGATCCATATTGCTGTGATCCATATTTCCATCTTTAAGATTGTTATCTTTTTTATTCATTATTGGCCTCCTTGTAAAATCATACATTCCATGAACTTGAAAGACTGTTGAGCGCCTCTATACTTCAATGAGATAATTATAAACCACTTGATTTCAAATAACAATTGAATGTTTACATATAGAAAAACCCGCAACTCATAAGAGCGGCGGGTAAAATTGTATAACTGACTACTCGTCTATTTGGATTTCGATTCCGGACTTAAATTCTACAACGAAGTAATCATCATAGACCGTGATTTTGTCGATGAGTGTCCTGGTATAGTAATTTTCTACGACTATTTCGGATTGTTTGTATATGATCTTGATTCTCTTCAAATTGTTCGAAGTTTGGATTTAAAGCCTTTAAACTGCCATCAAACTCAAGGGGACAATTATTGTGATGTTTCGATTAGCCTAGATGGTAATACGGTACAATTACATCCCATGAGTAGTGAGAATATGTATGTATATACCATTTCGGATAATGCCTTAAAGGAAACAGCTTATATGGCAATGGAAAATCCATTTAGAAGTGAGTTTGTTCTTATAGAAGAAGTGATTAATTCAACAAAGCTTAGTAATCACAGCCATCACGCAGTTCTTTTTGATACGGGAGAATATGGATATCTCCATTCGGAAGATGGAAAGATCGGTACATTGACACCTCCTGGTCAATAGACAAACTGAAATCTACTTTTTTGCTGTTATGGACCATTTTCTTCACAATAAATCGAATAGGAAATGACAGATACTATGCTATATTTCATCATTGTAGTATTTTTTTATTGCATCTTCTAAGTTGTTTGCTTTCCATATGCGATTATCATATTCGTGATCCCACATAAACACATTATCATTTCGTACTCCATCTTGAGATGTTATCGGGTAGCCATAATAATCACCGCAGCCATTGCCTCCAAAAAATAATAAGCAGTCAAGAGGCATAAAACAATCAAGTTTTCTTGCAGATAAATTTGTTTCTGTGATTTGCTCCGTAGAAAAAATAAGCCAATTATCCCCGTTCATATCTAGCAGCAGTTCCTTTAAGTCATTAGGCAATTTACAGCCCAATGATTTTTCAACATCAGAAATCTGCTTTTCTGTGGCTGGGGGATTTGGCTTGATGTAATTATGTTTACTTGTCAATTCTCTATATATCACGTGCCAATCCATCATATAACTATCCCCTTTTATATCAATAACTTTACATTTACACTGCTCGATAAATTCAAACTTGTCGAACTGTTTGATCTCCCTATTATCGTTGATTAATTTTTCATTTACCATTATGGCTAATAAACATATTAGCATATTTCAGTCATGTTGGTTATCCTATTCTTCAACCTTTTAACCTTAATATCCAACCTGACCACACAACCTCGATTTTTTCATAAAACATCTAAATCGACCACTTGTAACCCCCTGACATCTAACCTGACTTCTCGCCAACCACTGACATCTAAATCGCTCTGTCACAGGGTTTAAGCCTTGTTTCGATATGTTTCCACGAAGCAAAAAATATCATTTTTTTCATGCTCCGATTTCAAACTCAAAACACACGAATGGCTTATATACTGGGCCTTACAAGCCCCTACTCTTTTACCCTTGACATCAAGACTACTGTCTCAACGTGGATAGTATTGACAACGCAACATATCTCAATAATCAATCTGCTCTTTGAATTATCATGTTTCCTGAGTAGATGCGTACCCTCTTTTTCCCAATATAGCGGTGCTTGATTTTCTCATATTTTTCTTTCGATAAAATCTTATAACGTGAAGGAATGTCTATGACTTTTACAAAAATAGATCTAATCTCAATGATTATAGAATTTCCTTTAAGGATAGCAATGATAAATCCAGCCATTTCTTCTGTTTCCATATGCCAATGAATACCACTACCATTTATGTCAAGCATTTCATTGGCCTCAGTTGCATATAGAGTTAAATATTCATTGGGACTGATAATTAACATGTCATTATCAATACTTTCAATACACAAATTTTGATCGTAGTCATTAAGTAATTTATGTAATTCTTTTGTATCCATTGATATTTTCCCTCCAGATATTTCAATCTTTTCTAGTTAACAACGTTACATTTTCGATGTGTTTTGAGAGGAGGGGATAGCTGTCAAGAATTAGCAGCCTGTATTTTTTAGACTGAAATTCTCTCCGAGGGAACATATCGACTAAGGGTGTACGTATGTGGGAACAAATCAACTATAGACTTTCGTGTGAGTTTATTGTAAAAACCTAATTCACCGAAAAGAAATGTGGCGCATCTCGGTTTTCAAACTTACACTAACTATAAGAACTTATCAAGAATATAGTCAATTATAAAAAGAAATCAGGTAGTTAATTGTGCCATTTTCGACAAGAATATA
>JAGXRV010000012.1 GCA_018335695.1 Clostridium sp.
GAAAATTGGACTAGTATAAATGAAATCGTTAGCTGCTGAAGCATCCTCAACAATGACATGATAACTCCTTTGTCCTCCTTCAAAGCGAAAGCTCACAGGAATTGTTACAGTTTGACCAGCATTCACATGCCGTAATGAATCGTGCCTCGTGTCAGCCAAACCACTTCTCCCGCTGCTGTTTTCAATAATTCGTATACGATAATTACCGGGAACGGCGGCTCGAAACACTATTTCGCCACTAACAGTGGCTCCTATCGGCAAATTAAACCACGAGCCGAGTTCCTGTAGACTTCCTTGAGCGTTTCTAAGCCTAAGTGTAGCAAACCCTCCCAAGCGACTAGCCACTGTGCGCCCGGCACGCAGTGCCCGATTGACGCTAACTTGAGAGAGAGTCCTCATATCTGCTGGAAGAGATCCAATGCCTGTTATCCCAATGTATGTGTAGTATGAAATGTCGGTAGCCAAGTCCGTAAACCAATGGTTGCCCCAATCGCTACCAGTCCTCGCAGATGGAAAGTTGCCTCCACCCAAAACAACACTTGTAAAAACACCAGGCAGCCGGTGAACGAGTTCACTCCGCCATATCTCCATTGGAAGAGCATTCGGTCCAAATCCACCTCGCGAAGGCAACCCCTGTCCAGCAGTCATTAACTCAAAGCCATCGTAGCGCTCAGTTAGACCTACTCCCAGAAAGAGGGGGTTCCATGGATGGCCTATAGTAGGATGCGCAATAGCGGCAGATGACGGCCCTGGGCCTGGGGCAACAGAACCCGGATTGTTTATGTTAATATTATGCAACAACTCATTAGGCCTGAACCAGTTATATCTGAGCCCCGTTGTTTCAAAGGTGCCGATGCCTGATCCAGTGAGGTTTTGGATACCGTACGCCAAGGCATGCCCATTGTGTATTCCTGAGTAAGTTCGGTGCAAGGTTGAAGCAGAAATTTCAAGACCAGGAAACATGGCTACTTGTACAGTTGAAGCATTGCGCACGGTAGTGCGGTATTGATCCCAAGTAGCCCGTGGGGCACCTATTCCGTGCCAACCGCTGCTGCCCATAGTTGGAGGAATTGTTGACGCCGACATATTCCAACCAGCAGGCTCATCAGTCACATAGCCAATTCTGTACCCTTTTCCGGCGAGAAGAGACGCAAGCTGAGCCGGTGTGTTCCTTCCGCTGGGATCGCCAAAAGTGCTATGGATATGCAGGTCTGCCGGAACCCAGATCGGATTTGTCGCTAAAGGCTCTACATCTACAATAAGTATTTCTCCTTCACTAACAGACAGATGCCGACCTCTTTCCACAGCTATTTTTACATGGTAGTAATCCCCGGCGGCAACTTTAAAGGGCAAATCGCTAACTGCAACCGTTATCTCAGCTATCTGAGGCGCGTCTGTATCGCGACGCCTGTCGCTTATATCAATTATACGATTGGTCAATCCCCTGAATTCATGCTCTTCTGTTTCGGTAAAGGATATTCTTTCATCGTCCCTTACGCGCAAGACCGCTGCTCGCCGACGGTAATTATTCCATCTCTCGAAGCTCTTTGAGTCGATTTCATTATCCACACGGAGAACAGATATGGTTCTATTCGACTTTGGCACAAGAGGAAGCAGGTCGTGCCCGTCAATACTAAACTCCACGAGGCGGGCAGTCCCAGGCCCCGATCCAAACCCAGCCAACAACATCGGGAAATTCCACTGAGTAGCATCCAAGTCATAAGTTTGCATATTCCTTGTTATAACAAACAGTTCAGGCTGGTTCGGCTGTACGTCAGCCGGTGTGGAAAAAGCAAACCCCACCAGTGAAAACACCAACAACAAACAACACAGCGTCGCAAGCACCGGACGCTTTTTAGCCACATTCGCCAATTTTTGGGTTTTTCCTGCCAACATGGGAAAATCACTCTCCTCAATATTTGTTTCAGCAACTATCGCCGAACTCACGACATCCCTCCTTGCAATTTTTGGCAATAGCTACGATATTTTTATTATAGCGCGCCCCCCCCCCTCGCCTGTCAATCCAAATTTTGTCAATTTTGAACAATTTTACAGTTCGAGAAGAGATGTGCAGGCATAAAACTGTGGATTACAAAAAGGCATCGAAAATGCTGCCTTGCAAGCATCTATTGTGCCTAAGTCAGTTTATGCTTTGAACTCCTTGCCATCTTTAAACTCAAACAACATCCTACCATCCACCATTACCTTGACCTTCCTTACCGCCACTCTCCTCAGCTTCTCGTCGAATTCGTTACCCCACAACTCATAACCACAAACAGTTGCTTGAAAAACAACAAGCAACTGTTTGCATGGCAAAGCTTTTCTAAAGCAAATTTATACTTATGTTTTTTTATCTAAGAAAGATTTTGCAGAACAGTTTCATTGACTCCTAACGCTGAAAACAAAGCCCACGTCAAGTCAATTATAGTGCCTCTGCCTCCTTGCAAAATGCGCTAAATTACACTTTGTCAACGCGGTGGGATAGGGCCAGTGTGTAGCTGCAATATCCTAAAGTGTTCCCCAGTCCATCCGACTATTTGGTACATCTCAACTATTGAACCATCGCCGGTTCGAGCCGTGATCCACACTTGATAGTGGTATCGAAAATCATGAACGACAGTCACTTCGACATCAATCAAGTCGCGACCGCCAAAGAGCCGAAGTGTTTCCTGAATATCTGGTGCGTTTGCCGATCTTCCCACTACTTCACCTAATAGTCCGGAATCATTGGCATTCAGCGCAGCTACATACTCAAAAACGTACCTTGTGGCTGCGGCCTTCCCGGGATCTCGTCCTGGACTTGGAAGATCAAGCGCATACCGCGCCCTCCAAATTGACACGCTGACCACTAGAGCAAATATCAACAAAATGAATAATGCTATCATTACTCGCCAGGCTGGCATTCTCAATCTATACACCACTCTCGTTAAAACTGTGAGAAAATCATGTGTAGACACCCATGCCCCCACAAAGACGGGGGCACCATCAGAAGGATGAAAATTCGCCCTCACGCTGCCCTCACCCTAGCCCTCTCCCGCAGGGAGAGGGGAATTTGTCGGGATGGTAGATACTATTTTCAGGGTCTTGCGTTCTGGAATGAAAGACTAAATGAAGCAAAATTCCCATTTAAGGTGTCCACCGAGTTATAGGTAAGGTATATTTCAGTTGCGGTTTTACGCGTTACAATCATGCTGTATCTTCTGTTCCATTATTTTCAACGTCAACCAACAGTACTTCGCCTTCAAACAAACTCCTAGACCAGCAAAGCAACAGTTTTAAGGTAAATCCAGGAGAAATAGTGTCGCCGCCCACCCTGTATCCAGTTATTTATAGAAACACACGCCGTGCAGTAATTCATAAGTTTCCATTTGCCATCTTTTATAGATTCGAAGAGAGATTTTCGTGGCCATTGAAACTACCCACACATCCGTCGCAAGGCTTAGGACGAACCTCTTAACTTATTACTACCCTTTCAGAGCCGAAGGCTCTTGAGCGTCTATTTTTGAGGGAAAAAGTATTAAAAATCATTAAAAATCAGCCTCTTTGATTCGACGCCAGCCGAAAAAGCAGACAGCACTGATGATAAAAGCAAAAAATGCGACACTGGTCCAAAGAGGCGGCATGAGATAGGGCAAAAATATATCTTCTCTTGGCCAGTGGGTCATTAGCATCATCTTCATG
>JAGXRV010000013.1 GCA_018335695.1 Clostridium sp.
GGCAAAAGGCAGAAGCTAAGGGCTAAGGACAAAGGTGAAGGTAATGACCAGAGCAACTCTCCCCTCACCCTCGCTGCGCTCCACCCTCTCCCGTGGGGAGAGGGTAAAATTAGAGGAACTCCCCTCTCCCTCTACAGATCCCCTACAATTCCCCTCTCCCTCTACAGATCCCCTACAACTTCCCTCTCCCTCTACAGATCCCCTACAACTTCCCTCTCCCTCTGGGAGAGGGTTAGGGTGAGGGCAATGGGAGAGGGTTAGGGTGAGGGCAAAGGGCTAAGGGTAAACGTCCCGCGCTCGCAAAACGAGCGGCTCTCTTTCAGGCGTGGCAGTGCCGCCGCTGCCGACAAACACCGTCGTCCAGTCCCAGCGTCTCAGAAAACGCCAATCATGATAAAGAGGTCTTGGGTCATAGTCGCGGAGTTCCACAAGCTCCAGCAGCCGCGCCCCGGCGCTGCTCCTCTGCACCTGCAGGCTAAAATCCCAAGCATTGCCGTAAATTTGTCCGTCAACCGTCAGCCTGCCGTAAACCATCTGCACTAAGGTAGCAGGCTGAGTAGCTGGGCTGGCGTGCAGCCGCACTCTGAAAAAACGATTTTGCCCTGTTTCATTGACTACCCTTCCTGCTACCGTAAAAACATTCTCCGGCGGGACTGCGGGAGGGTGCCTGCGCACATCAAAATGGCGCGGCACAATTTCCAGCAGATCGTCGGCAGTCGCCATAACTCCGTCCTGACCGGCGCTGATGATTTTTAACGTCTGCTCCGGCGGCGGTTCGGCGTCAGCAGCATGACTAAGCCGAAAAGTCAGCGGCATGCCCCAGGCATCCCGCAGCAGCTCTGATGCCCCGCTTCCTTCAGGAGGCGGCAAATACTCTCCGCGCCAACCAAAACCAAGCAGCACACTCCCGGCGGCAGCCGGGTCAGGCGGCAACGGCAAATCAGCCGTCCCGTTCCCGTCGGTATCACGCGTCCACAGACCGCGCGGCTGACCGTAAACCGCTCCGTCTAGCAAATCCGCCGCTGTCGGCGGTACCCAGACCGGATCTCCCTCAGCGTTCTGCTCCCAGCGACCTGTTACCTGTCGCCACGGGACCTGCCCATCCTGCCAAACTAACAGCTCCGGCCAACGTCCGTGGTCGCCCACAAAGCCACCGAGCAGCCCTCGACCCAGCCGGTCAACCGGACCGAAACGTCCCACCAGCGCGTCGGCAGCAGTCTGCAACAACCGTCTAGTTTCCACTTGCCGCGCCTCATCATGCCACTCCTGCGGCGTAATCACAAGCACCAGATTGTCTTCATTCTCCGGCGTATCAAGCCGATAGGCAGGCCAACTGCTGCGCAGGTCTTGTCCTTCGCTGACGACATAGACGGTAGTCTGCACTGTTGCCGTACCCTGAAACAATTCCGTCCCCGCCTCCCCGGGCGTTACATAGAAAAAGAGCAGTGACCTGCCCCAAGCGTCAGCAAGCCTCCCCGCCGTCTGACGCATTTCGATTTCCCTGTTTGCCGTAAACTGCGCATCTGTCAACTGCCCGCCGAATGTCCAGCGCAGGTGCTCCGCGTTAGCCGGAAATTCATCGCGCGGCTCCGGCAAATAAGGTCCCTGCCAGCGCACAGCATCAGGCGGCGCCAGCCACAGATATTGCGGCTGTCCCATCCCGCTTGCCCAGAAAGCGTTCGCCTCCTGCTCAGAAGCAAAAGGAATGTCCCACTCCCAGCGCTTTACGCTGTCATTCCAAACGGAGCGGCGTAAAGGCGGCAAGCCGCCCAAATCACCCGCATAACCAGCCAAAACCCTCCTGCCGCCGGCATCAAGCGCGCCGCGCGGCCCTAGCATAGCCTCGCGCACAGTAGTAAGCAAACGTTCCGTTTCCCGCTCCCGCCCCCGCGCCTCCAGCCGCCCCGCAAGCGGTACAGCCATCGCAGCAAACATCGCTAAAATCGACAGAATTATTATCACTTCCAGCAAAGAAAAACCTTCTTCGCCAGCCTTTAGCGGCATCATGCAACCTCCCTTGTCAAATACCGGCGAAAATGCCGTGCTATCTATTTTTATTCGGCCTGAGCAGAAAGCATCCTGCCTATTTTCAGAGTTAACCAAAATATAACATTAAGCTAACAAAAGCTGAACATTGCTTTAAAAATTTCCTACTAATCCCCTCTCTTTTTCTCTACTAAATCCCCTCTCCCTCTGGGAGAGGGCTAGGGTGAGGGCTAGGGCTAGGGTGAGGGCATCTCCCAAAAGAATCTCCCTCACTGACATAAACGCAGGCAGAGGCCGACTGACGACCCCTGCCTGCACTGACTGATATTTTTGCCGGCACATTTGCCGGCACACACATGTGCCGCTTTAAATCCGGCTCTCACCCTAGCCCTCTCCCAGGGGGAGAGGGGACTGGCGAGAAAGGGAGAGGAGATTCTTAGAAGTTTACTGGATAGTCCAGACGGCTGCCGGCGGCACGGTTCTGCCTTCCGGGCTGAGCACAGTCAATTCAAAATTGCCTTGTTGCTCCGTCAGGTCGAAAGTTTCTTGCTGCCCGGCAGCGTTGCTCGCGGTGATTTCCAAGACATTCGGACCGCGGGCGATAGTGCTTGCCAAGCGCGGCAAGACGAGCAGATAGTTGTTGAAAACATAATTGTCGGTCTGTGTGCCCTGCGGACTGATCGCAGCACCCTGCAACTGTCCGGCGGTCACCAGTTCGCTGTCCTGACCGAAGCCGAGCACGATGCGGTATGCAAGCGTGGGGTGCAGGATATTCCGGTCGGCGACAAAGCTGTCCGCCCAACCGCCGGCATCAAAACCGCCGCCGATCATCAGTACCGGCGTACCTGCTTCGACGGGTACCCTTGCCAAAGTAGGCTCAACGGCAGGCACACCGTTAAACAGCGGGTCAACGGCCGTGCTTGGGTTCAGGTTACGCACTTCGGTAATTCCCAAGCGGGCAAGCTCGGCGGCTTCCGCCTCGCTCAACAGGTGGATATGCAGCGGCAGACTGGCCGCCAGTTCCGCAGACAAAGCTTCTTTACCGTCAGCCGGATTATTATTGCTGACGTTCAGCCCCTGATACTCATCGGGACCGGTCTCGGAAACAAGATTGGTCATTTCGGCCGGCAAACGACCGGTACGCTCCTGGAACTGACTGGTCGCTTGCAGCAGACGGCTGATATTCGTATCGTCCGCATTGCGCTGCGCACCGGCTACCACCCCGGCCAAGCGGGGTGCAATCATCGCTACCAAAAAGCCCATAATCGCCAGCACCACGACAAGTTCGAGCAGTGTGAAACCGCCGGTGGATGCGCGCAGGCTATGCAATAATTTACGCAAACCTCTCACTTCTTTCACTCCTTAAAGATTATTTAGAGTCAAATCTGAAACTACAAGTTAGTTAACGCGGATGGTGCCAAGCAGTCTTGCGACTTCGCGCTTCATCGTCGGGGTCAGCGGCGCCATATGCAGTCTGCGGGCTTCCGCGTCGCCGAAGCCTTCAACTACAGCCCAGTCAACAAAGTCGGCGACAATGGCGTTGCGCTGAACGGCAGCCTCAAGGTCTGTACCAGTCAGAGCAGGTTGTGCTAAGATAAGATTATCATTTAATGTAGCAACCTGCACAGAGTCGCCGATCGGCTTCGCTACGCCGGGGTCTCTTTCCACTAAAATCCAGGTTAAGCCTGTAATCGGATAAGCGCCGGGATTGGCGGAATTTACCGGGTGGCGCAATACGTTGCCGTGCCCGATACCGGCTGCGTACACATTGCTAATCAGCGGTAGAGTGAAGATGCCGGCGCGGTTTTGCACACGGGCGATACCGAAAGGACCTACCGGTGCAGTCGTTACATTACGACCGGTAACGTCACCAAAGCTGACAAAACCGATGGAATTTTCGGCTGCTGCCACCCTGCCCCGCAGAGCGCTACCACCGTCTGTAGAAGCTGGTGCCTGCGTCCGGGTACGGTCAGCTAATAAGGCAGCCGTCCAGCCACCGACGCCAGGGGTAAAGATAGAGGTGGCTCCGGGACCTTCCATATCAACTGTTGTTTCCTGTTCTGTTGTGAGGGTATCCCGCCAAACGCGAGAAGCGGCGGCTAGGTAGGCGGTGAAAATTTCCGTGGTGCCGGAAACATCCGGACGCCAGTTGACCTGAATTGGTGTAGCGGGCAACGCTACGCGCGGATTGAGACGCACAAGGGCTGCGTCATTCCAATGGCTGATTTGTCCAAGGAAAATACGAGCAATAACATCGGCAGTCAGGTTCAGGTTAGTAATGCGGACGCCGTTTCTGTCGACCAGGTTAAAGATGACAGCTACGCCGCCTTTGGCGGTGGGGATGGCCGGGAAGGCCTCCAGAACGGCGGCAGGCACTTGACTGATCATATCGGTGCCGCCAAAATCGGCAAGGCGCAAGCGCACGGAGTCGACGCCCATGCCGGAGCCGCTTGTTGCGCCACCGGCGGGAATGGTATCCAGCGTTGTAGCGCCGCCTACTGTAATCCGGTTATAACCAACGCGTGCCTCAGGGTTAAGGCCGGAGGACAAGTCTTGGGAAGAGAAGAAGTAGCGCTCAAGCCATGGATTGGCAGGAGCTGCAAGGTCGGTACCGGCAAAAGCGCTGCCGTAGAGAGAATTGGGGAAGGTGGCGCCGCGACCGATCATACGCGCAGCATCTTGATAAACACCGGTGGTAACTACATTACGCTGTTGACCGGCTGCAGTAAAATCAAACGCCGCATCCGGCGCATCATTGCGCACTGTGGCGACACGGGCGCTGGTGAAGCTGCCGCCCAAATGACGCACTACATCTGCAAAGGGTACGAACAGATCACGCGCCGCCACTGTACGCGGCAGAGCTGTTAGGGTAACGTTTCTGGTACTTGGGGAAGCGGTGCCGATGCCGGTCGTCAAAAATGCGGTACGGCTGTCGGCTAAGATAAACAGTTCGCGGCTGCCATGACGCACGAGCATGGAACCGGGAGTGATCTCGACTACAGCTGAAACACTGGCATGCTGCAATGCTGTACGGAGCGATGAAGCGAGTGCCAGCTCTACGCCGCCGCGGCCGCGCTGTGCGCCGATGCGACGGGTGTCGACTGCCTGACCGTTAATAGTCGGGCGGGCGGATGCTTCCGCCGGTGCTGCCAGCGGTGCCACACTGCCGAACACGAGGGAGAGGACGAGCATGGCTACTATCAGAGAAACGGATTTAAATCTTTTCTTCACTTTGCTTCCTCCTTAGCTCATTTTACTCATTTTTTGCTTAAAGACTTTTTTGGGCTTTTTCCTGTAGACAGAACTACTCTGCAATATTCAGTTTTCGGTCACCGGAACGCTTCTTAAACTCGGTCAAGTCAGGCTGCTTGCGGCAGGCAGACTGGATTTACATTGCTCTGCCGGCTATCCTCTCACCACCTTAAAGCGAAGTCGCCTCTGTCTGCAGTTATCTGCAGACCTCCAGGGTTTTCACCCTTTCCTCATCCAGTATAACAGTGCAATGTTAAATTGCCAGGCAAGTTATATTAACTGTGGTTAAATTTTCCATGAAATTTCTGCTTTTTCAGGTTACATAATTTTTCTAAGCAGCAAAAAAATGGAGTAAGAGCAAGCTCCCCCTCTATTCCAGATACCCTCTCCCGCGGGGAGAGGGGATCTGGAATAGAGGGATAGGGTAAAAATTGGGGGATGAGGGGAGTTTTCTTTTGTTTCCTCTCCACCCTCTGGGGGGAGAGGGTTAGGGTGAGGGGGGATAAGGAAGAGACGAAGAAACTCGAGTACCCTCCATTTTTACAAAAAAAAACAGCGGCAAGACGTTGTAAAACATCCTGCCGCTATTATTTTTTAATGGTGGGCGATGACGGGATCGAACCGCCGACATCCTGCTTGTAAGGCAGGCGCTCTCCCAGCTGAGCTAATCGCCCTAAGTGGTGACCCCTACGGGAATCGAACCCGTGATACCGCCTTGAAAGGGCGGTGTCTTGACCGCTTGACCAAGGGGCCATGCATGTTGTTAAAGTGGTGGGCCCACTAGGATTCGAACCTAGAACCGACCGGTTATGAGCCGGCAGCTCTAACCGTTGAGCTATGGGCCCTGGCTCCCCGAGTAGGATTCGAACCTACAACCTACCGGTTAACAGCCGGTTGCTCTACCGTTGAGCTATCGAGGAAAACGAGCTTCGTAGTAGCGCAATGTTTATTATAGCTAAATCCAAAACAATAGTCAACCCACAATTTTTACGTGTTTTTTCAGACAATTATTCAAGATAATCCTTTAAACGCTTGCTGCGCATCGGGTGACGCAACTTCCGCAGCGCTTTAGCCTCAATTTGACGAATCCGCTCCCTGGTAACGCCAAAAATCTGACCAACTTCCTCTAAGGTGCGCGATCGGCCGTCGTCAAGCCCAAAACGCAGTTTAAGCACTTTCTTTTCCCGCGGGGTAAGCGTTTCCAGAACGTCGTCGAGCTGTTCTTTTAGCAGCTCGAAGGCGGCGGCTTCCGCCGGCGCCAAGGCATCCTGGTCTTCAATAAAGTCTCCTAAGTGAGAATCGTCTTCCTCACCGATAGGAGTTTCCAGAGAAACCGGCTCTTGGGCGATTTTTAAGATTTCACGCACTCGTTCCTCAGAAGTACCCATCACATGCGCAATTTCTTCCGGCGAAGGCTCTCTGCCCATTTCCTGCACCAGTTGGCGTGAAATGCGAATCAATTTGTTAATCGTTTCCACCATATGCACAGGAATGCGAATCGTTCTTGCCTGGTCGGCAATTGCCCGCGTGATTGCCTGTCGAATCCACCAAGTGGCATAAGTGCTGAATTTGAACCCTTTGCGGTGGTCAAATTTTTCTACCGCTTTAATCAACCCCAAATTGCCTTCCTGAATCAAATCAAGGAAGAGCATGCCGCGTCCCACGTATTTTTTGGCGATACTCACCACAAGACGAAGGTTGGCTTCCGCCAAGCGGCGCTTAGCTTCTTCATCTCCCGCTTGCATTCTTTTTGCCAACTGAATTTCATCATCGGAGCTTAAAAGCGGAATTTTCCCAATCTCTTTTAGATACATCCGCACGGGATCATTAACGCTGATCCCTTCGGGAACGGTCAGGTCAATTTCTTCTTCAATGATAACTACTTCTTCATCTTTTAATTCTTCCTCGTCTAAGGCAACCAATTCGCCGGATTCATTGACAACATCTATCCCCAGTCGGGCAAGGTGTTCGTAGACTTCGTCTATTTCTTCCGGAGACAAATCCAATTCCTGCAGCGGTTCAATAATTTCTCTGTATGTGAGCAGACCGCTTTTCTTGCCATGCTGGACAAGCTCAAACTGAATTTGTTTCAATAACTGTTCTTTTTCCAAATCTTTAGCCAACACCTTTACCTCCTTCCCTGGGATTATTGATTGCTTCTTCTTGTTTACGCAGCTCCAGCCACTTTCTCGACAACTCAGCTATTTCCCCTTTCGCAGCGACAGGGTCCAACTTCGCAATTTCTTCCTCCAGCTCTTTGCGTCGGCAGGCGATACGGACTGTTTTTAGCAGCCTGACACAATCGGCCACCGCTTTTTTTGCGAGTTTTTCTTCATAATGGTCATCTATCAACAACCGGCTCAGTGTTTGCCGGTACTTTCCCGGCGGCAGCAATTCTAATATATTAGCGGGTGAAAACAAATCTGCGCCTTCTTTGGCTGCCGTCAACAAAAACCTCAATTCTGCGGGAAAATCAGCTTCTTCCAACTCGACTGCAAAGTTCTGCAGGGAGGGAAAACGTGACCAGAGTGCTACAAGCTGCAACGGTGCCTTATCAACAGCATTTTCAATCTGCGCCGTTACTCCGGTGAGCCGGTTTATTTGTGAACGTTCTGCAGCAGGCTGTTTTCTCTTCCGCAACTCCTCCCTGATGGCGGCGGCGGGCAAAGCAAGTCTGGCGGACATTTTTTCTATATAATCTTCCCGCTCCATAGCATTTTCCACAGAAGCAAGAATGTCGCTAATCTTGGCAAAAAGACGAATCCTTTCGTCGGCATTTTCCGGGTTAAATTGCTCGGTCAAGCTAGACAATTGGTAGTCTACCAACAATTGTGATTTGCCAATCACTTCCCGGCGAAACATTTCGCCGCCAAAACGGCGAAGATAATCATCCGGATCAAGACCGACAGGCAGGCGTCCTACCTTCACCAGGCAACCGGCTTGCCGGAGAACCTGTACGCCGCGCCAAGTGGCAGCTTGCCCGGCAGTATCGGCGTCATAAACTATTACCACTTCTTCGGCTTGGCCACGCAGCAGGCGAGCCTGCGCTTCTGTAAGTGATGTGCCAAGCGAGGCGACCACATTGGTAATTCCTGCCTGATGAGCAGCGATTACATCCAAATAGCCTTCAAAGATAACCGCCTGTTTATTCAGGCGGATTGCTCCCTGTGCCAGGTGGAGGGCATAAAGATGTTTACTTTTATCAAAGAGCGGCGTTTCCGGTGAGTTCAGATATTTAGGTGTTCCTTCACCGAGAATACGTCCGCCAAAAGCAATAATTTCGCCGCGCCGATTACAGATTGGGAATGTCACCCGCTTGCGAAAGCGGTCATAAGTCCTTTTCTCCCCTTCTGTAAGTATCCCGGCGTCAAGCAGCTCTTGTTCGCTGAATCCCTTTTTTAACAAAAACTGCTTGCCTGTATCCCAACTGTCCGGCGCAAAGCCAAGGCCAAACTGATGAATAATCTCCGCCGACAGTCCCCGCTTTTTAAGATATTGCTCTGCGGCATTGCCTTTGGGGTTTTCCAAGTAGTGCCGGTAAAGCCTTTGCGCCCAACTGACGGCTGCCAACAGCCGCTCGCGCGTGCGCTGAGCGCGCTCTTCCGCCGGAGATAAAGCAACTTGCGGCAGAGAAAGACCGGCTCGTTTGGCAAGGACAGTAACGGCTTCCGGAAAGGTAAGGCTGTCTGCCTTCATGAGAAAAGAAAAAACATCCCCACCTTCCCCACAGCCAAAGCAATGAAAGATTTGCTTATCCGGGGAGACGCTAAACGAGGGAGTTTTTTCCCCATGGAACGGGCAGAGCCCGAAATAATTACGCCCGGATTTTTTTAACTGCACATACTCAGAAATAAACTGGACAATATCATAATTAGTTCTAACCTCATCCAAAAACCGGCTCGGTAGATTCCCCACCATTACTCTCACCCATTTTTCTTCGAACCAAGGGGACGGTTCTTCTGGTATACTTTTAACCAAGGGGACGGTTCTTCTGGTATAAAAAAACCTCAGCCTCCACCCTGCCCTCACCCTAACCCTCTCCCAGAGGGAGAGGGGATCTGTGAACCAAGGGGACGGTTCTTCTGGTATGAAAAAAACCTCAGCCTCCAGGAGAGAGACGAGGTCCGCATCGGGCTGCCGTACTCAGCTTTGCCTCTCTTAAGCCCTATTGTCTAACTGTTTCCTCCTTTATCTGAGACACCGGTAAGGGGAGTCAGACTTTAGCAAATAATTTCTACATTGGATGAATGATTCCTTCTTTATCAAAAAATATAAAGCTAATCGTGCTAGATATTATATGCCAATTCTTGCTTTATATACGATATTGCGCTTATTTTCAAGGTTTTAGACACTTTTCCACGGTTTCGGCAAAAAAAACTCTTGGTAACGAGCCAAAATATAGCGATCCGTCATCCCGGAAACATAATCGCAGACTGCAACCGGCAAGCCTTCCGCTTCCGCCCGCCGCTTAGCATCTTCCGGCAGATATGCCGGATTTTCCAGTAAATGACTATACATCAACTGAATAACATGGCGCGCGCGTTGCTCTTCCAGCTTGGCTCCGGAACCGATATATACATGGCGAAACATGAAGTCCCGCAAATTATTCATCACTTCGCTCATTGCCGGACCGGGAGAAATCAGATTGTTTTGCCATGAATGCTCAATGATTGCTCTGACCATTTTATTAATGCGGGCAGATGAATTCTCCCCCAAAGCTTTAATTTCAGCAAGAGGCAGGTCACTGAAATGCAGCAAGCCCGCTCTCAGCGCGTCATCAATATCATGATTAATATAGGCTACCCGGTCGCAAATTTTAACAAGCTGACCTTCGAGTGTAAAAGGAGTAAACGGTCCCGTATGATGCAAGATGCCGTCTCGAACTTGAAGCGTAAGATTTAAACCGTTTGCGCGTTCAAGAAAATCAACTACGCGCAGGCTCTGTTCATTATGCTGAAAACCTCCCGGATGGATTTCATTTAATATGTCTTCGCCCGAATGACCAAAAGGCGTATGACCCAAATCATGACCTAAAGCAATCGCCTCGGTTAAATCTTCGTTTAATTTTAATACCCTGGCAATCGTACGGGCAATCTGGCAAACTTCAAGCGTATGAGTCAGGCGAGTTCTGTAATGATCGCCTTCCGGCGCAATAAACACCTGCGTTTTATGCTTTAATCGCCGGAACGCTTTAGAATGAACAATCCTATCGCGGTCACGCTGAAATGCAGTCCGCACACTGCATTCTTCCTCGCAGTGTAACCTTTCAGCCGTCCGACTTTTTGCCGCAACATCTGAAAGGATTTTCTCCTCTTGCACTTCCGCCTGCTTACGAAGAAGCAAAACATCTCCTCCATTTCGCACTTACTTGAATCTATTTTCGCCTCCGGTATCCAAAAAACCTTCATATAGGGTACAAGCGCGAGAAATTTCATGCTTTATTCACAATCTCAACAAACTTGCGCTATACGCTTAAATTTACAACCACTTAACAATTCTGCAGTTATTATTTATAAACTGTTCCTTTTTTGTTCACGAAGCTGACACATTTCCTGCTTATAATTAAATTAAGCCACATGATGTGGGTCGTGTGGCAAGAAGCACAGGAGCAACGTTGTGGCAAACGTTGTTCTATTTTTTTTAGATTAAAGAAAAACCCTGCCTAGGCTGAATCGGTTTGCCGGCAGGGTTTTTTATTATACTACCCAGAAAATCCCCTCTCCCTCTGGGAGAGGGTCAGGGTGAGGGGTATTTTCATCCTTCCGCTGGTGCCGCAGGCGGCATGGGTGTCTTCTTGTTATGCTTTGTTAAGTGTCAGATGAAAGGTAGAGCCTTGCCCCGGCACACTCTCAAGACCTACTGTGCCGCCATGGGTTTCCACGATCTGCTTGACAATAGAAAGTCCTAGTCCCGTGCCGCCGAAACGGCGGGTACGGGCTTTGTCAACTTTGTGGAAACGTCCCCAAATTTTTTCCTGTTCCTCAGGCGGGATTCCCACACCTGTATCGGAAACGCTAAGGCGAACCATTTCCGCCGCAGGGACAGCAGCCAGTGTAATCTTGCCGCCGGCAGGAGTAAACGAGACCGCATTGCCGAGCAGATTAATCAGCACCTGTTGGATTCTGTCTTTGTTTCCTAAAACAGCAGGCAAATCCCCGTCAACTTTAATTTCCAGCGTCAGATTCTGTCTTTCCAGTTGAGGCTGGAATTTGGCTGCAACCTGTTCAAAAAGCGGCCTAACAGCTACTTCTTCCATCGGCCAGGAAACTTGGCGCGCTTCAAGCTGCGAAAGATCAAGCAGATCGTTGACTAAAGAGTTTAATCGTACTGTTTCGTCCAGGATAATGTTTAAATAGCGGTTTTGACTCTCTTTATCCTCAGCCAATCCGTCAAGCAGCGCTTCGACAAACCCCTGGATAGATGTCATCGGAGTCCGCAATTCATGCGAGACATTGGCTACAAAATCTCTGCGCATCTGTTCCAACCGCCGCACCTCCGTCACATCCTGTAAAATCCCTACGGCACCCCAAGTGCGGTCAGCCCGACGCAGCGGAGCAATCTGCAGAAAGAGAATTTTCCCATCGGAAAGATGATATTCCGCAGATGCAGTCTCGCTGGTAATGATAACTTGCCGATATAGTTCAGACATCGCCTCATTTTGCAGCAAAGAGTGAATCTCTCTGCCGGTAAAATCCTTCTCCATAGATTGCAGAAGCAGTTTAGCCTGAGGATTGGCAAGAATCACCTGTCCCTGCCGGTCGACGGCAAGCACGCCTTCATTCATGCTCAGCATAATATTTTCCAACTTTGCCTTTTCATGCGATAATGCTTCCACCGTCTGCTGCAAAGTCGACGACATATAATTAAACGTCCGGGCCAACTGTCCCACTTCGTCAAGAGAAGCAACTTCCACCTGTTGCTGATAATTGCCGCCTGCCACTTCCAGGGCGGCACGGTTCATAAGTTGCAGCGGCTGCGAGATAGACTTTGACATATAGAAGCCGACAATCATCGCCAAGATGGTAGCGGCAAGAGCGGCATAAGCAATCATGTTTCTCACTTGTGCGACTGTGGCTGAAATTCCTGTCAGCGGAGCAATAAGAAAAATGCCACCCCAAACATCATTCATGGCAAAAATCGGCACTACCACAGTAAGCATTTGTTCTCTCGTCTCATGGTGAAAGCTCCGCTTTGAGACTACCTGCCCGTTTAACACCTGACCCAACTCATCGTCAGTTAAGCGCAAACCCGTCTCGTCAAAACCGGCGCTTGAAGCAAGCAGTAGCATGTCTTTAGGCATTAAATGAACATCGGCATCCATAAAGCGGCGCAAAGCAAAAAGCAGGTCGTCTGAAATGCGCGGATCCTGAAGACCGAGAATCATATTGGAAAAAATTTCGGAAACCTGCCGGCCTTTAAGCGACAACTCCCTTTCGCGGGCATCATAGAAATAAGTTTGAAAAAGCTGTGTTAAAAAAAGCCCGACAACAAGCAAGGTGATCAGAATGATCACCAAGTAAGTTGTCAGCAGCTTGCTGAAGATGTTTGTTTTCACTTTTCATGCACCTCGAATTTATAGCCCACACCCCAAATTGTTTTTACCCGGGGCGAGGCGCCTTCACGCTCCACTTTTTCCCGTAAACGTTTAATATGGGTATCAACCGTGCGTAAATCACCGAAATAATCATATCCCCAAACTGCCGTCAGCAACTGCTCCCGCGTAAACACTTTGCCCGGTTTTTTTGCAAGAAACCACAAAAGATCAAATTCCTTGGGGGTCAGCGTGACCTCTTGTCCTGCTACAAACACTTCCCTGGAAGCCATGTTAATCACCAGCCCGGGATAGTTTACCATTTCAGCGACAGGGGCAGTCCCGTCATGACTGGTTCTGCGCAGGATAGCTTTAACCCGGGCAACCAGCTCCCTCGGGGAGAAAGGCTTTGTCAAATAATCATCGGCGCCAAGCTCCAGACCAAGCACTTTATCAAACTCTTCACCTTTAGCAGTCAGCATAATAATCGGTGTCTCCGAAAATTTTCGCACTTCGCGGCAAACATCCCACCCACCCATTTTGGGAAGCATAATATCGAGGATAATAAGTTGGGGGCTGATGGCTTTAACCTTTTGCAGCGCTTCCTCGCCGTCAACGGCTAAAGCTACCGCAAAGCCTTCCTTTTCCAGATACAGCCTGACCAGTTCCCGGATATGTTCTTCATCGTCGACAACGAGAATCAGTGCTTCGCTCAAGGCACTTCCCTTCTTTCCTCCGCATCGCTAGCGCCATACGGTAAAATGCCAAAACTTAAAAATCTTTCCCCCCTCACCCTAGCCCTCTCCCCCCAAAGGGTGGAGAGGGTATTGGGTATCCCCTCTTCGAGAGGGTATTGGATCCCTATAATTCCCCTCTGGGAGAGGGTATCGAGTACCAACGCTCCCTCTAATTCCCCTCTCCCTCTGGGAGAGGGTTAGGGTGAGGGCATCTTACCACAAGAACCGTCCCTGCGGTTGTCTAAGGATGAGGAACATTTTTATTCCTAATTATACAGGAAAAAGACGAATTTCACAATTCACTGCAGCGCAAATTCTGTTACAGAAAAAAGGAGATTCTGTGTCTAATCCATTAAGAATTTTTGTTAAGTTTTCCTGCTTTTTTAGCTAGATTCTTCACAGCTTTTCAGATAATATTAAAGAGAACTGTAGAAAAATTATTTTTGCGGGAGGTAGTTAATCAATGAAAAAACGCCTTTGCTCTCTCATCATCATTTTTGCCTTGCTGTTCGTCTCTATGCCTGCTTACGGGCAGGCTTTCGATACCGCCGCCGGTGTTGCCGTGCTAATGGAAGCGGCATCAGGACAAATACTCTTTGCTAAAAATGGAGACGTCCCTCGGCCACCTGCCAGTATAGCTAAAATGATGACACTGCTTTTGGCGTTTGAAGCGTTGGAGCGCGGCGATTTGTCATGGGATGAAACTACCACCGTCTCAAGAAATGCCTGGAGCAAAGAAGTCGAAGGCTCCAAAATGTTTTTGGATATTAACCAAGTAGTGAGTATTCGCGATCTGATCAGCGGCATTTCCATCGTTTCCGCAAATGACGGCTGCATTGCCCTTGCTGAACATCTCTACGGCAGTGAAGCGGCGTTTGTCCAACATATGAACCGACGCGCCCAAGAACTCGGCATGACAAACACCGTCTTTAAAAATTCTACCGGACTCCCGGCTGAAGGCCAGGTAATGAGTGCCATGGATATTGCCATATTAGCCAGAGAGTTGGTCAATAATCATCCGGAAATTCTGACGATTGAAATGGAAAGAGAATTTACTTTTAACAATATCAGGCAACATAATCGCAATCCTCTGCTTGGTCGCTTCCCCGGCGCTGATGGACTTAAAACCGGCTGGACAACAGAATCAGGCTTTAGCTTAGTGGGGACGGCAAAGCAGGCAACGCCGGACGGCGCAGAAAGGCGCCTGATTTCTGTAGTGCTCAACACAGGCAGCGACCAGGAGCGCCTGAGCGCCAGCCAGGAGTTGTTGAACCATGGATTTAATGGATTTAGGCTGACGACTGCGGCAAAAAAGGGAGAGACGGTTGCGCAGGTGCCGGTAAAAGACGGCAGGCGATTGAATGTTCCCGTAACAATAGAAACAGATGCCTCCGCCGTAGTTCCCAGAGGGCGCGAAAATGATCTTAAACTGGTCGTTGAGCAGCAAGAGCTGGCTGCGCCGCTTGAGATAGGCGCCCCCGCAGGTTATCTGCTGCTGCAATTAGACGGAGAAACTCTGCGGAGAGTACCTCTGAAAACTGCCGAGGAAATGGGTCGCGCAAACTTTTTTGTACGTACATTTCGTGGTATTCTTGCTTTCTTCCGCGGCTTGTTAAACGGTTGAGCTGAAAGGGTAATGCAAGAAGCCGCAACGATTTAAGGCGTGCCTGACGGCACGCCTTAAATGTTTTAATTAATTTTTGAGACGCGCGTGAGCGGCCGCGAGGCGGGCAACAGGGACTCTGTAGGGCGAACAAGAAACATAATCCAAACCGACAAGATGACAAAATTCAATTGACGAAGGGTCTCCGCCGTGTTCTCCGCAGATGCCAAGCTTTAGTTCCGGTTTTACGCTGCGGCCTTTTTCCGCGGCAATTTTCACCAAAGCGCCTACCCCTTCACGATCAAGTACGGCAAAAGGGTTTTCCGGCAAGATTTTTTGCTGCAGGTAATGCAGCAAAAATTTGCCTTCCGCGTCATCACGCGAATAACCTAAAGTGGTCTGAGTCAAATCATTGGTGCCAAAAGAGAAGAAATCTGCAGCGGTGGCAATTTGTTCTGCCGTCACACAGGCTCGGGGCAGCTCAATCATTGTTCCGACCTGATACGCAAAGTTAATGCCTGTTTCCTGCATCACTTCTTCCGCCGCTTGAGTCACCAATTCCCGCATCAGCTTAATTTCAGTCTCGTGCCCGACCAGCGGAATCATCACTTCCGGAATGACGGTGATATCCTGGCTGATCAATGCGGCGGCAGCGCGGAAAATCGCCAGCGCCTGCATACGGTATATTTCCGGAGTGGCAATTCCCAGACGGCAGCCACGATGACCTAACATCGGATTAAATTCATGAAGGGAGCGTACCTGCTTTAATAATCCTTCTTTTTCTCTCAGCCGCTGCGGGTCGTTGCCCCTTTCTTTAAGAAGCGTAACTTCTACCAACAACTCTTCCTGATTGGGCAGAAACTCATGCAGAGGCGGATCCAACAGACGAATAGTCACCGGCAAACCTGCCATGGCGGCAAAGATTCCCTCAAAGTCACCCTGTTGCATCGGCAGCAGTTTGTCAAGAGCCCTCTCCCTCTGAAGCTTATCTTTGGCTAAAATCATTTCTTGCACGACCGGCAGCCTGTCTTGAGACATAAACATATGCTCTGTACGGCAAAGACCGATACCGGCGGCACCGAATTCTCTGGCTTTTTTCGCATCATCCGGTGTGTCGGCATTAGCGCGCACACCGAGCATTCGCACCTCGTCAGCCCAAGTCAACAACTTTTCAAACTCAGACGAGAGCTCCGGGTCGATTAAAGGCACGCTGCCCGCATATACTTCCCCGGAAGAACCGTCAATGGAAATGATATCTCCCTCATGGAATGTAAGGCCATTGACAGACATAGTTTTGGCAGTCAGGTCTATGATGATTTCTTCACTGCCGGAAACACAAGATTTACCCATCCCGCGAGCCACCACCGCAGCATGGCTGGTCATACCGCCGCGGCTGGTGAGAATCCCTTGAGCGGCCACGATGCCATGAATATCATCAGGAGTAGTTTCCGGGCGAACAAGAATCACTTTAACCCCTTCGCTGGCCAGCCGTTCTGTTTCATCGGCGTCAAACACTATTTGACCTGATGCGGCTCCCGGTGAAGCAGGCAGTCCTTTGGCAATCGGTGTCAAAATCGCATCAGGATCGATGCGGCGGTGGAGCAGTTGGTCAAGTTGAGCCGGATTAACCCGCAGCAGCGCTTCATCTTTGCTGAGTAATCCTTCTTCCGCCATGTTGACGGCAGCCTTGACGGCGGCGGCGGCGGTACGCTTACCGTTTCTCGTCTGCAGCAGAAAGAGTTTGCCTCTCTCCACTGTAAATTCGATATCCTGCAAATCACGATAGTGATTTTCAAGCAGTGCGCACAGCTTGACAAACTGCCGGTAAACATCAGGCATATACTCATTCATCCTGGCGATAGGCAGCGGGGTGCGAATCCCGGCCACCACATCTTCCCCTTGGGCGTTAATCAAAAACTCACCGTAGAGTTCCTTATTGCCATTAGATGGATTGCGCGTGAAAGCCACGCCTGTACCCGAATCTTCACCCATATTGCCAAACACCATAACCTGCACATTTACTGCCGTGCCCAAATGATCAGGAAGGCGATGAATCTGACGGTAAACCATAGCCCGCTGGTTATACCAGGAATCAAAGACGGCACGGATTGAAAGCATTAACTGTTCCAAAGGGTCTTGCGGGAAAGGCTGTTTTGTTTCCCTCGTTACGATTTGCAAATAAGTTTCGATTACGGCTTGTAAAGCGGCAGCGTCTAACGCCGTGTCATCTTTAACACCGAGCTGATGCTTTTTTTCCTCAAAAACACGGTCAAAATGATATCGCTCAACTTTCAACACCACATCAGCAAACATTTGAATAAAACGACGGTAACAGTCATACGCAAAACGCGGATTGCCGGAAACTGCGGCCAACCCTTCCACCGTTTCCTGATTAAGCCCTAAATTTAGCACAGTATCCATCATTCCCGGCATAGAAAACACGGAGCCGGAGCGCACAGAAATCAGCAACGGATTTTCCTTTTCCCCAATCTTCTTGCCGGTAACAGCCTCCAATTCAGCTAAGGCAGCGATACATTCCTGGCGCAGCCCATCCCAAAGCTGTTGCCCGCAACGAAAATACTCGCGACAGGCTGCCGTCGAAACGGTAAAACCAGGGGGCACCGGCAAACCGATATTCGTCATTTCAGCCAGATTTGCGCCCTTTCCTCCTAAAAGCTCACGCATACCGGCGTTTCCTTCTTGAAAAAGATATACATTCTTACTAAGCATCCGGCTGTTCCTCCCTTACGATCTGCAAAATTTTATTAGCTACTTCTTCTACAGCTTTATTTGAAACATCGAAAATAGGACATCCCACTTTGCGCATAATCTTTTCAGCATATTCTAACTCTTCGAGAATCCTCTCCATACTGGCGTAGTTAGCTTGGGCATGAAGCCCCAAAGCCTTTAAACGCTCCTGACGAATTTCATTGAGTTGCCGGGGATTAATGGTAAGGCCAATCACCTTGTTTGGTTGCACCCAATATAGTTCCTCCGGGGCTTCCACTTCCGGCACAAGCGGCAGGTTGGCGACTTTCAGCCGCTTATGGGCAAGATACATGGAAAGCGGTGTCTTAGAAGTACGGGAAACGCCTACCAGCACCACATCAGCCTGCAACAAACCGCGCGGGTCTTTGCCGTCATCATATTTCACCGCAAACTCAATCGCAGCTACCCGGCGGAAATATTGTTCGTCGAGGCGACGCACCAGGCCGGGTTCCAGGCGGGGATCAATATTCAAAAAGTCACCGAAGGCATCCATCATCGGACCCATTACATCCACGGTGATCAGATTGCGGCGTTTGCTTTCCTCCTGGATTACCTTCCGCAGCTCGGGCAGCACCAAAGTATATGTAATCATCGCCTTTAGCTGACTAGCTTCTTCAATCACATCTCTGATAATTTCCACATCGGTCACAAACGGCACACGTTTGATTTCCACATGCCCGGAATTAAACTGACTGGCTACCGCTTTAACCACAAATTCAGCCGTCTCACCGATGGAATCGGAGAGAACATAGACAATCGGCTTACGCTTGATTTGTTGCAAACTCAGTCCACCCTTTCACCGGCCTTCACCTAATTCCATCAACAGGCGGGCCAAATTAGCTTTAGTCACCCTGCCAACCACTTTGTATCCGCGCTGGTCCTGCAAGCGAATGACCGGCAAGGAGTCCACTTCATTTTCACAAATTCGCCTGACTACTTCGAGGACCGATTCATCTTCAGAAACGGTGTAAACCTGCGGCAAGCGAGTCATGATGACTGCCACCGGCACTTTGTGCATATCGCCGCCGCCAAGCGCCATTTTCAGGAAATCCTTGCGGGAAACAACACCCTGGAGCAAACCCTCCTCATCGACCACAAAAAGAGTGCCAACATTTTCCAAAAAAAGCATCACGATGGCGTCATAAACCGAAACATCTTCGCGAATCACGGAAGGGCGGCTTTTGATATCGTTTGCCGTTAAATCCTTTAGCGCATCAAAGACACCGTTTGGTGCGTTGCCGGCGTAAAAATAGCCTACACGCGGACGCGCGCCAATCATCCCCCAAGTAGTCAAGACTGCCAGGTGCGGCCGCAAAGCAGCCCGAGAAAGATTAAGCCGAGTCGCAATTTCCTCGCCGGAAATAGGCCCGTCTTGTTTGATAATTTCCAATATTTCTTTTTGGCGCACACTGAGTTCGATGGTCAGGACCTCCCGCTAAATAGGCTACGCTATCTCTATTTTATGAAACATATAGTATATACTATATAAATTTAACGTTTCCTGCAAAAACCGACTATTTTTTTATTGGACGATTTTACCTAGGTCGCCAAGCACAAGAAACAAATCTCTCACATAGCCAAGCAGCGCCAGTCTGTTTTCCTTGACGGCCTCATCCTCCGCCATGACCATTACAGCGCTAAAAAAGCCGTCAATCGGCAAAGAAAGCGGTGCAAGCGCGGCAAAAACAGCCGCAAGATCACCCCTAGCCGCTGCTGGCTCAAGGGTCGCAGCCGCCTGCTTGGCGGCTCGGTAAAGTTCTTCTTCCGCCAGCGAGACAAAAAGCTGCGGCAGCACAATACTCTCAGACCGACCTTTTGTCAGATTGGCGGCACGAGCAAAAGGTGTCAAAATCCGTGTCAGCTCAGGCGTATCCAGCTTTGACTGCAACAACTCGGCTCTGGAGAGCAGCCCCGGCAAGTCGCTACCCTTTGCACCCAATGCGGCATCAATCACATCGTAGCGCAAAGATTTCTCCGCAAAAAGAAAACGAACACGCTGCAGGAGAAACTCTTCCATCTCGCGCGCCACCTCGTCGACCGGTCTTGTGATTTCGGCCGACAACTCCGCCAACGCGATTTGACATATTCTGCTAAGCGGCACCGTCAGGGCGTGCGCCAAAATAGTAGAAACCACACCTAAAGCACTGCGGCGCAGGGCATAAGGGTCCTGGGAACCGCTGGGAATCAGTCCCAAGCCAAAACAAGCAGCCAAAGTATCCATCTTGTCAGCAATCGCCAAAATAGCGCCCGGCAGCGTCTTCGCCGGGGAGTCGGCAGCATGGCGGGGGGCGTAATGTTCAGCCACAGCGCAGGCTGCAGCGTCGCTTTCACCCGAAAGGCGAGCGTAATGCATCCCCATCATCCCTTGCAACTCAGGAAACTCGTAGACCATCTGTGTCAACAAATCGGCTTTTGCCAGAAAAGCGGCACGCTCAACCGTCTCGCTCTGCTTTTTAGAGAGGCCCACTTCCTCGGAAAGGCTGCTGCACAACCGCAGCAAGCGTTCTGTTTTCTTGCGCATGGTACCAAGCGGTTCCAGAAAAACAATTTCATCCAGTTTAGCCACATATTCTGCGAGCGGCAGCTTACGGTCTTCGGCAAAGAAGAAGCGTGCATCAGCCAAGCGAGCGCGCAGCACGCGTTCATTCCCCGCACGCACATTATCAAGATATTCGTCCCGCGTGCCGTTACTGACAGCGATAAAATAGGGGAGCAAATTGCCTTTTTCCTCAAAGACAGGAAAATAGCGCTGGTGGGCACGCATGGCGGTAATTAACACCTCTTGCGGTATTTCTAAATATTCAGCGGCAAACATTCCCACGACGGCCTTTGGGTATTCCACCAGATTTGTTACTTCCATCAGCAGTTCCTGGTCAACAATTGAGCGGCCGCCGACTGACGCAGCCGCCTGTTCAACCTGCCGCATAATCTCCCGGCTGCGACCGACAGGGTCTACTAAAACAAAATGCTCCTCCATTACGGACAAGTAAGCTGTGGCGTTTGCAAGAGCCAGCGGACCCGGTGCCAAAAAGCGATGTCCCATTGTTTTTCTGCCTGCAACAAGACCGGCAAAGGAAAAGGGAATCTCCGCCGAACCGTACAAGGCGGTAAGCCAGCGGATTGGTCGAGCAAAGCGAATCTCCTTGCTCTGCCAAAACATAGGTTTAGGAAAACTTAGAGAACGAATCAACTCTTCGCATAACTGAGGCAGCACGGCGAAGACATCTTTACCGGCCTGATGCTTTGAGGCAAAAACGTACTCCACGCCGTCCACCGCCTGTATTGTTAGCAGATCAACAGTTACCCCTTGGGAACGCGCAAAGCCAAGCGCAGCATTAGTCGGGCTGCCTGCGGCATCAAAAGCAGCTTTCTTAGCCGGGCCTTTCTTCAGTTCGTCTAAATCCTCCTGCTTCTCACACAATCCTCCCACAAGCAGAACTAGTCGTCGAGGTGTGCCGTAGGTGCAAATTTCTTCCCACTTCAGACGTGCCTCTGTCAAAGCGTCACAGGCATTTTTCTCCAACTGTGCCAAAGCAGGTCCGATAAAGCGAGCCGGAATCTCTTCTGTGCCGATTTCCAGCAAAAAAGTTTCTTTACGCATGCTTGCTCCCCCTTTCCTTGCGCAGCAACGGAAAGCCTAATTCTGTGCGCTGAGCAAGATAACTCTGGGCGCAAAGCCTGGCTAAGGTACGCACTTTGCCGATATAGCCGGTACGTTCCGCCACGCTAATGGCGCCCCGGGCATCTAAAAGATTAAACGTGTGAGAACATTTAAGCACTTGATCGTAGCCCGGCAGTACCAATCCTTTTTCCAGAAGCCGCTGCGCCTCTTTGGCATACATCCCAAAAAGCGTAAAAAGCATAGCTGTATCTGCCTCTTCGAAGCAATAAACCGAATGTTCCACTTCCGCCTGCCGGAAAATCTCGCCGTAGCTCAGTTCGCCCGCCCAACAAATCTGATACACATTTTCCTTCTGTTGGATATACATGGCAATTCTTTCCAAGCCGTATGTGATTTCCACTGAAACGGCATCAACGTCAATACTGCCCACTTGCTGGAAATAAGTAAACTGAGTGATTTCCATGCCATCAAGCCATACTTCCCAGCCCAGTCCCCAAGCACCCAGCGTGGGAGATTCCCAGTTATCTTCAACAAAGCGGATGTCATGCTCTTTTGGCATGATGCCAAGTTCCTGCAAACTCTCAAGATAAAGCTCTTGAATGTCGGGCGGAGAGGGCTTAATAATCACCTGAAATTGATGATGCTGAAACAAGCGGTTGGGATTTTCTCCATATCGCCCGTCAGTCGGGCGGCGGGACGGTTCGACATAAGCGACAGACCAAGGTTCCGGTCCGAGAGCACGCAGAAATGTTGCAGGGTTCATCGTACCCGCCCCTTTTTCAATGTCATAAGGCTGAGCCAAAATACAATTCCTGCGAGCCCAGAAACTTTGCAATTTTAGTACCATCGTCTGGAAATCCATTTATTTATCCTCCTTCCTTATTAAGCAAACCGGAGCAATTCCTCTGCACACAAAAAAGGAACCTCCGTCCATATAGGGACGGGAGTTCCCGCGGTTCCACCCTATTTGGCATGGTTACCATGCCCTCTCTTACCTTTTGCCTAACTTGGGAAGCACCTTCCAACGTCCGCCTGACCGGGCTCACACCTTTCCCGGCTCGCTGACAGGCTAAATAACGAAGTACTCTTCTTCCATGGCAATACTATTTGTTTTTCAACTATTGAATTAACTTTAGCAAAAACAATCTCCCCCGTCAAGATTTTATGAACTATTTATTTATTAAAAGCTAATTTCCCGCATCTTCCTTTACGTCTACTTTCATGCTGTATTTAGCCATCAGCAACGCCAGGGCGCTTAACGCAATCGCCTTTGGAGCTAAAAGCGCGCCGACAATTCCTAAAGTTGCCGGAATCTCAAGCAATGTCCCTTCTTGGTTACTGATACGGATGCGTGTACGGTTTCCGTGACTAAGCACCTTCTTCACAGGAGCAAACAGATTGTCGGAGACCATTTCTTTCATTCTTTCTTTATTCAGTTCAATGCCTCTTCCCAAACTTATTTCACCCTCCCTCTCCTCTTCATCCAAGATTACCAGTGCCTCCACCACATCGCCGCTTGCTTCCTCGAGAAGCTCCCGGGCATCCGCATAGTTCAAACCGGTGCGCTCGCGAATAAGATCAATTTGCTGCAGATTTATTTCCATATTTTACCGTCCTCCTTAGCTTTGCTGTTTTAGTTTGTCACTAAAAGAACAAATTCATTAAACTTTTTCGATATTTGCCAGAAAGGAACGGCTTTTAATTTCCGCAAGGCCAAGAGAAGTTCGGAAAATACCGGCGCATACTCTGCCAATTTCATCATTAACGACGTCAGAGACAGCACAGATAGACAGTCTATGGAATCCTTGTTTCAAAAAACGTTTCATCACAGCAACTGCAGCACCGCTGATTAAAATACTGTCCTGACTTCTTGGACATTGACCGCAAACAATTGCGCCGTGAGCAAAATCAAAATAATAAGGGTTTAACTGCCGGCCGCAGTGAAAGCAGCCTTCAAGCGCGGGGCAAAAACCTAGTTCATCCAGTAAATTCAGCTCAAAACAGCGAGCCACGCGAGCGGGGTTTGCGTCTTTCTCCAGTATTTCCAGTGTCGCCACTAACAAAGTAAATACCGCCGAAGCCGGTTCATTGTTCGGCAGCGACCTTTCCACCAACTCACAAAAGTATTGAGCTGTGGCATAATGCAGCAAACTCCCCTGCAGTGAAAAATAAGGTTTTACAATTTCCCCCTGGATAAGGATTTCCATAGATTTTCCTCGGCGCAAAAGATAACGGCCCAGCGTCAAAGGTTCAACTAAGGCTGCAAACTTACTTTTACTTTTTTTAACGCCTCGCGCCAGCACTGTAATTTTACCGGCGTCACACGTAAGCAGTGTAACCAGCCTGTCCGCCTCCCGCCAATCCCTGCTGCGCAGAACGAGAGCGTCGCTTCTCAGCTCAGCCATACCTATCCCCTATTCCAGGCCAAATGTCCGCCATGATGCTTCTTTATTACGCCAATCCGCTTTAACCTTTACCCACAACTCAAGAAAAACAGGTGTGCCTAAAATCGCCTCTATTTCCAGGCGTGAACTCTTTCCTACGGTTTTCAGCATGGCTCCATTTTTACCGATGATAATTCCCTTCTGGGAATCGCGCTCTACCCAAATATTTGCTTGGATATCTACAAGCTCCCGCCCTTCCCGTTTTTTCATGGAGATAACTTCGACCGCTACCGCATGCGGTACTTCTTCTCTGGTGGACTGAATAATTTTTTCTCTTATCAACTCGCCCACAATCAGGCGCTCCGGTTGATCAGTTGCCATATCAGTTGGGTAGTACTGCGGCCCCTCAGGCAAATATTTAACTACCAGTGCCAGCAGTTTTTCCAGATTATCTCCGGTAAGAGCAGATACAGCCAGCGCATGGGCGAAAGGATAAAGCGCGCAGTAATCAGGCAACAACTTTTCCGCATTAATTATCCCGGTCTGATCCGCCTTGTTCGCCACTAAGATAACCGGCGTCTCAACGGCTGCCAACTGCCCAATCACATATTCGTCGCCGGCTCCCCGACCGGCTGCCGCATCTATCAGCAGTAAAATCAGATCCACTTCCTTTAGTGTGCGCACCGCAACCTGAACCATTTTCTCACCCAACTTATGCTGCGGTTTATGGATGCCAGGTGTATCAAGAAAAACCGCTTGGTATTTTTCAGTAGTCAAAATACCGCGAATCTGATTGCGCGTAGTCTGTGGCTTATCGGAGGTGATTGCCATTTTTTCACCGATAAGCGCATTCATCAGCGTAGATTTGCCCACATTCGGCCGGCCAATCAACGCTACAAAACCGGAATAAAACACTTTTCGACCTCCCGATGATAATTTCTGCAGCGCGCTTAAGTTATCCTCCCCTACTTAGTTTAACAATTTCCATGATTAACTCAAAAAATATTTTTACGTCTAAAAAATATGCAATCCCTCACAAACCTATACGGCTAGGACGTTTGTCCTGCTAAGCAGCAAAAATCGGCCTTATTGACATTTTTTAGTTGAACAGAGTATAATAACAGCAAACATGTGAATCTTTTAACTGCTATTCACAGGCGAACTAATCAATTCCCCTCTCCCTCTACTCTACAATTCCCCTCTCCCTCTGGGAGAGGGTTAGGGTGAGGGCAGGTCTAAAGTAGACTGAGGAAGAGTGGAAATGGTATCGGGAATCCACGCTCCCTCCATCCTAACAATATTAAACCAACCGGACGGCTACTTGCCTCTTTGCTCCAGGAAAAGCCGCAAACTAAAACTTGCAAAAGGAGGTGCGAACATGACCGGCATAGACAATGGCTCAAACAATGATCTGGAGCAACTGCATCAAGAAGGAACAAAAGCCCTCTGGACAAATATTGCTTTCTTTGTTGTCCTTTTTATCGGCATTCTGCTTGTACCCATACTTGGCTTCGGGTTTTCCGCTGTCGCCATTGCTTTAGCATTTATCGGCTCACTGCTCTACATTTACCTGACATGAACCTTTGCCTTCACCCCTAGTCTTTCCCATGATAACAATCCCCCCTCACCCTTGCCCTCTCCCCCCAAAAGGTGGAGAGGGTATTAGATTATCCCCCTCACCCTTGCCCTCTCCCCCAAAAGGTGGAGAGGGTATTAGATTATCCCCCTCACCCTTGCCCTCTCCCCCCAAAAGGTGGAGAGGGTATTAGATTATCCCCCTCACCCTTGATAATCAATTCCCCCCCTCACCCTTGCCCTCTCCCCCCAAAAGGTGGAGAGGGTATTAGATTATCCCCCTCACCCTTGATAATCAATTCCCCCCCTCACCCTTGCCCTCTCCCTCTGGGAGAGGGTATTAGATTATCCCCTCTCCCTTGATAATCAATTCCCCCCCCCTCACCCTTGCCCTCTCCCCCAAAAGGTGGAGAGGGTATTAGATTATCCCCTCTCCCTCTGGGAGAGGGTTAGGGTGAGGGAGAACTTACGCCTCTATAAATCGATAAAAACACATAGCTTCGCACCAAGACTGAGGCCGCCTTGGCTCAAGGCGGCCTTGTTTTATCTATCTACTCAAACTACTCAAATTTTTGCCGAAAAAGCAGCAGGCAAAAGCTCGCCAAGTTGATATGTGCGCTGCTTACCCTGCAAATTAGCCGTAACAATCCACATGTTTGGCGAAAACTCATAGAGAGCCTGGCGGCAGGCGCCGCAAGGGGTCACAGGTTCCGGGGTATCCGTCACCAAAACCATTCCGCTAAATTGACGCTTTCCGGCAGCTACTGCGGAACAAAGCGCCGTCCGCTCCGCACAGAGAGTAAGGCCAAAAGAAAGGTTTTCCACGTTGCAGCCGGCGAAAATTTCGCCATCCGATGTTAAAAGGGCAGCGCCAACAGGAAAACGGGAATACGGGCAATACGCCTGTTCCCTGGCTTTACGGGCACTGTCAAACAATTCTTCAAGCATTTCCACAAACGTCCCACCTTAATTAACGAGTAAGAGCAGGCAAAGTCAGATTGTCAACTTTTTCAACTTCAAAGTTTAAGTTGCGTGATACTTCCAGTGTAATCCTGATGATATCCAAGCCACTGGCCAAAACGTCCGGAGCGCCCACAGCAGAAATTACGACGGGATTTACAGCAATACGTTCGTCATTTACCAGGATGGACGGGCCTACACAACGAATGGCTGATGTGACAGTCAGGCGTTGGCCGCCAACCGCAATGCCTTTTGCCCCGGTGGCAAACAGTTCGTTAACCACATCCCGCACATCAGTTTCATGAATGATGGTGTCATTTGTAAAACCATTGGAAGCATCATAAATACGGACTATAATCCCCGGACCGCTTAACGCGGCTTGACCAGCGCCCGCCCGCAGCTCATGAAGCGTGACCCGCAGAGCGTCAAGCTCGCGGGTAAGCGTTTGGATTCGCTCCATCGCATTAACCGGCACAAGCAGGCGACCGCGACCTTCCTCCATTCTAACTTCTACCGTCAAGTCGCGGGTCAGTTCACCCAACTCAATCGCCTCTGTGATGCGCAATAATGTTTCTTCTTGCAAGATACCTGCCGGCTCGACCTGAATCCCTTGATTGCGGCTAAGCTGCAAGGCAAGCGACTGGTTACCCTTAACCTTTCTAATTTCAGGGTCTTGATTAATAATGGCCAGTACGATCTCCCGCTGCCTTATATCATATTCTTCCAGAATTCTTTGCTGCGTCCTGCTGCCGTTGGCAAGAATCGCTTTACTTAAATCGTCAAAGTTAGTCGCCAACTCAATTTCATAACTAAAGCGGGAAAGAGCCTCATGAACCTGAGAACGCGTATCCACACCCTTGCTTCTCGCCAAACGACGGTTATAGTCAACCAACTCTTTGGCTAATTCTTGTTTCAGCAAAAAATCTTCAGTTGTAAGCGCGTAACGGCTGTTGAACAGATAGAGCCCTGCAGCTAGCAGTAACGTGTTGATAAAAAAAATAACCAGGATGATGACTAAAATTTTTCTCTCCGCCGACATGTTGGAATCAGCCTTTCGCACCAACCAAAGCCTCCCGTTGCCAGAATAATTGCACAGTTAACTTAGTATACCAAGCATCTATTAGAAAATTTTTATTAAAGTGTTAAAAAATATTAATTTTATCTGCAAGCAGAGGGAGAAAAATCAAAAAGCCGACAACTAAAGCATACAGGGACGCCAGCAATGCGGCGCCGGCTGCGGCATTTTTCGCCAAGCGGGCAAGCGGATGGTATTCCTTAGTAAAAAGATCAACTACCCGCTCCAGAGCAGTATTTAGCATTTCCATAGTAACGACTAAAAAAATAGCAGATAATAAAAAGAGCCACTCCGACCTGTCAAGCCCTAGCCAAAAACCGGCAGCCACAGCCAACGCCGCCGCAAAAGAGTGAATGCGCATATTCCTCTCGCTCTGCCACGCGTCCGCCAAACCACAGAGCGCAAAGCGAAAACTTGCACGGATATCTTTTGCTTTAAAGCCCATGTCGTTCAACCTCCACCACGGTTAACAGCAATTCTTCCATCTCACGCATCTCTTGCCGTTCCGCGTCATTAAGATGGTCATAGCCAAGCAAATGCAGAATGCCATGAACAAATAAATATAACAGTTCGCGCTTTAAACTATGACCGAAATTAGCAGCCTGACTGGCAGCCCGTTCCATGGAAATAACTACGTCTCCCAGCAGCAGCTCACCTTCCGTCCTCAATTGCAGATCGTCCAGCAGAGGAAAAGAAAGCACGTCGGTTGGAGAATCGACTGAACGCCACTGCCTGTTTAGAGCATGAATAGTCTCATCAGTGCAAAGCATCAGGCTGACTTCCGCTTCAATCGGCAAATTATGTCGCAAAAGAGCCTCCTGCGCAAGACGCTCCAAATCGGCCAGTAAATTCGGCGGCAGAGCTTGTCCCTCTTCAATATTGAAACTAACCGCCATTTTTTCTGCCCCTTTCAATTTCCGCTTTCAATTCACTTTCCGGATATTTGATTCTGGTGTGATAAATCCCCGAGAGAATTTTTACAAAAACAATCGACATCTTATCCAAATCCCTTAATGTTAAATCGCAATTGCTTAATTGTCCGTCGTTTAATTTTTCCTTAACAATTTTACGTACGACGCCTTCAATCTTGCCGGAAAAAGGTTTTGGCATTGACCTTGCGGCTGCTTCCACCGAATCAGCCAGCAAAATAATGGCCGCCTCCTTGCTTTGCGGCAGCGGAGCTTCGTAGCGGAAATCGTCTTGGCATAACTGATTTTTGCCGTTTTGAGATATTTCCGCTTGGCGGTAAAAGTAAGAGACAAGACTGTTGCCGTGGTGCTGGACGATAATATCCTGAATTACCGGCGGCAGTCTGTAGCGACGCGCCAACTCCAGGCCATCTTTAATGTGAGAGGTAATAATCAGAGTACTAAGATTAGGGGAAATTTTTTCATGAGGATTTTCCCCCAACTGATTTTCAATAAAAAAGTAAGGTCTTTTTAGTTTGCCGATATCATGATAGAAAGCACCTACGCGAGCAAGCAACGGATCTGCAGAGACTTCCTCGGCTGCAGCTTCCGCCAAATTTGCCACCACCAAGCTGTGATGATAAGTGCCCGGCGCCGTCATTAGCAACTTTTTTAAGAGCGGGTGATTCGGATTGGCCAACTCCAAAAGAGAAACAGCCGTAGTCAAGCGGAAACTGCTTTCCAAGTAAGGCAGCAAACCAATGGCCATAATAGCGGAAAACAAGCCGTTAACAATGGCAGCGAAGATTCCCACGCTAAATTCCCTAAGCGAAAAAAATTCCATCCGCAGCGTCCCCATATACAAAAACAAACCCGCCACAGTAAGCACGTTTAGCGCCGATACATAAAAACCTGTCCTTGTCAGGCTGGCTCGCCGACTTATTTGAGAAGTGCTGTAAGCAGCTATCAATCCGCCAAAAAGGGCCACCAACATAAAGCGCAAGTCATTGCCTGTAATCAGTGCGGTAAATACGGCAAAGACTACGCTCATCAGTACTGCAAGACTGGAATTTAACAAGACGGCAATTAAAATCACACCCATTGCCGTCGGCACAAGATAACCGGAAAAATAATTGGCGGCAATGGCAAATGTGAGCGTAATCAGCACAATTAGTCCAAGCAACGTCAAACGTGACATATCAGCATAAAGATTTTGCTGGAAAGCAAACAAATAAACTCCAACGATAATAAACATAACCAGCAAAAGAAGCGCAAGACCAAAAAAAGCAGAATATCCTATTGTCTCACGCAAAAGACCAAGCGCTTCAAGCTGAGCTATATGCTTCTCAGTCACCATTTCCCGCTCACCGACAATTTCGGTGCCCCTCAGAATGAGCACTTGCTTGACAGCCTGCCTGGCCGCCTCTCGCGCTCGATTTGTAGCCTCCGCATTGTAAAACATATTCGGCAAAATGACAGCATGAGACAAATGACCGAGCACACGTTTCTGGTCATGCGAGAACAAGAAAAAACTGATTTCCTGCACAGCCTGCCGCCTAGCCGTCTCCAGACCCTCCGGCTTTATCCCTTGCTCCAGCAGCATCGTTAAAACTTCCAGCAACTGTTTCTGCATTTCCCGCAAATCTTCAGGCCGAGACTCAATCAACGCTGCCGCCTGAAGTTGATTTAAGCCAATTTCGGTCGCCGCTATCAGCTTTTCCTGCCGCGCTGCCCCGTCCAATTCCTGTTCATTTTTTACTGTCCAGACTTTGTTAAAAAATGTGTCAACCCGTTCCTGCGCACGACTTAGAACTGTAGGGTCATAATCAAACGATTCGGCGACCGCCTTTGCTGCTTCTGCCCGCAGCAGCTCCGTAGTATAAGTGTCTACCGCATCCCATTCGGCAACAATCTTGCGTGGGCTGAGCCTGCCAACTTCCAGGTCAACCCTTGCAGCCACCATTGACAAATGAAGAACAAGCAGCAAAAATCCGTAGAGTATTACCGCTAACAGCGCGCGCTGCCGGCGAGGGTTTTCCGTTATCAGCCGTTTTTTGGCTGCCATCCACAGGAAAAACTCTTTAAAGCCCAAGCCAATTCACTCCTGATTAGCTCCCTGCTCATAGTCAGCATAAGCACGAATAATTTTCTGTACCAGCGGATGCCGGACGACATCTTGGTCAGAGAGGTGGATAAATGAAATTCCCGGCACTCCGGATAAGATCTGCTCAATTTGTGCCAGTCCGGAAAAACGACCCCTCGGCAAATCTATCTGGGTGACATCGCCTGTGACAATGGCTTTTGAACCAAAACCGAGCCGCGTCAAAAACATCTTCATCTGCTCGGCCGTTGTATTCTGCGCCTCGTCCAAAATTATAAAAGCCTCATCAAGTGTCCGCCCGCGCATATAAGCAAGAGGCGCGATTTCAATAATTCCTTTTTCCATATATGCTTTGTAAACATCAATCCCCAAAAGATCATGCAATGCGTCATAGAGCGGCCGCAAATAAGGGTCCACTTTTTCCTGAAGATCGCCTGGTAAAAAACCCAGATTCTCGCCCGCTTCAACCGCAGGACGAGTCAAAATTAACCGTTGCACAGAACGCTCTTTTAATGCTTTAACCGCCATAGTCATGGCCAAATATGTTTTCCCGGTACCTGCAGGCCCAATGCCAAAGACAATATCATGCTTGCGAATTGCCTCGACATAACCTTTCTGCCCTAATGTCTTCGGTTTAATTTTCTTGCCCCGGGGAGTAATAAACACCATATCGCCAATCAGTGTGCGCAGCTTGTCTGCTTGCCCCGTACGAATTAATTCTATGGCATATTCCACATCCGGCAAACTGGGAACTTGCCCCTGCCTTAACAGCAAAAGAAGTTCCTCAAATAAGAGGGCGACATTCTCCACATCCTGCTTTTCGCCTTCCACCACAAGCAAATTGCCCTGCGGAATCACTCTCACATTGAAATAGCGGTCTAAGAGGGTGATATGCTGATCAAACTTACCTAAGAGCAAACGAGTTTCCTCATTGTTTTCCACTGAGATGGTCTTACGGAACTGTTCTATCAAAACCCTTAATCGCCTCCCGAATCTTCATCTTTCGCTATGTTCTCTCTGGTTTCCAAAACGTGGCGGACACCGACAAACCCTTCACGACCCGGGTCTTGATCTGTTACTGTAACAGACAAAACAGCAACGCCTGCCGGCAATTGGCTCTCCGCCAAAAAACGGGCGCGTTCCGCCGCCAGTTTACGCGCCTGTTCCGGCGCCAGCCTCTGCTTGCGGCGCTCAATTTCATAGCTTGACTCTGTTAACAATTCGACAGGGAAAGGCAGAATCCCTCTAAAAAGAGCTGACCTAACGGCAGACCGTTCATAATCAATGTAAGGTATCTGCTGACGTCCTACTCTTAAGACAGGCTGTCCGTCAATAAGCAGTGTCCAGACACTCACATGCCGCCCCGTCGGGATACGCTCTGTTTCCACAAGGGCAGCCTCACCATAACCTTCATACCAAACTTGCGCCCACACTTCACCGCGAGCACGAACAGCAACGGCTTGCGGGATAGCTGTGCCGTCTTGCTGCGCCTGGGGCCGCAGAGCGCCCTCAATTAAAAGCTGCCCCTTGCTGACTGTATCACCGGGAGCAACACGTGCCACACCGGAAATCACCATCACTCTATAAACCAACCCGTCCTTTGCTGCCACAAGATGTCCCGGCCGCTCAAGAGCGACCGGTGGTTTAATTTTCTCCTTCACCTCTATCACCATACGCGTGCCGCGCATTTGCACGCCTACCCATGCCAGTTCCGGTTCGGCAAGTATCAGTTGATGAGCAAGCTCATCTTTATTTAGTCGCCATTTTGGCACACCGGGACGCGCACCCGCATCGGCTGCCAGGCGACGGATGTGTTCTGAATCAATCCTTTCATTACCCTCCACACTGACAAACAGCACGAAAGAAGAAAGAGTGTAGAGGGTGGTCACAAAAAAAAGCAAACCTATTACCAAACCGCGGCGGCGAATCAGGCGGCTGATTAAAAATGCCAGACCTGCTCTGCGCTTAATCCGCAGACGGCAGCCGCTTCTTTTGGCCAAATGGCGCAAATCAAAAAAACTATCGACATCGGCGTTCAGCACGGCATATTCCGGCCCATGCCGAATATTCCATAAAGGTATTCCCTCTTGCATAGCAAGATTAATAAATTTTTCTGTCGCTCTTCCGGTTACGGAAATCTCCAGATAACCGGTGACTGCGTAACGTATTTTCGGGATAGACACGCCTTCTCCCCCCACTCCAGCGTTAAAACTCGTAGCGCACCGTGTTGATAGTACCGTCAATCGCTATCTCTTCGCTGCCGAGATAGCGGATTATCAAGTCTGAACCGCTGATAATCAGCTCTCCACCGTTAACGGAAAGTCGGATTATTTCAGAGCTGTATTCTATCACGCCACGGTGGTTCTCCAGATAACACTGCAAATTGCCGATTACTGTCAGCCGCGGCAGGTTCAGCACAATTTCCCGCGGCAACTCAAGCAAATCAGCAAGATTTTGACGCCATTTCCCCGCACTTTTGCCGCTCACGCTCTCGCCCCCCGTCTTTCAATAATATGCACGGTTTAGACGGTGTATGAAAAAAGCGCCCCGCGCTATACGCGGGACGCCTTACGAACCAGCCTATTTTCTATATTTCCACCGCTTTTTTGCGCGGGGCGAACCAAACACTTCGGCATAGATTATTCCTTGAAAAACAGTCGCCGCCAAAGGGCGAAACAATTGCTCTTGACTAAATACCTCGCCCGATTTCAGCGCAGGTTCCACAACTGCAGGCTCAGAAATTATTGTTTGCGCAGGAAACAACACTTTTTCGGGAATCGTTTCTTTTTTTGTTGCTTCGGCAGCAAAAAATGCCTCTTGATATTCCGGCGGAAGCTTTATAGTCTGTATCGGCGGACGCGGCAAGCGTGGAACAGGGGGCACGGGCAATCCTGCCGGCTTGCTGCCGGGCTTCTGCCCCGTTTTTTGCCAATTCTCGGCTAAGGTGCGCAGCGCAGAAAAAATGATAAAAATGATAAAAATTATCAGATTTTCCATTAATTAACCCCCCGGGCTTACTTATTTGGCACTCCCTCTTCTTTGCCGCCCAATCTGCCGATAGCATCGCGCATCTCTGTGTCTGCTTTAATATTTTGCATATTGTAGTAATCCATAATTCCCAGATGACCTTCCCGCAAAGCTTGGGAAAAGGCAAGCGGAACTTCCGCCTCCGCTTCCACCACTTTGGCGCGCATCTCCTGAACTCTGGCAAGCATTTCCTGTTCATGAGCCACAGCCATCGCCCGGCGTTCTTCCGCTTTAGCTTGAGCAATCCGTTTATCAGCTTCCGCCTGGTCTGTCTGCAACTGAGCGCCGATGTTTTTACCCACATCCACATCGGCAATATCGATAGAAAGAATTTCAAACGCCGTGCCGGAATCAAGCCCCTTGCCCAGCACCATCCGGGAAATACTATCCGGGTTCTCCAATACTTCCTTATGCGTTTCAGCTGAACCGATAGTAGTGACAATCCCCTCACCCACCCGGGCAAGAATAGTCTCCTCACCGGCACCGCCGACCAGCCGTTCTATATTGGCTCGAACAGTAACTCGAGCCTTAGCCTTAACTTCAATGCCGTTTTTCGCCACAGCGACGACAATCGGCGTCTCAATTACCCGAGGGTTTACGCTGACCTGTACAGCCTGCAACACATCACGTCCGGCCAAGTCGATGGCGGCGGCACGTTCAAACCCCAAATCAATCCCTGCCCGTTGGGCGGCAATCAAAGCGTTTACCACACGATCGACATTCCCGCCAGCAAGATGATGACCCTCCAGCTTGTTTACATTCAGATCCAACCCGGCTTTATTCGCTTTAATAAGCGGATTAACAATTCTTGCCGGTGCCACTCGCCGCAGACGCATCCCCACTAAGGTGATGATACTGATACGGACGCCGGCGGCTAAAGCCGAAATCCACAGACCAAGCGGGATAACACTTAACAGTAAAGACATACCCAGAACAATCAAACCAATCAGAATTAGAAATTCAACCATCGAATCAACCTCCATTCATTTTTTTCTCACGGACAACAACGCGCGTTCCTTCTACAGCAGTAACAATAACTGCCGCTTCCTGGGCGATAAACCCTCCTTCACTAACCACATCTGTCCGTTCACCGTTAATTACCGCCGTGCCTGAGGGACGAAGCGGCGTCAGTGCCACACCCTCCTGTCCCAACAAATATGTCATATCGGCAGGACCAACATACCCCTGCTCCCTTGTCTCTGAAAATTGCAAAATCAACTGTGTCCAGAGTCCTGACCGTTTAAGAAAACGCAAAGCAATAAGCAGTATCAATACTGAGAAAAGCATGGCCGTAGCAAACATCCGCAACCCCTCTTGCGCGGTTGAAGCTGAAAGCACCACTGAGGCAACTATGGCTGTAACGCCGGCGAGACCGATAATCCCAAAATTAGGGAAAAAGGCTTCAACCAGCAGCAAAACCACCCCGAGCATAAATAATAAAATCACTTCCATCCCGGCAAAACCGGCTATAATGTGACCGCCAAAAAAGAGTGCGAAAGCTAACAAGCTAATCAGCCCAGCCACTCCAAATCCGGCAGTCATCACTTCAATCATCAGCGCAGCCAGCCCAATGGTAATAAGCAAGATAGCCACGGTAGGATGTGTGATAAAGCGAGCCAATCTTTCAGCCGGGCTTTGCTCCGCCAGTATTACCGCCGCATCTTGATAGCCTAAGTGAGCCAATAAATCTGCGCGCGATGCAAAAATTCCGTCGGTAAAACCAATTTCCTCCGCCTCGGCGGAAGTAAGCGTCAGCAATTCTTCGGCGGTGTCAAGACCTTCAATTTCTATTTCACGCCGCACCATGGCCGCCGCTATTTGCGGATCCTTACCCTGACGCTCAGCGACCGTCCGCATTTGACTCTCCCAGTAGGAAAGCTCTTTCTCACCGACTGCTTCCCCGGTGAGATCGCGCAGTTCGGCAGCGCCGATGCTGCTGCCGGGCGCCATATACAGCGCCTGACAAGCCAGCGCCAAAAATGCGCCTGCTGAAATCGCGCTATAGCGGACATAGGCATAAATCGGAACAGGGGAATCGAAAATCAAATCACGAATAGCCGAAGCTGAGTCCACCCTGCCGCCCGGTGTATTAAGCTCCAATAAAATAATTTGAGCTCCTGCGCGCTCCGCGTCCTGAAACGAACGTTCAAGAAAGCTATGCAGGCCCGGCTCGACAGGACCGGTCAACGGAATAACATAGACAACTTGTTCGGCGGGGGCTGCAGTGCCCGGTATCGCCCAGGCAGGCAGTCCGGAAAAAAGAACGATCAAGAAAAGTGCTATAAATTTTTTCAACAGAAATCCCCCCATATGTCAGAACCCATTTTAATTATACCTTATCTAAGCATAAAAGAAAACATCGTCCTAAATACTGTCGACTTTTCCGGTTCGAAACTATTTTTGCAAACAACTTTATCCCCTTGTTATCTTGCGGCAAACAATTATGGCTAAATTTGACAAAAGGGTAGACGTTAAAATATAATCTGGGTATGAATAAGAATATAAACTTTTAGGAACCTCAGGATTCCTCGAGCAGGACTTGGCGGAACGCCTGGCAAAAATGACCGCTTTTCGCAACCTTTTGGTTCATGGGTATGGCAAGGTGGATGACGAACTAATGTTTAAAATTATGCTAAACGATTTGTACGACCTCGATTTACTGTTAAGCGGCATACGTCGACTGTTAAATCAGGAGTGACTATTTTGAAAACAAAAATCACCCTAAAAAAAGGCGATATTGACTACTTTTTAACGATCATCAAAGAAGAATTATTCGCCTGCCGATCAATCATCTTCGCCTATTTTTACGGCTCCGCAAAAGAGCGGCTTACCGTCGGCGATCTCGATATTGCCCTCTATTTTGATAAGGAAGTTTTACCGGAAGAAAGACTCGAATTAGCTCTAGCCTTATCAACCGGCCTGAGCGCCAAGCTGGGTCTGGAGGTAGATGTGCGTCCCCTAAACAATACTTCTGTCGGCTACCGCTTTGAAGTAACGAGCGGAGAACTTTTATTCTCCCGTGATGAGGAACTGCGCTCTGAGTTTGTCGAGCGAACCAGGCAGGAATATTTTGATTTCAAGCCGTTTTTGGAACAAAATTTACGAGATCTGCTTGAACCTTGATTTTACCTCTTTTGATGAGCAGACATGGAAGTCTTGCTGGGCGGGTTTCAAACCCGCCCGAAAACTGCGACACCGCCTATTACGTCGGAAACAATATAGTTTCCTGCTACAAAAATTCCCCTCCCCTGGAGGGGTGCCCGCAAGGGCGGGGTGGTCGCATGGACGAGTGGGACAAATCACCTGTCCCCCTAGGTGTGTCACAGAATGCTGAAGCGAGCGTTAAGTTAAAGCAAAACACCCGGCTCAAGGCTGTTGCTTCCCGCCGGGTGTTTCTTTATTGCCGTTTCCTATTGAACCAGAGCTTTTGCTGCCGCAAACTGTCACTACTAAAAGAGCCGCCCTTCATTGAGGGCAGCCCTCATTGTCTGCTTAACCGAACCGTTTTTTGTTATTATTCTTCCGGGCAGCCTCTGATTTTTTCTTCCTCTTCACACTTGGTTTTTCATAATGCTCACGCTTTCTGACCTCGGCCAGAATGCCTGTCTTCGCGCATTGTTTTTTAAAACGGCGAATCGCACTGTCTAACGTTTCATTTTTACCAACCTTGATTTGCGTCAACTGCTTTCCCTCCCCTCAATACCAACCTGCACGACGACTTGCCGGGATGCAAGAGAGAATAACTATTTCTAAAATGCTTTTTTGATTATATCGTTTCCGCCTCTTTCTGTCAACCACACCGGTCTGCTTCAAGGGACAAACTTTTTTCCGGAAAGAATATGAAAGTGGAGATGATAAACCAATTGACCGGCCGCTTCGCCGCAATTAGAGACCAGCTTATATCCGCCGGTCACACCTAATTTTGCCGCAACGTCTTTAACCCGCAACAGCAATTCTCCCGCCAACGCAGCGTCACTGTCGGACAAATCGTCCATAGATTCCAGATGCCGTTTGGGGATTAGCAGCACATGAGTCGGTGCCAACGGATTTATATCTTTAAATGCCAAGACATGTTCATTTTCGAAAATCACTGTGGCAGGCAAATCCCCCTTGACAATCTTGCAGAATACACAATTTTCCATGATTACACCCCCCTTTCGATAGCTATATAATACCATTTTATTTAGGCGACGGCAAACATTCCGGAACAGAAAGAACACACGCAAGCAACCGGACATACTATAAAGTACTACTGTACGAAAGGAGAAAATTATGGAAAACTGCCAAGAGCTTTTTGCCGGCGGAAACACCTGCCGCGGCTTTTATTCCCTCTTCCGCTACATACCTGGACGGGAAACCGACAGGATGATTATTATCAAGGGCGGGCCGGGCACGGGAAAATCCACACTGATGAAACAGGTGGGACAGCTGGCAAGGGAAAAAGGCCTCTTTACGGAGTTATTTTACTGTTCTTCTGACCAGAACTCTCTTGATGGCTTATCTGTGCCAGCCATTGGACTTGTACTTGTCGACGGGACTGCGCCGCATGTAATTGACCCGAAGCTCCCGGGTGCCTACGATGAAATCATCAATCTGGGAGATTGTTGGGATGCAGCGGCTTTGCGCCCATTCAAAAAAGAAATTGCCGCCTTGATCGACAAAAACGGCGAATGGTTTACCCAAGCATATCAATACTTACAGGAAGCCGGAGTCGTACTCGAAAAGATCCGCTACTTTATGCGGCAGGCCATGGATTATCCTGCACTCTCTCAGATGAGCCACCGCTTGCTTAACCAATTGGTTGCCTCCTTGCCGCCGGCAAACGGCAATCGACAGGAACGTCATCTTTTTGGCGGCGCGATTACTCCGGGCGGCCTGATTAACTTCTATCCGTCAATTTTTCAGGATTTTAAGCGTTTCTACCTGCTCATAGGAGACCACGGTTCAGGCAAATCAACTCTGCTCCGCCAGATCCATGAAGCAGTAATTAGTGCAGGACATAGCACGAATGTCTACCGCTGCGCCTTTGACCCGGATCGCTTCGACGCAGTCGCAATTCCGGTTCTGCAAACAGCATTCGTCAAAGCAACTTATCCACATAGCTTTGCGCTGCCGTCCTCTCAACCTCCGCAAGAGCAACATATCTTAGCACTTAGCCGCTTCACAAATCCTGCCATCTTGAAATCCTTTGCTAATGAACGGGCGGAAAATCAAGATCGATTCTGGTACCTGCTTGAAAAAGCGGTTACAATGATCCGCAACGCCAAGGAGAATCATCAGCGATTGGAAACCTTCTATACACGCTCCATGGATTTTAGCAAAGTAGCCGCAGTCCGTCAAAAACTGTTTGACCTTTTTTGAAAATCCCCGCTCCCTCTTGCCCTCTGCAACCCCCCCCTCACCCTAGCCCTCTCCCCCCAAAGGTGGAGAGGGTTGTGTGTCTTGGATGCCTGAAAATCCCCGCTCCCTCTTGCCCTCTGCAACCCCCCCCTCACCCTAGCCCTCTCCCCCCAAAGGTGGAGAGGGTTGTGTGTCTTGGATGCCTGAAAATCCCCGCTCCCTCTTGCCCTCTGCAACCCCCCCTCACCCTAGCCTTCTCCCCCCAAAGGTGGAGAGGGTATTATATTTCCCTCTCCACCTTTGGAGAGGGTATTAATATTTAGTCCCCTCTCCCTCTGGGAGAGGGTCAGGGTGAGGGCAAGGCGAGGTTAGGCGTGAAGCGGAAATCCCCGATAATAAGTTAAGGCATGCCGGGAGGCATGCCTTAACTTATTATTTCCTGGGAGCTTCTACTGCCATTGTTTCCTTGACTCCACCCACTGTAAACCGTTCCAGGATATTCCCTCTCCTGTCCACAAAAGTCCAGGTTACTTCTCCACCCTGCATCGTTACATCGGCAGCCGGCACTGTTACCACATGGAAATAGTCGCGTTTCGGATTAACACGCACTTCCACATCCATTGACCCTGCCGACTTAGCGAGAGACTTTAGGCTTTCCACTTCAGCATGAAGCGCAAAAAGCGCGACTTCGTGCTGTGGTTGGAAAGGATACTGCGGCAAGACAATAGACCATTCGTCCACAACTGCAGCCCAGCCTGCCTGGTCAGCCGCCACGCGGAAAGAAGGATTATCCTTCATCTCCCCCTTATCGGCTGTAGTGAAACTAACCTGTCCTTTCGCTGCGGCATCCTCCGGTTTTACTGTAGGGCTGGCACGAAACGTGTCGTACACCGAGAGAGAAACCAGCAATACCAGGAGGAACAACAGCGGGAGCAGTCGTCTCGCTTCCACCACAAGCAATTTTTTACCCATATTGCCACCTCTTTTCCAATCCTCTTTCTTCGCTTCCATCCTATTCACGGCGAAGAAAAAATATGTCCCTGGAAAAGAGTGGATATACTTGCAGGAAAAATTTAATAATTAGCGAAGAATACAAAGTATTCAGAGGATAGAAACGAGGCTAAAATCAATGCCTGAATATTACACAAAACGTTTCTTTTCAGAGCGCTCCTACCCTTTAGCCTTTAAAATAGTGATTTTCGTCACAACCGTCCTCCTTTTTGCCTTTCTCCTCCTTGTCTATCGGCAGGAATGGCTTACTATCGAGGAATGGCGGCTGATTCTTTATCTATTATATTTGCTGATTTTTGCAAATACCTATTATTGCGGTTTTGCACCAGGACTCACCTCAGCCGTGTTTGCCACGCATCTTGCCGCAACCGTCCTTGCAACGGAAACAGCAAGCCCTAAATATTTTTCTTTTGCCAATCCGGCAGTCTTCCCTTTGATGACAAAATATTTTCTGCTGACAATTATCGCGAACTGGATACGAAATGTTATTGAACTTTTGCAGCAGCAAATTTTGGCAAACAAGCAGCTCCAAGCACATACGCAACATTTAGAAAAACTGACTCTTGCCGGAGAGATTGCCGCGGGAGTAGCTCATGAAATCCGCAATCCGCTCACAGTAATCCAAGGATACCTCCAACTGATTGAAAGCAGGTGTAAAAAACTGTGCAATACGCCAGAATCATTTACTTTGCTGCAGGATGAGTTAAGACGGACTAATCAGATTATTTCCGACTTTCTCCGCTTTAGCCGGCCGGATAAACCACAAAGAACGCTGACACAACTACATACTTTGCTAAAATCAGCATCCTCCCTGCTCTACGGTGAATTTTTGCATAAAAAAGTACGGATTGAAATTTTTCCTGCACCAGATATGCCGCAAATTTACCTTGATGAAAATCAAATTATCCAAGTATTCCTTAACCTTTTTAATAATTCTATCCAAGCCATGCCACACGGAGGAACTATCTCTGTCTATACCTCTTATGATGAAAAAACAGAATCGGTTACAATCCGCATTTCTGACAGCGGGATAGGAATCGCACCGGAAATAATGGAACGGATTTTCACGCCTTTTTATACGACAAAAGAAACCGGCACCGGCATGGGTCTTGTCATCACCCAAGCAATCATCCTTGCCCACGGCGGCAAAATCCAAGCGGAAAGCTCACCCGGCGAAGGAACCTCTTTTACGATAAATTTACCAACCAACCACAGGGACGGTTCTTGTGGTGAGGGGAATATTATTCGTTAAAGCTCAGTTGTTCCATAGAGTCCGTCGTTCTGTTCTCCTCCGACTCTAACGGCGGCAATTTCGCCTAAAATGGCTTCCGGTGCGTTGGCGGTTACCCGGACATAATGCTCCGTCAGCCCCACCAACTTACCTTCGCCGACAGTTTCTTCAAATAAGACATCGACAGTTTTGCCAATAAACTGCCGACGGAAAGCAGCAGAAAGTCTACTGCCTAAAGCAATCAAGCGCCTGCTTCGTTCTTCCTTTTGCGCCGCCGTCACCTGTTCAGGAAAAGCGGCGGCAGGGGTACCCTCCCTCGGCGAATACTTAAAAACATGGACGCGGCTAAAAGCGCTTTTCTCCACAAGACCCAACGTATGTTTGAACTGTTCTTCCGTTTCGCCCGGAAAGCCTACCATCACATCGGTTGTCAAAGCAATACCGGGCAATTGCGACCGCAGCCAACAGACAAGTTGAAAAAACTCTGCCGCGTCATATTTTCGGTTCATCCTGCGCAATACAAGATCGTCACCGCTTTGCAAGGGAATATGAAGGTGGCGGCAGATGCTTGGGTTATCCGAGATCACTTCAATTAAATCCGGCGTAATTTCCGTTGGTTCAATAGATGAAATACGAATCCGGCGAATTCCGGAAAGAGACGCAAGCTGTCTGAGCAGATCGCTTAGAGCAACTTCTCCCGGCAGATCAGCGCCGTAGGAACCAAGGTGGACACCGGTGAGCACCAATTCATGAAAACCCTGTTTAGCCAATCGTTTTACTTCCATAACCGTCTCTTCTGGCGGGCGACTATAAATAGATCCTCGGGCATGCGGAACAATGCAGTAGGAACAAAACTGACGGCAACCTTCCTGAATTTTTAAAAAAGCTCTTTTCCGACCTTCTGTTTGCGCAATAGGCAAAGCTTCAAAACTCTTTTTCTCTGCTAAAGGCACTACACAGTTGAGGCGGCCTTTTTTTGCTTCTTCTATAAGTTCGGGCAACCTGTCGCGCGCATGTGTGCCGACGACTAAATCTACCTCGGGAATTTTCAGCACATCATCCGGGGAAACCTGAGCATAACAGCCTGTCACAACAATTACAGCAGCTAAATTAGCTCTCCTTGCGCGGCGAATCATTTGCCGTGACTTTCTGTCGCCTAGCTGAGTGACGGTACAGGTATTGATTACATAGACATCAGCAAATCCATCAAAAGGCACCGGCTGATAACCCGCTTCCACAAAAAGCTGCTGAAGAGCCGCAGTTTCCGTCTGGTTCACCTTACAGCCCAGCGTAAAAAAAGCTGCCGTCGCCATTCTTTACCCTCCCATCTCCCCCACCTGATAAAGAGAAACTGCCAACGCAACGAGAGCGGCAGTTTCCGCCCGCAGAATCCGAGGACCAAGTGTAACTGACTCTAAACCGTGACTTTTCGCTGCAAATACCTCTTCTTCACTAAAGCCGCCTTCCGGCCCAGTCACCAACAGAACCCGGCTCTTAGGCTGAGGATTCTGCAGCACAGCGCAAAGACGCTTTCCTCCCTCGCCTTCCCAAAAGAGCAATGCCTTATCAAAGCTTTTAGCCAGCTCGAGGAGTTGCAGCCAGGAGGCCGGTGACTGAATGGGCGGAATGAGACTGCGGCGCGACTGGGCTGCGGCACTGCGAATGATTTTCTGCCAGCGCTGCCTGCGATTTTCCATCTCTTTATCAGGTCTAACCACAGTCCGACCGCTGGTGAAGGGAATAAAACCTGCGGCACCTAACTCGGTAGCTTTTTGTAAAATAAACTCTGTCTTATCTCCTTTCAACAAACCGAAAGCGACACTAAACTGAATAGAAGACTCACTGTCAGACAAAAAGTCTCCTAAACGGCAAAGAACGCTGTTTTTATCAATAGCAAGAATCTCAGCCCGACGACACACGCCTGTCTCGCAGCATAACTCCAGAGTTTCTCCGACGGAAGCGCGCAGAACACGCAGCAGATGATACGCTTCCTCACCGCTTAATTTGACAGTGTCCTCATTTTCAAGCTGGCTTGGTGTATAAAAAAAACGATTCATCATTTCAGCTCCAGCAGAAGTGTCACCCACTCGCCGGCACTTCGTTTTTCTTTAAGCTGATAACCTTCGCGCAAAAAAGCTGCCAGAACTTCGCCTTGACGGTGACGCACAATCCCGGAAACAATCAGCCGCCCGCCCGGAAACAATAGCTGGCGAAGGCGGCTGCTTACAGTTAGTAACGCATCTGCTGTTAAATTTGCGGTAATAAGATCTGCCTGTTTGAGTACACTCCATACTTCTTCGCTAAATAAGTCAGCACGGATAAAGGTTAGCTGCATCCCATTCAGCTCAGCATTTTTAGTGGCGGCACGAATTGCCGCCTCCTCGAGATCAACACCCAAAACATCACCCGCACCAAGCAGTTTAGCGGCCAAAGCCAGAATCCCAGAGCCGCTGCCCAAATCACAAACTGTCTCTCCGCCTAAAATTTCGGTTTCCATCAATTCCAGGCAGAGCTGTGTACTCTCATGTGTTCCGGTACCAAAAGCAGCCCCGGGATCGAGACGGAGAACGAGTCTGCCCGGCCACGGCAAAGCATCCAGCCACGCCGGCAGAATCATCAGCTTATCTCCTACCGGTGTTGGCTCCCAGTATTGTTTCCATGCCTGCTCCCAGTCCGGGTCTTCAAGCCGGCTGATTGAAAACACAGCCGGCGCCAGGCCAAAAGAAGGCAGCGCCGATAAAAATGATTTTAATTCTTCTTCTTTGCCCTCCTCTAAAAAAGAAAGGGGGAAATATCCCTTAATCGTTACCGGGTCACTTTCGGCTGCAGGCAGGGCTGGGAAAATTTCACCCAGTCCTGCGTGTTTGGCAGCCGCCCAGTCCATTTGATCATGGACGGACACACCTCCCGCACCAAGACTCATCAGCTTTTCCGAGACTGCTTCGGTGCTCTCCCGTCCTGTAACAACTTTAACTTCTAACCATTGCACGCTATTTTCCTCCTAGCGCGTCCTTCATCTTGTCAATTATACCTTTATCATGATGGCCGATTTCTTCGCCGGCAAGCTTAGCGTATTCACGCAACAGTTCTCGCTGCTTCCCCGCAACCTTTTTTGGAATAACCACGTTCACCCGGACATGCTGGTCGCCCCTGCCATAGCCGCGTAAACGGGGAATCCCTTTGCCGCGCAGGCGAAATAAAGTGCCCGGCTGAGTTCCCTCAGGCACTTTAATGCGCGCCTTCCCATCAAGTGTCGGCACTTCCAGTTCCGTACCCAGTGCGGCTTGAGCAAACGAAACCGGCATTTCGACAATAATGTCATCACCGTCGCGTTTAAAAAGCTGATGAGGCTTAACATGAATAAACAAGTACAAATCTCCGGGAGGACCGCCGCGGCTGCCTGCCGCTCCTTCACCTGAGACACGCAAACGGGAGCCTGTATCAACCCCCGCCGGGATTTTGACTTCAATTTGCCGCTCATGCTGCCGACTCCCGCTGCCCTGGCAAGCGGGGCAGCGTTCTTTTATAAAAGTCCCCTCTCCGCGACAGGCTTCGCAAGTCCTGGCACTGACGAAACGGCCAAATGCCGTATTACGAACAACCTGCTGCTGCCCGCTGCCGTTACAATATGTGCATGTTTCAGGCTGAGTGCCGGGCTTTGCCCCACTGCCACCGCATGTGTCGCATGATTCGGCTCTTGGCACTTTTACAATTGTTTCCAATCCGAATGCAGCGTCTTCCAAGCTGATTTCCAAATCTAAGCGCAGGTCTGCTCCCCGCTGCGGGCCGTTTGCTCTGCGTCCGCCGCCACCGCCAAAAAATGTGTCAAAGATATCTTCAAATCCAAAGCCGCCGCCTTGCCCAAAACCGTTAAAACCGCCGGCTCCTTGTTCGGCCGCATGACCAAAGCGGTCGTAATACTCACGACTGCTTGGCTCACTAAGCACGTCAAAGGCTTCTTTCATTTCCTTAAATTTGTTCTCCGCGTCCTGATCACTCTGATTAACGTCCGGATGATATTTCCTTGCCAATTTCCGGTACGCTTTTTTTATCTCGTCGGAAGTGGCGTCCTTTGACACGCCCAGGACATCATAATAATCTCGCTTAGCCATTTTTACTCCCATTCCTTACGCTTCACTATTTTTTATCTTCGTCAACGACCTCATATTCAGCATCTACCGTCTCAGCCTGCCCGCCTTCATCTGCAGACTGTGTCTCACCGGCTTGTTGCTGGTAAAGCTTAGCCGACAGTTCATGCAAATGCTTTGTCAATTTTTCCATTTCGCTGCGCATGGCGGCAATATCCTCTTTGGACGATAGCTCCTTTAGCTTAGCGATAGCCGCCTCAATTTCCTCTTTTTGGGAGCCGTCAACTTTATCTCCCAAATCACGCAGCATTTTTTCCGTTGAATAGCAAAGTGAATCAGACTCATTGCGCGCTTCCGCCAATTCTTTGCGTTTCTCATCTTCTGCGGCAAATTGCTCCGCGTTTTTAATCATCTCGTCAATTTCCTTCTCGCTCAATCCTGATGAAGCGGTGATAGTAATTTTTTGTTCTTTGCCGGTGGCATTGTCTTTAGCCGACACATTGACTATTCCGTTGGCATCAATATCAAAAGACACTTCAATCTGCGGAATGCCGCGCGGAGCCGGCGGAATACCGTCGAGAGTAAAGCGACCTAATGTTTTATTGCCGGCTGCCATAGACCTTTCGCCCTGCAACACATGAATCTCTACCTGTGTCTGACTGTCTGCCGCAGTGGAGAAAGTCTGCTTCTTTGCGGTAGGAATGGTGGTATTACGTTCAATAATTTTGGTGAAAACTCCGCCCAAAGTTTCTATACCCAGAGAAAGCGGGGTAACATCCAAAAGCAACACATCTTTTACTTCTCCCGCCAATACACCGGCTTGAATCGCCGCACCTAAAGCTACTACCTCATCAGGGTTGACACCTTTGTGCGGTTCTTTGCCGATCAGGTTTTTAATCGCTTCCTGCACCGCAGGAATGCGGGTAGAGCCGCCTACTAAAATTACTCTGTCGATATTCTCCGCTTTCAGGCCGCTATCCTTTAGGGCGCTGCGTGTCGGCCCCATAGTAGCTTCCACCAAATCTGAAGTCAGTTCATTAAATTTTGCCCTGGTCAAGTTCATATCCAAATGTTTGGGGCCCTCTGCAGTGGCGGTAATAAATGGCAAATTAATATTCGTGGTAGCCAAATTAGAAAGTTCGATTTTGGCTTTTTCTGCCGCCTCTTTTAAACGCTGCAGCGCCATTTTATCAGTTCTTAAATCAATGCCCTGCTCTTTTTTAAACTGCTCCGCCAGATAGTTAATTACTTTTTCATCAAAATCATCTCCACCAAGACGGTTGTTGCCGCTGGTCGCTTTTACTTCAAAAACGCCGTCACCCAACTCCAGAATCGAAACGTCAAACGTACCGCCGCCCAAGTCAAAAACAAGAATTGTATGGTCGTTTCCTTTATCCATGCCATAAGCAAGAGCCGCAGCGGTAGGCTCGTTGATAATACGCAGCACTTCAAGCCCGGCAATTTTGCCGGCATCTTTTGTTGCCTGACGCTGAGCGTCTGTAAAATAGGCCGGCACAGTAATAACCGCTTTGTCAATTTTTTCCCCAAGGTAACTTTCCGCATCTTTTTTCAGCTTCTGCAGTATCATCGCAGAAATTTCCTGCGGCGTATAATTTTTTCCGTCAATTTTAACAGTATGATTAGTCCCCATCTGCCGTTTAATCGAGGCAATCGTTCTCTCAGGATTAGTGATTGACTGACGCTTAGCCACCTGCCCCACCAGCAACTCTCCCGCTTTACTAAACGCTACGACGGAAGGTGTGATTCTCTCGCCTTCAACATTAGCAATTACTTGCGGTTCCCCGCCTTCCATTACTGCAACCACGGAGTTTGTTGTTCCAAGGTCAATGCCGATTACTTTACCCATTTTATTTCCTCCTGTCAAATTCTATAATATCTTTAAAAAATTATTTTGCCACTTTTACCATGCTGGGACGAAGCAAACGCTGGTTAAGCCTGTACCCTTTTTGCAACTCTTCTACGACCATATTTTCCTGCTCAGCGCATTCCAACTGCATAATAGCATGGTGGCAAGTGGGGTCAAACTGAACGCCGCATGCTTCAATTGTGCTCAGCCCATGCTTGTTTAGCACAGACAGAAACTGTTTAGTCACCAAATCCACCCCGGAGAGCAATGATTCAGCGGAACCACCTGCCTCCAAAGCACGTTCAAGATTATCAATCACAGGCAAAAGTTCTCTAACAATCTCGCAGACCGCCTGTGCAGTCCATTCCTGCTTTTCTGCTTTCACCCGCTTTCTATAATTATCAAAATCTGCCTGCAGACGCTGCAACCGGGCAAAAAGCTGGACATTCTCCTCCTGCAACCTGACCAATTCGGAACTATCAATGTTGTTTGGCGTTTGCCTGCTTTTTTCCGGCTCGCCGGAAAGCATTTCTTCTTCAGTAAAAATCTTTTTTTCTTCCTCACTCATCTACATCACCTCACCCATCATAGATCTTGCACCACAAAATTCAAGTGACTGGCAATATGTTCAATTATTGTGATTACCCGGGAGTATTCCATACGGGTAGGCCCCAATACGCCAATTGCTCCGACAGGACGATTATACAACTGATAGGTAGCGGTAATTAAGCTGCAGTCACTCATTTCGGTAATAACATTTTCGGTGCCGATGCGAATCGAAACGCCCTCCGAAGATGTTTCCAGGACAAAAGAAAGCCTGCTGCCTTCCTCAAACAAAGTTAAAAGATGTTTAACTTTCTCAACATCCTTAAATTCCGGCTGGTTAAGAATGTTGGAAGTCCCCCCGAGAAATACTCTCCCTTCACCGTCAGTCGAACTCTCCTCCAGAAGTTGCAACAATTGACTGAGCAAATCAATCCGGGCATAAAGGTCGCTGCGCAACCGCCTCAGCCGGGTTGCAGAAAGACTTTCAATCGTTTGACCCGCCAGCTGCTCATTAAGATAGCTGACAATCTGGCCTAGTTCCTGGTCGTTTAGCGCCTGCGGCAGATTAATTACTCTATGCTTAATATGCCCGGTACTTGTAATCAGTACTACTAAAGCTTTTTCCTCATCTAAAGGCACCAAGCGCATCTGTTTAAATGTGCTGTGACGAAACTGCGGACCCAGTACCAACGACGTATAACTGGTCAATACCGATAATACCTTGGCCGTCTGCTGAATAATTTGATCGATTTCCCGCATTTTTTGCAACTGGGTAAAAACATTAGCCAGATATGCCTCTTCCTGCCGTGACAAACTAGGCGGACCCATCAGAGCATCCACATAAAAACGGTAACCCTGCTGTGAAGGAATCCGGCCCGCCGACGTATGGGGTTGAGTCAAAAAGCCTAGCTCTTCCAGATCCGACATTTCATTACGAATGGTAGCTGCGGAGAGATCCAATTTATAGCGCCTGGAAATAGACCTGGAACCTACCGGTTCAGCCGTTTGGATATAGTCGGTAACAACGGCTTTGAGGATTTTTTGTTTTCTGTCACTCAATCCAGCCATTTGTTTTCCTCCTTATTTAGCACTCTCTGTTAGTGAGTGCTAAAGCTATTACAAAAATACCATTTCAGGCAGGTTGTTGTCAAGATTAGACAGTGATAAACTCGGCAAAAACCAGGTTGGCTAGCGGCAATCCTTGCCGGCTGAGGCGAATTGCCTCCGAATCACATTCAATTAAACCTCTCTCCACAAGCCTGCTGATTTCTTCGGCAAACAACATGCGCAAGTCAAGCCTAAAGCGGCGCTGAAATTCTTTATAGGACACTCCCCGAGTAAGCCTGAGCCCAAGCATCATTGTGTCTTCCATTTCCTCGCGTTTTTGGACAGGTTGGCTAATCGCCGGCGGCAAAATACCAGCCAGCAGAGAATTTTGGTAAAGCTGAAAATCTGCCGTATTGCGGCAACGGCAGTTGCGCAAGTAAGAATGTGCGCCCAGTCCCACACCCAGATACGGGCGATTTTCCCAGTAGCGCAAATTATGGCGGCATTGATGACCGGGTTTGGCAAAATTAGCAAGCTCATAATGATTAAAACCGTGTGCAATCAAAATCTCCCTGCCCTGTTGCATCATAAGCAGCGTTTCCTCTTCTGAGGGAAGAGTTAACTCTCCTTGCTCCAGCAACTCGTCAAGCCTGGTGCCTGCCTCCACTTTTAATCCGTAAAGAGAAAAATGATCCGGTTGCCAAGCACAAAGTTCCCGCAGCGTTTCTGCGGAATCAGCCGCTCTTTGACCGGGCAAGCCAATCATCGCATCTACAGATAAAACGTCAAAAAACTTTCTGCACAAAGAAAAGGCTTGCCTGGCCTGAGAGAAGGTATGTGTCCTCCCAAGGAGAGCGAGCCTGTCGTCGTTTATGTCTTGAACGCCTAGGCTGATACGGTTTACGCCGCCGGCACGCAACACAACGGCTTTATGGTGGTCAATAGTGCCGGGATTAACTTCGACAGTCCATTCTGTATCATTGGCTAACGGCAAATATGTCCGGCAGGCAGACAAAAGCGCAGATAACTCAGATGCGGAAAGCACTGTCGGTGAGCCGCCGCCAATATAGACGGTATCGGCCAAAGCGCCTTCCTCCCGCAGTTGCCGACTGCGCAAAACAAGTTCCTGCTCGAGCGCACGCAAGTATGCTGCCGGACTGATTGACAAATTAGGAAAAGAGAGAAAATCGCAGTAAATACATTTTGATGCACAGTAGGGAATATGGATGTAAACTGCAGTTTTCATGCTCAATTAATCCGCAGCACAGCCATGAAGGCTTCCTGTGGAATCTCCACATTGCCTACTTGTTTCATCCTTTTTTTGCCGGCTTTCTGCTTTTCCAAAAGCTTTCGCTTACGTGTGATATCGCCGCCGTAACACTTATCAAGCACATTTTTACGCATGGCTTTAATCGTTTCCCGCGCGATAACCTTCTGTCCGATGGTGGCTTGGAGCGGCACCTCAAACATTTGTCGCGGGATAATTTCCCGCAGCTTCTCAGTCAACCCACGCCCCCGCTGATAGGCTCTGTCAACATGGCTAATAAATGACAACGCATCTACCGCTTCACCGTTAATCAGCAGATCAACTTTTACCAGTTTGGAAACACGGTAGCCCAATAATTCGTAATCTAAGGAAGCATAGCCTCGTGTCTTCGATTTAAGCAAGTCAAAAAAGTCAAAAACAATTTCTGAAAGAGGCATCTCATAAGTCAAGACCGCCCGTGTGGCTTCGAGATACTCCATATTGACAAAGATACCCCGTTTCTCCTGACAAAGCTCCATTACCTGACCGACATACTGGTTTGGCACTATAACGCGTGCTGTGACATATGGTTCCTCAATAGAAAGAATCTCGGCAGTGTTTGGCAGGCGTGCGGGATTATCAATGCTGACCATATTTCCGTTATGCAAATTTACCCGATAAACAACGTTTGGAGCAGTTGTGATCAGCGTAAGCTGATACTCCCTCTCCAACCGCTCCTGGATAATCTCCATATGTAGAAGCCCCAAGAAACCGCAACGAAAGCCAAACCCCAACGCTGCCGATGTTTCCGGCTCATAAGTAAGCGCGGCATCGTTTAGATTAAGCTTCTCCAATGCGTCCCGCAAATCTTCATAATCGGCGCTGTCTACAGGATAAAGCCCGCAGAAAACCATGGGATTAGCGCGTCGGTAACCGGGCAGAGGTTGGATTGCAGGCCGCTCTGCCGCAGTTATAGTGTCGCCCACCCGGGTATCTTTCACATTTTTGACTCCGGCTACCAGATAGCCTACTTCGCCGGCATTCAAAGTATCTATCTTAGTCATCCTCGGGCGAAAAACGCCTACCTCCGCCACCTCAAATACTTTGCCGTTGCTCATCATCTTTATTTTCATGCGCTCCTTAATTTGACCTTCCATCACTCGCACATATGCCACAACACCGCGGTAGGCATCATAATGAGAGTCAAAAATTAAAGCGCGCAACGGTGCATCAACTTCGCCGGTCGGCGGCGGTATCCTATTTACGACAGCCTCCAGGACTTCCTCAATCCCAATGCCTGCTTTAGCCGAGGCAAGCACCGCGTCATCTCCCGCCAAGCCGATAATCTCTTCAAGTTCCCGCTTTGCCTTATCCACATCGGCGCTAGGCAAATCTATTTTATTAATCACCGGGATGATTTCCAGATTGTTTTCGAGCGCCAGATAGACATTAGCCAATGTCTGCGCTTCAATCCCCTGAGCCGCGTCAATTACGAGCAGCGCCCCTTCGCAAGCCGCTAAGCTACGGGAAACTTCATAAGTGAAATCAACGTGTCCCGGCGTATCAATCAAATTTAAGCTGTATTCCTGCCCGTTTTTGGCAAGATAACGCAGACGCACCGCCTGCAGTTTAATTGTAATTCCACGTTCCCTTTCCAAATCCATCTGATCAAGAACCTGCTCAGCCATCTCCCGCTTCGCAAGCGCGCCGGTATATTCCAGCAGACGATCGGCTAATGTGGATTTACCGTGATCTATATGGGCTATAATACTAAAATTGCGAATTTGGCTTTGCTGCATCGTCATCCTCCTGTCAATCCTCGAGAACATTATAGCATTCCGGCAGGAGAGTGACAAGCAAACCATGATTTTACTGTGAACCATGATTCCACCAGTGCTACAAAAATTCCCCTCCCCTGGAGGGGTGCCCGCAAGGGCGGGGTGGTCGCGTGGACGAGTGGGACAAATCACCTGTCCCCCATGCGCGGCCGGACGAACTCGATAGTTTTTTCTGCCAAACGCAAAGCTTCTTCCGCCGGTTTTCTGGTATAAACTTTGGCCGGAATACTATCGGGAATTCCGTTAGGATAACGTGTGGGAATATAGTAACCGTCCAAAATGGCAACTTCATCTCTAAGCGCGGCAAAAGCTGCGTCAAATTGCTCTGCCCAGGTTGCCAGAGCTGTCACGGAATGGCCGGTGACTATCTGTTCTCCCCGAGCATAAAGAAAAGCTTTAATAGCTTTTTCTGCAACCTGCTGAGCGATAAAGCATGCCAAATGGTATAGATTATTATCAAATAAAACTTGTACACCGAGCAAATCTGCTTCGGACTGCTCGAACCAACGCAAACCTTCGTCCTTAGGGCTCCGTTTCATAAAGTATTCTCCCCTCCCGTAACGCGTTTTTCAAAAACATATTACTTTCTTTCATCTCGTCAAACTCTGCGGGAGTATAAACTAACAAATCAACGGCCGCTTTCGGCCTGATTTTTTTATACAACGCGGCGATCCTGTCAGGAAAATTCTCTTCGCTTGGGATAACGACAATCAAATCAAGGTCACTGTCCAGGCCAGCCTCACCGCAAGCAGAAGAGCCAAAATGAATAATCCTTTTGGCACCCATAACTATTAATTCTTTTAGAATCCTATCCAATTCACTATGCAGAAGGACAATGTTCCTCAACTTGCGCATTTCAAGCATATTTTCCAAGATGCCCACCTCAAAGACATTATACCGCACGCAACTGGAAATGTATAGAAAAAGGCGCTTTTTGTGTGTTTAGTCTGTGATTTTACGCTACCAAGGCCAAGTTGGCAACTGCCACTCTTGCCCGGCAAATACCAAAACCCAGCCACCGGCATTATTGCGATATACGCGGAGCGCCTGAGGCGCACCTTGCCGCCCGCTAACTTGCTGTGAGCCCAGTTCAGTGACGCGAAGCCCCGCAGACAAAAGAAAAAGAGAAAACAAAAGCATCAGAAAAAAGGCACAAACCGTTTTCCTTTTCATTTTTAAACTTTTCCTCCGCAAACACAAGACTTTGTTTATTTATGCCAATACAAATAATTATCTATGCATCATATTCCCGAGTTGTACAGATCCGCCAAAGCTGTAGCCAGATGGGGAATAGTGCGCAAGGCTTCCGCCAAAGAGTTTTCATGCCCTCCCACCTCAATCAGCAGAGCCCCTTGATGAATATGCTGATTGTATACCAAAGGGCGCTCGCGAACGCCACGGGAAAGACCCGGAGCCAATTCTTCCAGCCGCTGGTGCAAAAACATTGCCTGCTGATAATTCTGCTGCCAGTTTGGATGCCTGGTACCCACCACAAACATCACCCGACCGGCTGCATTCCCGTCCAGTTGGGTAGTGCTCACATTTCTTGCTACCCCGTCTCTATGCAAGTCAATCACAAGCCGGGCATCAGGGTTGGCCGCCAGCATGGACTTAATCGTCGGCAGAGCAATTTGATAAGCTGTGCTGCGGGGAAGGTCGTGAATCGTTTTGTCATGCAACACGGGAATGCCATGCTCAGTACGCAAAATATTAGCCAACGTCTCCCCCAGATGAGCGACCGTCAACTCTAAATTCTGCGTAAACTTCAGCCCGGATGTCGGCACAAAAGACTCTGTCGTATGAACATGGTAAATCAGCACTTTCCCCTGCCCAGCCAATGGGCGCTGAACCGGGAAAATAACTCTGGCTTCTGCGGAAACTTGCTCCCCGGAAGATTGCTCCGTGCCTACTTTTTGAACAGCGGTTGACGACGGCAGATTTGCATCTACCAAAAAAGGGATTTGCGTTGCTAAAATATGCTTCGGGTCACTTGGATTTGCAAATCTACCTGCTTTGATAAAGCCTTCCTCCGCAAGGACTGCATCTCCAACTGCTTCCCGGGGAAAAGCTTCCTGAAAACCGGGGATCACTTGGGCAAGTATCCGCAAGTAAAGGGTGGAATCAAAAAACGGCCTCACTTCTGCTAAGGCGGCGCTGCCTGTTATTGCCGGCAAGACAGGTTGTGTAAAAGAAGCGGGCGAACGCACCGCTAGTGCTACCAGAGCCAGAGTTAATACGAGAACTGAGATTAAAATTAAATAATTCCTACGCTTTTTTCTGTTTTTCCCCGACCATTTTTTGCTGCGTATCCTAAAAAATGCACTTTTGGCCACGTCAATCCCTCCCGCTATCCCAAAATAATTTGCTGCATCTCTAATTTGTATGCTGACTTTGTGCAGATATGCTATAAGCAAAACAGGGAAGCGCTCCGAACGGCTTCCCTGTTTAGTCTATCTTCTTTCTGTTTTTACGCTAATGCAAATATTTTCCTGCTTCTTCACTTTCAATAGACGGATGCATAGCGGCGTTAATACCGCCCGCTATCAGCCTAGCCACATCTTCGATCATCGTGTCTATATCTTTAGGCGTAACCATCAGTTTCCCGCCGTATGGCTCTAAAACTTCCTCCATAACACTGCGTTTATCACCTTCGGCAATACTTTTGACTACCGCATAAACCGGAGACTCCTGCCCTGCCTCTCTCATAACGGCCGACAAAAAGTGGTCTACCAAGTCATCGGCGATAGTTACCGCATCTACTACGGTAGGCACACCCACAGCGATTACAGGAATACCGATTGTTTCACGGGTGATGCCCTTGCGCTTATTGCCCACGCCTGAACCCGGAGTAATTCCGGTATCGGCTAATTGAATTGTAGTGTGCAATCTGCTCAAGTTACGCGCAGCAAGCGCATCGACCGCAATCAGCAAGTCAGGTTTGATTTTCTCAACCAGCCCATGAATAATCTCGCTGGTTTCAACGCCGGTAATTCCCAAAACACCGGGGGCAATCGCTCCTAACGGGCGGAAGCCTTTTCCCAGCACATCCGGCTGCAATTCGAGAATATGCCTGGTAACAAAGAGATCTTTTACTACCCGCGGCCCTAAAGCATCGGGCGTCACATTCCAGTTGCCCAAGCCCACTACCAAAACGGTGGCATCAGGCGATAATTCCAACATGGACTGAAGTTCCCGGGCAAAACGTCGGGAAACGGCTTCCTGCAGTGTTGTGTTTTTCTGCCGCAAACCGGGTACTTCCAGCGTAATATATTTACCCTGTTTTTTCCCCATTTGCTCTTCCGCTTCCGCAGTAGTAATAAATACTCTTGTTACATGTATTTCACCAAAATCCTCAGTTTCGCTTTTTACTCCCGGGATTTCCTCTTTAACTTGACCCATCAGCATTTCCCGGGCTTCAATAGCCAAGTCTGTGCGAATATTGCGGCGGCTGCTGCCTACTTCGGTCACGTGTTAACCTCCTTGGTTATCGCAGCTCGGTAGGGACAAAAGCGTCAATTAGCCCGATAACAAGAGCAGCCAAAGCAGCTCCCAAAACTGTGATGTTCATCGCTGGAACTACAAACTGCGCCAAGTAAATCACAATAGCAGAAACGAGAAAGCCAACAAGCCCTCGGTTATGGGGAGAAATCTTTTTCCCAAAAATACTCTCAACCACAAAACCAAGAATAGCAATTACGATCGCCGCTGCCAGTGCCGCACCAAAACCCAACGTGGCAAACCCGGGCAAAAGAAAGCTTACCAGCATCAACACAATAGCAGAGACTATAAAGCGAACAATCAAACCAATCATCACTTTCCACCTCCTAGATAATTTTGCTACTCCTAGCTTAACCAAACCATTTTTGCCTATACGCCACTTTTTGTTGCATTTTAAAGGAACGCATGGTAGAATTGTTGTGTCCTGCACTACAAAGCACGCTCACTCTTGGCGTGAGAGTGATACATGGGAAATCTTTTTATAGCTAAGTAGTGTTGCCGCCAACAGCGGAGCATAATGGTTTCAAAGCAAGATTTAAGGAGGTGAACGCATGCCTAATACAAAGCAAGCATTAAAGCGCATGAGAGTAACCGCAAAACGGACAGCACGCAACCGACATATCAAGAACACTTTTAAAACTGCTGTGCGCCGTTTCAGCGACACACTGGCTCAAGATGACCTTGCCACAGCCGGTGATAGATTGCTGACTGCCAAAAAAACGATTGATAAAGCTGTCAGCAAAGGGGTGCTGCACAAGAACGCGGCTGCCCGCAAAAAATCTCGTCTTGCAAAACGCCTGAATAAGGCAGTTTCCGCAGCAGCAGCAAAGTAGTATAACTAAAAGCAGCACGCCTCCGGCGTGCTTTATTTTTTGTATAGAAAATTATATCGTCCAGGGAAGCTACGATCCTAATCCTATCCTATGCCACAAAAAACCCCAGACGAAAAATAGTCCGGCACAGATCCTTGCTAAATACTATAGGGCACTTCAATAAATGTGTGCTCTTTAGGATCAAAATCCTTGGTATTCCTTGTGCACAACTTTAAATGATGGGTTAACGCGAGTGCTGCCTGGAAAGCATCAGGGAGTTTCCAACCATAAGCGCGCCTCAGCACTGCGGTTTTTTCTGCAATTGCTCTGTCAATCCTTAATAGCTCGTAATGGAACAACAGGGCTTTCGCTTTTTCCGCAGCAGCGCCTTCAAAACCAACAAGGATTTCGGCATAAGTGATAACTGAAATGGCTGTTTTAGCAGGGTCTAAACCAAAAACAAAGGCTGATGCCTGGGAGACGCCATTGAAGTGGTCAATCAGGATAACAGAATCCAAAAGCCGCTCCGGCAAAATTATGACCCCCACTCGCTTCTTAATTGTTCCTGATATTCCAACCCATCTCCTTTTGCCCAGAGCCCCATCGTTTCATTGACTGTTTTTTGATACAGTGCCTGGCTCTGAGATTCTTTGAGATAGGAAATTCCTTCTCGTATAGCCTCCGCAATGGAAATGTTGTGCGCCTTGCTATAATTTCCAAGCCATTGCTTCTCTTGCTCTGAAATAGTGATAATCATTCTTTTGCTTGCCACAATAAGACCTCCTGACAGTCTCGGAATGTTGCTTTGCATATATCATACATCTATATCATCTGCCTGTCAAATCTTACAGCCATTAAAGCAAAGACTCCGGGGCAACTTCCCCGGAGTCTTTGATTCTAGGCCTGAAGACCGCTAAAAAAAATATCAAGCGCTATCCCGACAAGCATCGCGTCAAACTGCCCATCCCTACCCGCCAATAGTTGCTCACGGCATTGTTCCGTAGTAAGCGCCTTCCTGTAAGGACGATCAGAAAGCATTGCTTCGATAGCATCGCAAATAGCAATAATTCTTGAACCGAGTGGAATAGCAGTCCCCTGCAGTTTAGCCGGATAACCCCGCCCGTCCCAACGTTCATGATGGTGCAAAACCAGCATTGCCACATCATGCAGATGCCGTGAAGAGCAAAGAATTTTGCTGCCAATCACCGGATGTTGCTCGATAACCGTTCTTTCCTCCGCAGTCAGCAAGCCTGTTTTAAACAAAATTGCATCCGGGATGGCGATTTTACCTATATCATGCAAGTGAGCGGCTATATGAATAGTTTCCAACTCAGCGGCAGTCAGCTTAAAACCCTGAGCCATCAGTACGACCATGTCAGCTACCCTAGAGGAATGCCCTCTGGTATATTGATCCCTGGCATCGAGAGCAGCCGTCAGGCATTCAACGGTGTCATGATATACTTCATATATGTGCAGAGAATCCTGACTTAACAACTTTCGCTCAAGTATCGCCGTCTTTTTCATGGTGCCTTGACCCTTCTCTTTCTTTATTCTTTCCAGCCGCAGTTGAAGGGCAGCGTCCACACTTATGGCAGTGTTCATGCAACAATGTCTGCCGGCAGCGAGGGCAAGCTAGCAGCAATCGCTCGGTTCGGAAATCACATTGCGGGCAAAAACTTCTGGAAGCCATTTTTTCACCTATGCCAGCAAACGGGCAACAAGACCGCCTACCAGAAAAGCAATAACAAGCGAACCGCCCCAGATAGCAGTGCCGTCTTTCCAGCCACGCTCTTTCACCATCACCATAATGCAGGCTATGCAGGGCACAAAGAGAGTGATAGTAACAAGCCCCACCATTGTTTGCAGCGGCGTCAGCATTAAATTATACAGTCCTGCGGCGCCAAAGTCCCTCCGCATGATCCCCATCACAAAAGCTGTGCTCGCCTCTCTTGGGAGTCGCAACCAGCCTTCAGTCAACGGTGACAACCAATTTTGCAGCCCTGTCAATGCGCCTGTATATGCCAGCACAGTTATTGCCACCGCAGCCAGTAAAAACAGCGGTGCGGCTTCTTTAATAAAAGCTAAAGATTTTAGGTATGTCTTGGTAAGCACATTTTTAACCTGCGGCAAACGCAGGGGCGGCAAATCAATCAGCAAGTGCGTAGATTCTCCGGGCAGAAGCTTATTTAAAACCGTACCAAGAAAAACAAAAACAGTAAATATTATTAATATATAAACGGCAAGATAGCCAAAACCAAGGGGGGCAATCAAGCCGGCAATAACACCGATTTGAGCCGAACAAGGAATGGTGACTCCAAGCAGCGCTGTGGCAATCATCCTCTCGCGTTTCGAACCGAGCAAGCGTGTAGTGATGGTAGCCATAGTTACGCAGCCAAAGCCAAGTATCACAGGGATAATGGCGCGCCCGTTCAAGCCTAAGCCGGTGAGCATTCTGTCAACTAAGGTTGCCAGCCGAGGCAGGTAGCCCGAGTCTTCCAGCAATGATAATCCTAAATAAAAACCGACCACGAGCGGCAGGAGCAAGCCAAACAAGTAAACAGGCGCCATAGTCAGCAAGCCGAATTCCCCGGCTAATAGTAAACCAAAGAATCCTTCCGGGGAGAAAAAACGGAAAATTAGTGCCGTAATAAATTCGCTGTATATTCCCAGCATAATAGTCTCTTCTGTCAGACCGACCACAGTCTGCGCGACAAAGACGCCAATAAACCAATACATGGCCATTAAAATTGCAAAAAGAATCGGCACACCTGTAACGGGGCGGACAGCCCACTGTCCAAGCAGCCTATTCCATTTCTTGATAACTTGTTTAGCCTGGACGACGTCATCAATAATTGCATTGACCCGCTGACGCCGGCGCAGGTAAATTTCCTCTCGCAACGGCAAAGCTTGCTGACCATGGCAAAAAGCTACTTCCTCATCTCCTTCAAGAATCAGCAGCGCATCTCCTCGCCCCATTCCTGTCGCCATCAGCCGCTCAAGCTCCGGCTGAATACGCGCATCTGCATACCCTAAAGCAGCTTTAGCAATGGCAGCCTTCAACTCACGGAGGCCTTCCTTCTTTACTGCCACTGTAGGGATGACAGGAACACCCAAATGCTTACTGAGCTTGGCAACATTAATCGTTTTTCCGCTCCGGACAGCCTCATCCATCATATTCAAAGCAACCACAGTAGCGATGCCCATGTCTATTAACTGTTGAGTTAAAAATAAATCCCGCTCCAAATGAAGCGCATCCACAATATTAATCACTATATCGGCATGTAAGATAATATCACGAGCGACGCGCTCCTCATCATTAAACGAGGAAACACCGTAAACTCCCGGTATATCCATTAAAATGTAGTCGCCGTAAGGCGCAGTATGAATTTCAACCGTCGTGCCGGGGAAATTGGAGACATCAACATATTTGCCTGTCAATTCATTAAAAAATACAGACTTACCAACATTAGGATTACCCACCAGCACAAGACGCTTTTTGCCCTGCGGCAGCTCCATAGTTTCAGCAAGATTATGGCAATGCTTGTTCATAAAACACCTCCTGCCAATAAAAATTTCAAGATGCTTCCTTAACAGTGATTTTGCAGGCGATACTGCGACCGATTGCCAGTTCCTGCCACCCTGCATAAACAACCACCGGTCCGGCAGGCAACTTTTCCCCGCAAGTAACCACACTTCCTTCACATAAGCCGAAGCGAATAGCCTGAGCGCGCACTCGTTCATCTGCTATTTTACAAATTTCCACTTTCTTGCCGCGCCTTACTTTGTCAAGCGTTGTCATAAAAACACCTCCAAATGATAATCGTTCTCACTAAAAAATAAAAAAAAGATAAAATGAAACCTGTTCTCATTTTCAATGATAACTAAAGCACTTTTTCCTGTCAAGCACTTTTTTCTCCTAAAGCAACAAGCAATGTTTCAAGCGCCAGCACCTGGTCGATTTTCCCACGTTTGATATCCAAATCGGTCTGCAGCAGCAATTCGACCGCACGGCAAAGCATGGCATCAGTCGCATAGGCGGCCTGGCCGGCTAATTTCTCCGCAGCGTAAGGATGAATCCCTAACTGAGCGGAAAGATCAGCCGCTTGACAGCCGTTTTCGAGTAATTCACGAGTCTGCCCCAACATACGAAACTGTCTGACAAGCATGGCGAGAATCCGCAGAGGCGGTTCACCTGCAGACAATAAATCTTTAAGCAAAAAGAGCGCTTTTGGGGTGCGTCCTAAAACTGCCGCATCCGTCAGCGCAAAGATATCTCCCTGAATCGAACGAGAGGTAGCGAGCAATACGCTGTTTTCATCAATTTCTTTTTTACTGCCTAAATATGTAAAGAGTTTTTCCAATTCACCGTCGAGCCGGCGCAAATCCCGCCCAATCCGCTCAAGCAAAAGATCCAAAGTCGGTCTGTCCGCAGTTTTCCCGGCGGCGGCAATCCGCTCCCGCACCCAAGCGTAGAGCGCCGCAGCCTTTAACGGTTCATAAAAGTAGAGAGCACCTGCCGCCATCAGCGCTTTTGCGGTTTTATTAGTTTTAAGTAAATCGTGCGCACAAATTACAATGCAGGAACTGGAGTCCCCCCGAGTGTGGTAAGCTGATAATCTGTCCAGCGCGTCTTTATCATCAGCATTTTTAGCAAAATACGGAGCATCCGACACGACTATCAGTCTGCTTGCACTAAAGAGAGAAACTGTCTCCGCCAGATCGAGGACATGACTCAAAGAATAAACTTTCCCGTCAATACGGGTAACATCGACAGTACCGTTTTTGCACTCCATCAACCGCCGGACTGCCTGAATTGCTTCATCCATTAAGAAATCTTCACTGCCGGAAAAAATATAGACAGCTCTGACAAGCCCAAGGGCTTCCTCTCGCTTCAGACGCAAAAAATCAGGCTCTTTATTATAGGAATTCATCTTTGGCCTCCGCCGTATCACAGTGTACACATTAATTCCACACTACGACACAGATTCCTGCCAAGATTACATTTTTGACTGCACCATTGCTGTAGGTCCCGTCAAAGGGTCATCCAGCCAAGCCGGTTCTCCATGATGGGGACGGATTACTGCCGCTTCCAAATCGTCCGGTACCGGCTGACCGCATTCAAGGTAAGCATTGAGCAAATGCTTGCGAAACAGTGCCTCAAAAGGCGCCGACAGATAATAGGGCATACTGTCTACCCACCAGGTATAATCGCTGCCCTCAGCTATCAACAGATTTTCTTTAGCGCGCAAAAATCGTTCCGGCGAAATTGTTCCGCGGATTTCCTCCAACATTTTGCGGGCGTCAAGCAGCATTTCCCATAGACGATTTTTACTTTCACTGCCTATCCAGCGGGTAACGCTATGGTCGACCCATGAGCCGGAGTGCAGATGAGTCAGTTCCCGCTCCGGCGGATGTGCAGCCAAGAATTCCGCCAGTGTTACAGTCTTTAGCAAAGAATCTGTGGAAAGACGACTGTAGAGGCGGTGCAAAAAGCCCTGTTTGTCGTCGGGATACCACTCCCAGGCATTTTCTCCGTCAAGCGCAATGGTAACAAGATGCGCTCCGTGATGACCGGCTACGCTCTCCCGAATCTTGTGCAAACGGTGAATCAGATCATCTACGGCATGGTCAAGACACATCTGATGATAGACAAAGCCAATCCGATCTGAGAGGTGACGATCCCGGAAAACTATGCTGATTTCCCTGTCTTGCACCTTTGCTTTATATGGCCGATAAAGCTCATCGGCATTCAGAACGTGTCCGAAGCCGTCGCGGTAAATTTCTGTGTGCAGCGAGTGTGCCAAAATCTCTTCATCACTCACAGTCCAAAGAAAACCATATTCGGCAAACATGGCGACCGCTTCCGGACTGACTGCCTGTTCCGGCGGCCAGACGCCCAAAGGAGAGCTGCCGAAATGCCGGCGAAACTGATTTATCGACCGCACAGTCTGTTCCGCGGCATCTTCAGGATAACTAAACGTACGCGGCAGAGGCAGCCCGGGAGATGCCCTTAAGGCGGAGCTGCTGTCAATGAGCAGCGGAATAATGGGATGATAAAAGGGAGTGGTGATTAGTTCTATCTGGCCTTTCTCGGCTAATTCACGATGAACCGGCACCACTTGCCGGATAATCTCCCATTGTTTCTCGATAACAAGTTTCTTATCAGCTTCACAAAAATGTTGCCCTTTTTTCTGCAACGCCGCAAGCTGAGCGTCCTGCTGGCGAATTTCCGGATCAATCCAAGCAAGGTTAAACCAGACCTGCAAATCCAAATAATCCTGGTCTGTAAAACGAGCCAGAGCCGCGTCGACAGAAGCCGGTTCTCTGCAGCGCCCCTGCTTTGTCAATAATTCACTGTAGCGAGGCCAGCAGCAAATCACACGCTCCCAGTGAATATCAAAATAATGTTGGAGCAGAAAACGTTTTTCTTGCCTGGACAACTCATTTACGGCTTTGTTTGCCCGCAAATAATAGTCATCCGCACCGGCAAGGTAATCATCAAGCTGCGCAAGCAGGGAAGGCGTAAGATTAAATGTCTGACGAATCTCCGGATAATTACGGAGAATAGCGGCCATCTGGTAATAATCTTTTGTCGCGTGCAGCCTTACCCAAGGCATTATATACTCTTTTTTTACTCTGTCTTGGTAATAAGGTTGATGCTGGTTCCAGATAAAGGCGATATGCAGCGGTTTCAAATCAACTCACCTCCTTTTCCAGCTTAGAAACTTGCTGTATAAATGAAAGCGAGACTGCCTCACCGGACTGCAAGCCGAGCTGCCAGGCGGGCAATAATGTCGACCCTTGATAGACCCGCTCCAAGCCGTCTTCCGACTGAGAGACAGTTTCGAGCGGCATCCGCCAGAGCTTTACAGGCTGGGCAAAACTAAACCGGGTAGAGATGCCAAGCCACTCATCCACAAGACTTATCTGCTCCACCTGAGGCAATTCACCGCGTGAGGAAAGATTGCGCTCTTGCAACTCTACACCCGGCAGATGATAATAACGATCCTGTGCCTGACCGGCCAAAAAATTAAGATTAAACTCTACAGCAAAGAACACAGCTAATTGGCTTTCCCCAAAATTTATCAGCCGATAATCATAACGTATTTCACCGCTCTGCGGCTGATAAGTCAGCATTTTTTCCACCCTTACCGGCCATATCTGTCCGGCGATGCCGACTGAGCCATCCCGCCCAAGGCTGATACGAGCCGCACCATTTTTTTCTTCGGCTTGAAGCAGATAAGGACTGCCGGCAAAGTTACCCAATTCAACTGTGCCAAGCCCGTGCAATAAGTCTTCCAGTCCGGTGTCGACAGAAAAAAAATGATCAATCAATGAGGCTTTACGGTAATTGTCATAAATCAATAATTGCTCCAATCCTGCCTCTTTAACCCGGGTGATTTGATGAATTGTTTTTATTTCCGAGTTGTCGCACTGCCCGGCAGCAAGCTCAAAAATATTGCAATGATATGCTTCCGGACGGCGGCTGAGCACATCAAAAAGATTGAAGCGGAGCGGTTTATAATCCAGTTCAAGCAAAGAACCGCCTTGTGCCGGGGAAAGAACAAAAGCAAGTTCCGGGCCGCTCACTAAAACTTCCTCCGCACCGTCGAAATCAAAGTCTTTCTTCTCCAGTTCCAGCCAGCTTTGCTGCGGGTGTAAAAAGCGGTCAATCACAGTTTCCGCAGCAATTATTCTGCTGTAGAGTGCGGAGCGAAGAAAATTTAAGTATAGCCCGCCAAACACCCCATGCCAGTAAGCACAGTTGCACTGACTTGCCCAAAGGTGTTCCCGCGCCTCTTCTTTCTGCGGACCGTCCGGCAAGAGCTCCAGCTTTTCCCGCACATGCAGCATTCTTTTATGAATTTGGTTGCTCTCCGGATAACGGATAAAAAAGTTTCTCCAGAAACCTCCTGACCACTCCATCATCTCGCGGTAAGAACCGGCAGGCAGATATACGCGTCCGGCGGGTGGCCGTTCTTTTAGATATTCGGCGCAAGTGGTAACACTAAGCCAGTGGCTGTTTTCCTCCAGCAGTGTAAAAAAGCGGCGCAGCCATTGCCTGTCATAGACCAGCTCTGCTGTTCCGGGCCATGAACCAAACTTTTCTCCGTCATCAGCAAGCACTACCACCCGCTCTCCCTCTGCCGTAGCCATTTTAAAAAGATAATCAATAGTTTCCTGTGGCTCGGCAAAGGGAACCAGATAGCGCAACTTTTCATTGATAGGGAAGATATAGAGCGGCTTCCCTTCTTCTTCAGTCAAATAATAGTGAAGGGTGTCTTCTTCCGAAAAGCCCGCATTGCGGAAGTGAGCATCATCGAGCACAGTGTAGCTGATCCCCGCCTCCGAAAGCGACTGAGCCAAGTGCGGCTCCCAAACCCGCTCCGCCAACCAGGCGCCGCTCACATCCACCTGAAAATTTTCGCGTATGAAACGGCTCTGCTTTTCCAGCTGTCCTGCTTTATCCGCATCGGGAATCGCCGCAAGAATCGGCTCAAAAAACGCCCCACCCATCATTTCTATCTGGCCGCAGGTGACTAAGTGTCGCAAACGTTCAATAAACTCCGGTCTGTTTGCCTGCAGCCAGCCAAAAAGAATCCCCGAGTAATGCTGGACTACTTTCAGTCGGGGAAAGCGTTCCAGCTCACTGATAAACGGTTCATACGCAGCAAGGTATGTCCGCTCAAATACTTCGGAAAGATTGCCCTCCGGTTGGTGGTTATGCAAAACAAAAATAAGCTTAATTTTTTTCATCTGCTCTTGATCCATTCATCTTCCTCCGGACGCGCGTATCGGCATTATTTTTGAAAAAGCTTACTAAAGAGTCCGAACAAGCGGCATAAACTTGCGCTTAGCTTACCCGCCGGATGCCCTTTTTTATACAAAAAACCCAGAAGAAAACAGACAGGTATTATAATCAGCCAAGATAATGGCTATACTATAGTTTGTTACCCAGACATCCAAGCAAGGAGGATATTATGTGCAAAGCCGACCGCCATGAACTAAATGCCGGCTGGAAACTGCCGGATGCTTATGAAATTGACCGCTTAGTTTTACTGCCGAAGGACCCGCATTGGCTGTTTGCCTACTGGGAAGTTACCGCAAAACTGGAAAACAGATTTCGGATGCGATATGGCGCTGACTGGGATACGGCTCGGCTGGTAATGCGAATCCATGACCTCGAAAATGGCGGACAGAAGGAAGTTACGCTTGACTGCCACTCAGACAATAACTACTTGCAGGTTGACCACGCCGACCATGCTTATTATGTGGAAATGGGACGCATTCTACCGGACGGCAGCTTTATTTCCATGCTCACATCCAACACAATCCGCACTCCGAGAAATAGCATCTCTGCCGTTATCGATCCCAGTTGGAAAATGTTTGCCTTCTGGCGGCAGCAACCCCATTTTTCTGTCGGCGGCAGTTCATCCTTTGAATTTCAAACAGGCCTTGCTGCAACCGAATCATTCACCCCAGTAACCAAGGAGGAGAAATAGCTTGTCACAAGGTTATCTGGCTATTGTTCTGCACGCTCACCTGCCATATGTAAGGCATCCTGAGTATCCATTCTCCCTAGAAGAAAAATGGTATTTTGAGGCGCTTACAGAAACCTACCTGCCTCTATTTGGCGTATTTGAACGACTTCTGGCTGATGAAATTGATTTCAGGATTACCTTTTCTGTCTCGCCCACCTTAGCGGGAATGTGGCAAGATGAATACTTGCGCCACAAGTACAAAGGTTATCTTGAAAGGCTGCTAATTCTGGCAGACAGGGAAGTGGAACGCACAGCAAACGACCCTGTTTTTGCCCCTTTAGCGCAACAATACAAAGAACGTTTTCAGGAGGCACATCAGCGCTTTTTTAGCAGGTATAACGGTGATCTGGTTACCGCCTTGCGCCGGTTGGCAGAAAGCGGCAAGATTGAATTGATAACCTGTGCCGGCACACACGGATATTTGCCTCTGCTGCACACACAGCCGGAAGCAGTTTATGCTCAGGTAAATGCTGCCGTGGAACAGCATACACGCCTGTTCGGAGAAGCGCCAAAGGGCATCTGGCTGCCTGAATGCGCGTATGATTACGGCATAGAACAAATCTTGCGCGAAGCCGGGATCAGCTACTTTTTCCTTGATGCCCATGGTATAGGCTATGCTAAACCACGACCGGCGTTCGGCACATACAGTCCGCTGATTACCCCGTCAGGCGTAGCGGCTTTCGGCCGCGACGAGGAATCGAGCAAACAGGTTTGGAGCAAAACGGAAGGATATCCCGGAGACTTTGATTATCGTGACTTTTACCGGGATATCGGCTTTGATTTGCCTCTTGAATATATCAGACCTTTCATCCATCCTGATGAAATCAGGTTACACACCGGCTTCAAATATTACCGCATTACCGGCAAATCGGACGACAAAGAAGCATACTGCCCAAAAAAAGCCGCTGAAAAACTGGTAGAACATGCCGGCAACTTTATGTTTAACCGTGAACGCCAAATTGAACATTTGGCAGGAGTTATGGGTCGCCCGCCTATCGTAGTCGCCCCGTATGACGCTGAATTGTTTGGTCACTGGTGGTATGAAGGGCCAGACTGGTTGGAAGTTCTCTTTAGAAAAGTTTATTATGAACAAACAGTCTTTAGTCCGATTACCCCAAGTGAATACCTCTTGCTGAATATGCCTTTGCAGGAAGCTGAACCTTCCGCATCCAGTTGGGGAGATAAAGGCTACCATGAAGTATGGCTAAACCAGGCAAATGATTGGACTTACCGCCACCTGCACATGGCGGCGGAAAAAATGATTAAAGCGGCGGCAGACTTTCCCGCCGCCGCCGGTATACAAAAAGAAGCCTTGAATCAGCTGGGACGCGAGCTGCTCCTGGCACAAGCAAGTGACTGGCCTTTTATTATGGCTTCCGGCACTATGGTGCGCTACGCGCGTGAACGGGTGGAAGACCATATTGTCCGCTTCAACAGGCTTCTTGAACAAATCTATAACGCAAACATCGAGCAAGAATGGCTGGAAAAACTGCAGGCAAGAGATAACCTGTTTCCCCAACTCGATTACCGCAGCTTTGCACCGAAAGTGGCTGCGGCAAAGACTCTAATACCCTCTCCCTCTGGAAGAAGAATACTCTAAATACCCTCTCCCTCTGGGAGAGGGCTAGGGTGAGGGAAAAAAAGAATCCTCAGAAATACTTTCCTCAATAAAAAGTGACCGCAGGGACGGTTCTTGTGGTAGCGGTTTTTGAGGGAGAGAAGACCGAGCGGGCTAGAACCACCCCGGTGCTGCGCACCACCCCTCCAAGGGAGGGGAATTTTGACCGCAGAGATAACAGCAGGGAAAGCTCGCCCCCCTCACCCTTACCCTCTCCCCCCAAAGGGTGGAGAGGGTTCTATACGCCCCCCCTCACCCTTACCCTCTCCCCCCAAAGGGTGGAGAGGGTTCTATACACCCCCCTTCACCCTAGCCCTCTCCCCCCAAAGGGTGGAGAGGGTTCTATACACCCCCCTTCACCCTAGCCCTCTCCCCCCAAAGATGGAGTGGGTTCTAAGCCTCCCCCTCACCCGAACCCTCTCGCAGAGGGCTAGGGTGAGGGAAAAAAGAAGCGTAACGAAACTCTAGTTTCACTACGCCTCTTTTTTTTACTTGATTATGAACTTCCTCAGAGTACTAAAACAAGCAAAGCAGCCGGAAAAATCTGTATTACTCATTGCTATCCAGTTCCTCCTGGAATTTAATTATCTTTTTTACATACAAATCAGTCAGCTCCGCAGCCGCTTCCGCTGAATATCCTTCCCCGTAAACACGATAAACCGGCCTCTCCGAATCAGGCAGCACAAGAGCCCAGCCATCAGTATGGCGCACTTTGACTCCGTCGAGCAGCTCCACCTCACTATCCCTTGTTTCCTCAATCAAACGGCGCATCACAGCACCTTTTGCAGCCCAGGAACATGCCACCTCCCGCTTGTTTAGGAAAAACGGCGGAATTTTGTCTAATAGTTCGCTCAAATCTGTATCCTGCTCAGACAAAAATTCGAGAATTTTTGTAAGGGAAGCAATCGCATCAAAAGAAAGGATGAACGGGTCAATTTTGCCGCTTTGCATCTCCTGCCCGGATAATGCTTCCATCAGAGAACGAGGCGCTGTTTTAGTGCGCATGACGCGACCTGAATGTTCTTTAGCCAACCGCTCAATCACAGCCGGCGCAGTAATAGGCACGGCTGTGGCAACATCTTTGCCGGAGCGAAACACTATCAGGGCAGACAAAGCCAAGAAGAGTTCATCAGCAATAATTCGGCCTTCTTTATCAAAAAGCACCAACTCTTCCGCGTTGGCATCAACTACCACCCCAAGGTCGGCTCCTATTTGCCGCACAACCTCCGCTACCTCGTTAAAGTTATTTTGAAGTAATGCAAGGGTAAGCGGTTCGCCCGCAGGCAACGAGATTGTCACGACTTCGCAGTTTAGCTGCTGCAACAACGGTACCAACAGAGAATAAAGCCAAGGCGTAGGATAAGCAAGCAAAACCTTTCTGCGCTTAGCGCTAAATACCGGCAAATCAAAGCTGCGAAGCAATGCCTCCAAATAAAATTCCGTGTAGTTTGTAAGCTTCACAGTCTCACCAACATTGACGCCTTGAATCCGCTTGAAATCCTCACGGTAATACGCCTGTTCAATTTTGCGTTCCCAGGCCTTCGTCAGGTTTAACCCCTCGGCATCAATAAACTTGATCCGCGTGTGTGTGTTCGTCTCCTTAGCCAGTTGGAAATGAATCCCGCCTTTTACGCCCAACTGTTTTACCGCCTGCCTAGTGACCGGGGTCACAGAGATGCCAAGGTCATAAACGCGAATCCCTGCGGAGAGCAAACCGGCTATGGCAGCATCTTTTAACATTCTGGATGCCTTCCAATCGTCACTGCTCACCGCCACCTGACTGCCCTCACCCAGCAGCGAACCAAATGCTACGCTTAACTTTGCCACCAGTTCGGGCGTCACTTCCATATTGACTATGCCGCTAATCCCGTTAAAGCCGAACAGACTTTTAGCCGGCTTTGTACCCCAAATTAAACTTTCCGAAACTATGCTGCCGCTCTCAAGCCGTTTATGAGGCCAAATCTTAACATTCGGCTTAACTGTGCAGTTCTCTTCGATTACCGTATCATCTCCCACTACCGCCCCCTCAAACAGGGAAGAGCCACGCATCACCTGGACGCGGTTACACAAAATAGAACCTCTGATTTCCACATTTTTGCCCACATAGCAGTTGCGCCAAAGCAAGCCTCGCTTAATTGAAGCAAACGGCGCTACCTGTGTATTGCCACCGATTACCGAATATTCTTCCACCTTAGCTCCGCGGCTAATGCGGGCACCGCTGCCGATTAAGACAGGGGCACTGATTTCTGCGCCCTGTTCTATCACCGCCCCTTCGCCGACAAAAACGCCCGGGGCAATTTCCCGCTCCGCCGGCTTAAACTGGACTTTGCCTTGGAGAACATCCAGATGCGCTTGGTGATATTGCTGCAAATTGCCGATATCACACCAATAGCCTGCTGCAACATAGCCGTAGAGCGGATAGCCTTTAGCCATTAACAAGGGAAATAGATCCTGAGAAAAATCAAATTTACTTGCCTCCGGTATATACTGCAGCACTTCCGGCTCCAAAATATAAATCCCGGTGTTTACAGTATCGCTGAAAACTTCACCCCAACCGGGCTTCTCCATAAACTGTGTAATCTGAGCGGACTTGTCGGTGATTACAACCCCATATTCCAGCGGATTCTCAACTGATGTCAGAACCAAGGTAGCCACACCGCCTTTTTGACGGTGGAAATCAATGGCGCTCTGCAAATCAAAATCAGTAAGCGCATCACCGCTTAGCACCAGAAAAGTTTCATCCAGAAAAGAACCGGCATTTTTTACGCTGCCTGCCGTCCCCAGCGGTGATGTCTCGTTAAAATACTGCATTTGCACACCAAACTCGCGGCCGTCGCCGAAATAATTCTCAATTTGTTCAGGCAAATATTGAAGCGTAACACCGATATTTTTCAGCTCAAACCGTTTCAACAAAGCAATAATATGTTCCATCATCGGTCGGTTCATCAACGGAACCATTGGCTTTGGGCGGTCGCAAGTCAGCGGCCGCAAACGCGACCCTTCCCCACCCGCCATGATAATTGCTTTCATTTTCTGCTTCCTCCTTACTCAATGTCCGGCAAAGCAAACTAATGACGGTGCGGCAATTCCCTAAACATATGGGCATCGGGGCGGGGATAGTCACCCCTGACACCGGCCCATTCGCATTGGCTGTATTCTGCCAACACCTGTTTGTAAACGTTCTGCGTCTGATGCGCTATCTCCTGCCAGGAAAATTCTCTTTCGACTTTTTCAGCCGCTTTGGCAGCCAAGCGCAGGGCTAAATCTTCATTTTGCAACAAAGTAATCAATTGATCCGCCAAGGAAACCGCATTGCCCGGATAACATTTCAGACCGTCTACGCCATGGTTGACAATTTCCGCTAATCCGCCGGTGTCGGAAACAATCACAGGCACCTTCGCTGCCATGGCTTCCAGCGCCACAATGCCAAAAGGCTCATAGAGACTGGGAAAAACAGCCGCCATCGCCTCCCGATAAAGAGCGTTTCGCGTTAAGTCATCAATATATCCGGTGAAATACAACCTATTTTCAATGCCAAGCTGCCTTGCCTGCCCGCGCAGAGATTCCAGCATCGCACCTTTCCCCGCAATCACAAACTTTGTTTTCGGCGCCGCCGCAAGCACACGCGGCGCTGCTTCCAAAAGCACCTGCACACCTTTTTCCTGCACCAGACGCCCGATGAAAAAAACAATCTTTTCGTCTGCGGCAGCAAAACGGCTGCGCAGGGAAGCGTCCTGGCGGCAAATACGCAGCTGCGAAGTTTCCACACCGTTAGGCACAATTTCGATTTTATCATCCGGCAGATGAAAGACTCTCTGCAACTCATGATGCATATACCGGCTGCAGCAAATAACCCGCCAAGCCTCGTAGGCAAGCCACCATTCCACGTCACTGATATAGCGCTGCTCGTCAGTGTGCAATCCCCTATTACGGCCGTATTCGGTCGCATGGATGGTAGCCACAAGCGGCAGTTGCAAAGCATGCTTCACAGCCCGGGAAGCATAGGCTACCAGCCAATCATGAGCGTGGATTAAGTCGTAATTTTCTCCCTGACGCAAAAGAGAGAGCGCTTTCTCCAGCATAGTAAGATTAAGTTGTAAAATCCCGGAAATAAAATCACGGGATACCAAATGATACGGCCTTACCCGCAGCACACGCACACCTTGAATAATCTCTTCCGTAGCTGCGCTCCAATCCTCCGCTATAGTAATCACATCTACCCGCACGCCGTTTTTTACGAGCGCCACACTTAAATCATGAACATGGCGCGCCAAGCCTCCCACCACCCGAGGCGGATACTCCCAGGAAAACATCAATACGCGCAAACGCTCTTCACCTCTGTTTAAGTTTTCTGTTATCCCCGTATTATCTCCACAGAAAAGCAAAATATTAACAATACAGAGACGGAAGAGAAAACAAAAGATAAAGAAAAAGAAGCGCCGCACATGCAGGCTTCTTTCTCAAGATGCGTCTCCCACGACCGGAAAGACGGAAAGTTCTCCATCTGTCAATTATTGCTTACGAATTTGGCGCGTCAGTTTTCCGCAATTTTTTTACCCAGAACCTCCGAGCCGCAAAAGCAGTGGGAACACCCACCCCGGCTAAAAGCAACAAATAAGGAGCAGCAGTAAACAGGAAGACAAGTCCGTTTCCCAATCCGACAAGCATCGCGTTTACTGAGTCAATTAACCCGGCCAAGCCACGCTGCCAAACTCCCCTAAGTCCGGAGCCTGTTATCGTTGGGCTGGCGGTAGGCGTCTCCTTGAGCGACACTGAAATCGTACTAAAATCCACCTGGTCACTAAGATAACGAAACTCAGCCGTCATAGTTTCCAACTGTCCGCGCACCCGTGCCAGTTCCTGCTCAACACGCAAAATATCTTCCACCGTTTCTGCTCTCGCCAAAATTTCCAGCAAACGCCCTTCCTGCCGTTCTGCATTACGAATCCTGGCTTCCAAATCTACATATTGCAGTGTCACGTCCTGGTCGCCCATCCGCAGATTTGTCCGCTTACCCACAAGCTCAATCTCTGTTAACACCCGGTCGAGCTTTGCCACCGGCACACGCAGCGTCAGCCAAGCAAAACGTTCTCCGTCTGCGCCGCTAATACTTAACTCGGCCGCATAACCATCGGCCATCGTGGCTGCCAGCCTGATTTTTGCAAGCGCATCATCAATATTTTCTACATCCAAAGCAATTTCCGCAGTACGAATCAGCTTCTGTTCCGCACTCGCAAAGCTGTTATCCGCAAAGCGGACAGATTGCTCAAGCGTTATCTCAGGTGGCGATGCCGGTGCCGAAGTAATGCCGCCACCTTTATCGGGACTGCTTTCCTCTGTCTGCGTCCGCAATCCACACCCCACAAAAAGCAAAAATACAACCGCCACAACCGCTAAAAAAGCAACAGCCCTCAGCCACTTCATAGTAACGCCTCCAACTCTTTTTTTTGTTAAGACGAAAGCGGAGAGAGAAAAGTTCCCTTTTGCTTAGCGCGGAATCGCCTCCCGCGCCAAGCGGTCACAGCGATTATTCAACTCATCATCTGCATGACCCTTTACCTTCACCCAAGTAATCTGATGAATGCGCGCCAACTCCAGCAAAAGCTCCCACAAATCACGATTAGCCACTGCCGCTTTTTTGCTGTTTTTCCAGCCGTTTTGCCGCCATTGCTCAAACCAGCGTTCATTAAACGTATTAATCAGGTAAGCACTGTCACTATAGAGCATTACCTGACACGGCTCCTTTAACTGTCCTAAGGCACTGATAGCCGCCTGCATCTCCATCCGCTGATTAGTTGTAGCAGGTTCACCGCCCGAAATTTCTTTTTCATGCTCACCATAACGCAAAACGGCGCCGTAACCGCCCGGGCCGGGATTTCCGGAGCAGGCTCCGTCCGTATAAATGATTACTTTTTTCATAAAGCCTCCGTCAAAGGACTTCTATTTGTCAAGATTATATCACCGTAAACAGTATCGAGGCAACAGTGCTCTCTGCCAGTATAATTTTTTCCTCTTTTGCAAATAGTTATCTATAATGACAAATCTACGGGAGAAACCATGCCAAGCGCCTTTTCCATCCTGAAAAAGCTGCTAAAAAATATCTCGGGCAGCGACTCCGGCGGCGAAAAGCAAGCTGTTTGCCGCGGCGATGCCATAAAAAAAGAAGACTCGCCTCTGCTTGAAAGAAGGCTCGCTTTGATTCGCGAAAGACTTGGTGAAAGCAAAGATATTGTTATCAGGGAATTTAGCAGTAGTAATAATCAAGTAAAATTGGCTATTTTATATGTAGACGGTTTGGTAGACAGAAGACTGATTAACGACCATATTATCCGCCCTATTCAGTCAGACTTCATAGTAAAGAATTTTTCCCACCGGCTTACGGAGCAGAACGCGCTGCAATTTTTGAAGAAACATATCACCAGTATCAGCGAGGTAGCCGAGGCGGCAAACCTGACCCAAGCCATCAAAATGATGTTCTCCGGTGAAACAGCCCTGCTGATTAACGGGGAAAAAAAAATCCTCGTCTATAGCACCCGCTCCTGGGATAGACGGTCTGTCACCGAACCGGAAACAGAGCCGGCTGTACGCGGTCCGCGGGAAGGTTTCACCGAAACACTGCGCACAAATACCGCCCTGCTTCGCCGCCGCATTCGGCACGAAAACCTGCGCATGGAATCGGTTAGAGCCGGCCGCCGCACAGGAACGGATGTCGTCTTAGCATATATCAATGATATTGTTAATCCACTCACCCTGGAGGAAGTCCGCAAGCGCATAGCGGCAATCGACACGGACAGCATCCTGGAGTCGGGCTATATTGAAGAGTTTATCGAAGACGTGCCTTTTTGCATCTTCCCGCAGATTGAACACACTGAGCGGGCGGACAAAGCGGCGGCGGCTATTCTGGACGGCCGTATATTAATTTTAGTAGACAACACACCCCATGCACTGATTGTCCCCACCTCTTTTTTCCAATTTATTCAGGCATCGGAAGACTATTACGAACGGCCGCATATTGCCACAGCGCTGCGTTTCTTGCGCTTATTTGTGCTAAACATAGCACTGATGCTGCCAGCAGTCTATGTGGCGATCATCACCTTTCATCAGGAAATGCTGCCGACGACACTACTGCTGAGCATTGCCGCCGCCCGAGAGGGCGTTCCTTTTCCCGCCGTAGCGGAAGCACTCTTAATGGAGGCAATGTTTGAAGTCTTGCGGGAAGCCGGCGTGCGGCTGCCGAAAACGGTCGGACAAGCCGTCAGCATCGTGGGCGGCTTGGTTATCGGCGACGCATCCATCAGAGCCGGGCTTGTTTCCCCCAGTATGGTTATTGTGGTGGCAGTCACCGCTATTTCCACCTTTGCCCTCCCCGCCTTCAACGCCTCCATTGCCTTGCGTATATTGCGTTTCCCGCTCATTATCCTCGCCGGCTTAATGGGGCTCTACGGCGTTATCTTTGGCTTACTCATCATTTTAATCCATCTTGCCGGCCTGCAATCCTTTGGCGTTCCCTATCTCTCGCCGCTCGCTCACGGCAGTGCAAATGATATGCTGAAAACTTTTGCCCGGCCTTTCTGGTGGATGACAAGACAACGGGCTGATGAACTGGGTCTCCGGGATAAAAAACGCCAAGCCGGCAATATCGGTATGCGCAGAACGCCTTTTGCTGAGCGAGAATTGACTCATGACAATACGGAGGAAAATGATGCTGGAAAAGGGTAGAATCTCGCCGCGTCAAACAGGGCAACTGCTGTTTATGACGACTATCGCCACAGTCATTTTTTTTGCCCCGTCAATGATTGCCGGTCTCGCGGGACATGACGCCTGGCTTGCCGCGCTTGCAGGACCAATGTTTGCCCTGATAACATTATTACTGATAATTTGGCTGGGACGAAAGCACCCGGGACTGACAATCTTTCAATACAGTGAGGTCATCCTCGGCAGATGGCTGGGAAAAACTGTTGCCTTGCTTTATGTTTGGGGCTTTTTGCATATCGGAGCTATTGCTGTGCGGGAATTTGGTGATTTCATGACCACCTCCTTTATGTCTCACACCCCCATCTCCTTATTCAATTTTAGCATAATTCTGCTTTGCGCCTGGTCTGTGATAACTGGACTGGAAGTCATCGCCCGCATGAATGAGTTTATTATTATTTTGCTCGTTTCCTTTTTGCTGCTTATCTTAATGTTTTCCACCCCAAACTGGGAGTTAGGCTATCTGTTGCCTTTTTTCTCACGCGGGGCAATGCCCGTTTTACAGGCAGCCTTAATCCCTGCCGCCTGGCACGGTAATATTATCGTGCTTGCCGTCATCTTGCCGTTTATCACAAGGCCGGCACGCGCTTTTTTTGCAGGGACTGCCGCAGTGCTCACTTCCGCCACCCTCTTAACAGTAGGCGTCATCGGCATGACGGCTGTTTTCGGACCGGAATTAAGCTCCTCTTTTCTCTTTCCTCTCCACCTATTTGCGCAAACGATTAACATCGGACAGATTATCACCCGTTTTGAGTCGGCGGTGATGACTATTTGGACAGCAGGCATTTTTATTAAGACTTCTGTTTTTTATTATTGTGCGGCTTTAGGGCTGGCGCAAATCCTGAATTTAAAGGAAGTACGCCCGGTTGTCCTGCCGCTTGGCATACTTCTCGGTACTCTCTCCATCAGCCTCTTTGAAGATGTGACAATGCTTGTTAGCTTCCTGGAAAAAACTCGGCCTCTTTATACCCTCTCCCTTTATTCTTTTGGGCTGCCGCTTTTACTCTTTGCTGTTACTCTGATACGGGAAAAAATCTTCGGCAGCCGCTTTGGAGAAGAAACAAATGAGGCGTAAATCATTCATCCTGATTGTCTTGCTGACCTTCTCGCTAATCTTTACCGGCGGCTGCTGGGATAAAATCGAAATTGAGGAGTTGGCGATTGTCCGCGCCGTCGCCATTGACTATTTGCCTGGCCGCCGTGCTCCTTATCTCGTGACGCTGGCTGTGAAACGTCCCGCAGCGATTGGTAAAGAAGGCGGGGGCGGGGGCGGGGGCGAAAAAGTCTCCCTTTATTCTGGCACCGGCGCATCTATTGAGCTGGCGATTCGGCAGGCCGCCTTTCACATCCCGCGCCGCATCTTTCTTACTCATAACGACTTGGTGATTGTAGGCAGGGAAATGGCTGAACACGGCCTGTTTCCTGTGCTCGATTTTGTGGTGCGAAATCCCGACATGCGCTTAAGCGCTTTCCTCTTAGTCGCGGCAGAAAGTGGCCATGAAATCCTCCACACGGCGGAGCGTTTGGAGGGAAGCATTACCGATGAAATCCACGGCCTGATTGAGCAGGCAAAAGAAACGTCTGAAACGCAACCTGAACCTGTTTTTCGTTTCCTGCGCGAAATGAGCTCACCCGGGGAAGAAGCTTATACCGTGTCAATTAAAACCGCACCGCTGCCAAAAGATAAGCCCCCGGCAGCAAACGGCGGAGGAAGCCAAGGAAACGGAGAAAACGGCGGAGGCAACGCTAAACAAGAAAAGATATTAGCGATGAACGGCATGGCAGTTTTTCGCGGCGACCGGCTGGCAGGCATTCTTAATCACAGTGAAGCCCGCGGCAAGTTGTGGCTTGCCGGTATGACAACACGCGGCATTATGGCGGTGCATGACCCCGTTCACCCGGAAAAGACAGTCACACTCTCCCTGACCCGTTCGCAAACAAAAATTACGCCCTCCGTGCAAGACGGGCGCATCTCCTTTCGGGTGGAAGTCGAAGCGGAAGGAGATCTCATCAGTCAAAGCAGCCAAGCTGACCTTTCCACACCGGAGATGATTAAAAAACTAAATAGCGCCAAGGCAGGCGCTATTAAAGTGCAGATGGAAAAAGCGTTGCAGAAAATGCGGCAACTGGAAACAGATGCTGTCGGCTTTGGCGCTTTATTAAAACGCCGCGAGCCGAAAACATTTCAACAAGTGGCTGATCGCTGGCCGGAAACTTTCGTGCAACTTCCTGTTGAAATCCATGTCAAAGCCAATATCCGCCGTACAGGGATGCAATCTAGGCCTGCACGGATAACACGCTGATAAATGGCAGTTAGGAGGGATTAAGCTGCTAATCCTGCTGATTCTTAGTCTGTTATTAATTGTCTTGCTGGAAGCACCCCGCCTGATTGCAGCTCAAATGCGAAAAGAACTGCTCGTCTTTTTAGTCCTTTGGTCGTTGGCATCTTTTCTTGCCGTTGCTCAATTTTTGGGTATCGAACTGCCTAACCCGACCGAGTTGCTTAATACTGTTTTCACCGCAAAATAAAAAGACGCTGCGACACTTCCCCTGCATTGGAAACTATACAATTTCCTTCTACAAAAATTCCCCTCCCCTGGAGGGGTGCCCGCAAGGGCGGGGTGGTCGCGTGAACGAGTGGGACAAATCACCTGTCCCCCTGGTCAAAATTCCCCTCCTTAGGAGGGGTGGCGCAAAGCGCCGGGGTGGTTTTTACCGCCAAAATTTCTCTGCCCTCTTGCCTCAGGAGACGTGACGAAACGAATGAAAATTCAGAGCGACGCCTGTCACAACTGCAAATTCTTACTGTCATTCGGCAAACAAATTTATTTTCCCCGCCGGCAGTCTGTTAATTTTTGTCAATATTTCCTGGGAAATGTCAACGCACCACTAAATTCACCAGTTTATCGGGAACTATGACCGCTTTCAGCAACTGCCGACCTGCCATCGCTTGGGCAACCCTTTTATCAGCCAAAACTCTCTCCTGCAGAGCTGCCGCCTCCAACCCTGCCGGTATGATCAACCTGCTGCGTATTTTACCGTTGACCTGCACAGCAATTTCCACATTTTCCGCCTGCAAAATTTCCGCATCATACTGCGGCCATGCCTGCAGATGCACACTTCCTTTTTTCCCCAGCCTAGTCCACATTTCCTCGCCTAAATGGGGTGCAAAAGGTGCCAGAATTAAGGCCAACATTTCCAGCACTTCCGCCAGTACAGAACTGTTGATATCTGCTGCTTTTTCATTAATATAGCCGTACGCCGCATTAACGGCTTCCATGACAGCGGAAATTGCGGTATTAAAGTTAAAGCGTTGTTCAATATCTTCGGTAACTTTTTTCAGAGCCAGATGGAAGGCACGGCGAAGCGCCAGCGCAGATTCATCCGGCGCGACATTTTCCATATTCTCTGCCGGAACAATATCTCCGTAATCGTCAACCAACCGCCAAACCCGCTTCAAAAAGCGATAACAACCTTCCACTCCCCGCTCATTCCAGTCCAAATCCTTTTCCGGCGGCGCGGCGAAAAGAATAAACAGACGACCTGTGTCGGCACCATATTTTCTGATTATTTCATCGGGACTTACTACATTGCCTTTTGATTTGGACATTTTCGCCCCGTCTTTATTAACCATTCCTTGAGCCAGCAAGCGGGAAAAAGGCTCCACCGCCTGTGTCATACCGGCATCATACAGCACCTTAGTAAAAAAACGGGCATAGAGCAGATGTAAAATGGCGTGTTCAATGCCGCCGATATACTGATCAACCGGCATCCAGGCATCGCTTTTCTCCCGGGCAAAAGCTTGCTCCGCGTTTTTTGGGTCTGTATAGCGAAAGAAATACCAAGACGAGCAGATAAATGTATCCATCGTATCAGTTTCCCGCCGCGCATCACCGCCGCAACTAGGACATGCGACATGCAAAAAGGCTGCATGCTGCGCAAGCGGCGACTGCCCGCCTGCTCTAAAGACGACATCCTCCGGCAAAAGCACAGGCAAATCCTTCTCCGGCACCGGCACCGTACCACAACTTTCACAGTAAATAATAGGAATTGGCGCACCCCAGTAACGCTGCCGGGAAATCAGCCAGTCCCGCAGGCGATAACTCGTTTTGCCCTCGCCCCAACCCTTTTCTTTTAAGTAGGCAGTAATTGCTTGTCCGGCTTCTTTGTTTGCCATGCCGGTAAAATGAGCGGAATTAACCAACACGCCTTGCGCAAGATAAGCTTCCGTCATCTCTGCCGCGTTAAGACTCTTATCCGACGGGGAAATTACAACCCGGATAGGCAAATTATATTTTTTGGCAAATTCAAAGTCGCGCTCATCATGAGCCGGCACCCCCATGACCGCACCGGTGCCATAACCGAGCAATACGTAGTTGGCCACTAATATCGGCACTTCTTCGCCGGTTACCGGATTTAAGCAATAAGCGCCGGTAAAGACGCCTTCTTTAACCATCTCTGTCGAGGAGCGAGCCACTTCCGTCAATTTTCTTGTTCGTGCCACCAAGTCACGCACGGCAGCTTCCTGCTCCGCACCGTCGATAAGCGCGTCAAGCAACGGATGTTCCGCCGCTAACACCATATATGTGACACCATAAAGTGTATCCGGGCGGGTAGTAAACACCGGCAGCTCGAGATTTTTGCCCTTGACAGGAAAACGAATCTCCGCCCCCTCGCTTTTGCCGATCCAGTTTTCCTGCATGACACGCACCCGTTCGGGCCAACCGTCAAGCAGCCGCAAGTCGGCTAATAGCCGCTCTGCATAATCAGTGATTTTTAGAAACCATTGCTCTAAATCTTTAACTGCCACAGTTTCGCCGCACCGCCAGCAGCCGCCTTCTTCCACCTGTTCGCTGGCCAGCACCGTGGCGCACTGCGGACACCAATTTACCGCCGCCTTTTTCTTATAAGCCAAATTGCGCTGGTAAAAAAAGAGAAAGAGCCACTGTGTCCATTTATAATAGTCAGGAGCGCAGGTAGTCACTTCCCGCTCCCAGTCATAGCTGATCCCTAGCGCCTTCTGTTGTTTTTTCATCGCGGCAATATTGTCGTACGTCCACCGCGCCGGATGAACCTGATGTTCAATGGCAGCATTTTCTGCCGGCAGCCCAAAGGCATCCCAGCCCATGGGATGCAGGACATGATAGCCCCGCATCGTCAAAAATCTGGCCAGCACATCACCGATAGAGTAAACACGCATATGACCCATATGTAATTTGCCTGAGGGATAAGGAAACATCTCAAGCAGGTAATACTTTTTCCCCTCACCTTCCACTGTTTGATAAAAACCATGTTCTTCCCAGTATTTTTGCCATTTCGGCTCAATAATTGCCGGATTATAATCCACTTTCCTGCCTCCCATACAGATAAAATCTTTTTTCATTATATCCGATTTGCGGCAAAAAAGAAATCGTAACGCCGCCTGTCTACAATTAAACAAGCATCAATTCAGCATAATCTTAACAAAAAATAAAAGATTCATAGCGATGTTTCATTTGCAGTTTTCCGGCAGGTTTTTCCCAAGAGATGGGGAACTAAAATTTTATGAAAAGCGGAGGTGAATAAAATTGGTTTCAAAAAAGTTTAGCATCTTCCTCCTGATTTTGACAATCTTTGCTATGCTTGCAGCAGGTTGCGGAACGAGTGCCCCGGCACAACCACCCGCGCAACCCCCGGCACAGCCGCCGGCTGAAAACGGTCCGGCGCCGATAGAGGCGGCCGCTATAGTAGAAGGCCGTTGCGACCGCTGCCATACTCTTGACCAGGTTTACCGTGAGCGTGAAGCTCAGCTTTGGCCGGGGATTGTCACCAGAATGGTTAACATGTCTCCAGGGCTGCTCACAGACGATGAGTATAACTTGGTGGTCGAATATCTGCAAGAGAACTACGGAAAATAGAGAATTGTGCAGACTAACCCTCACCCTAGCCCTCTCCCAGAGGGAGAGGGGAGTTGTTAGCCCTCACCCTAACCCTCTCCCAATGGGAGAGGGGAATTTTTTAAGCAGGAGAGGGGACCGCGGCGGTCATTTTCAGACTATCAAACCGAAAAATTTCTTGCACAAAAAAACCTCATGGGGTGACTTGCATCACAGCTAAAGGATTGGCTAATTGTTAAACTGTACTCGATTCCCAAAAAAAATGAGTGAGAGGTGTTTAAATTGACTATGTTCTGTAACCAGTGTGAACAAACGGCTAAAGGAGTCGGCTGTACCACCCACGGGGTTTGCGGCAAAGATGCCGATGTGGCAGCGCTGCAGGATCTTTTGCTCCATGCTCTGATGGGTCTCTCCATCTACGCAAACGAAGCCCGTAAAAACGGCATTACCGATGAAACAGTTAACCGCTTTACGGCCAAAGCCATCTTCTCCACACTCACCAATGTGGACTTTGACCCGGCAAGATTCCAACAACGCATTGCCGAAACGGTACAACTCCGGCAGCAGCTAAAAGCAAAAGTCGGCAATCTCACCTTTGAACATCCTGCGGCAAGCTTTACTCCTGCCACCGACATTGCCGGTCTGGTAGAGCAAGGTAAAAAAGTAGGCTTGCTTGCTGACGAGGAAGTTGACGCCGATATTCGTTCACTGCAGCAAATTCTCCGCTTTGGCGTAAAAGGTGTGGCAGCTTATACCGACCACGCCGCAGTACTTGGCCAAGAAGACGACAAAGTTTATGCATTCCTGCATGAAGCGCTCTCCGCCCTGACAAACAAAGAGTTGGGGATAAACGACTTGCTTGGCTTAGTGTTAAAATGCGGCGAAATGAACTTCCGTGCCATGGAATTGCTGGATGCCGGCAACACCGGCACATACGGCCACCCCGTACCGACTGAAGTGCCGCTAGGACACAAAGCAGGCAAAGCCATTCTCATCTCAGGCCATGATTTAAAAGATCTGGATGAACTACTAAAACAGACGGCCGGAAAAGGCATCACTGTCTATACTCATAGTGAAATGCTGCCCACCCACGGCTACCCTGAACTGAAAAAATATCAGCATTTTTACGGGCATTATGGTACAGCCTGGCAAAATCAACAAAAAGAATTTGCCAACTTCCCGGGCGCAATTCTGATGACCACCAACTGTCTGCAAAAACCGCAAGGCAGCTACCTGGATAACATCTTCACCACCGGCAATGTCGGCTGGCCGGGCGTCAACCATCTGGACAATTATGATTTCAGTCCGGTGATTGAAAAAGCGTTGGCAATGCAGGGCTTCCCCACCGATGAAGTGCGTGATAGTGTGCTGGTCGGCTTTGGTCGAAACACTGTGCTCGGTGTCGCCCCGAAAGTGATCGATGCGGTAAAAAGCGGAGATATCAAGCACTTCTTCCTGGTCGGCGGCTGCGACGGCGCCAAACCGGGCCGCAGTTACTACAGCGATTTTGTGGAAAAGGCTCCAAAAGACACTGTAGTACTGACTCTAGCTTGCGGTAAGTTCCGCTTCTTTGACAAGAAGTTGGGCGATATCGGCGGCATTCCCAGACTGCTCGATGTGGGCCAGTGCAACGACTCTTATTCTGCCATCCAAATTGCTCTCGCTTTGGCTAATGCTTTTGAGTGCGAGGTAAATGAACTGCCCCTGACGCTCGTTCTTTCCTGGTATGAGCAGAAGGCTGTCGCGATTTTACTGACACTCCTCTACCTGGGTCTGAAAGACATCTATATCGGACCCAGTTTGCCGGCCTTTATCACCCCGAATGTCCTAAACGTGCTGGTGGAAAAATTTAATCTTCATCCCATCACCACTCCGGAAAATGATCTGGCACAAATCTTAGGCTAAACAACTGCTCTGAAAACTCTCTTTTCCCACACCATTGTCCCCTCTCCCCTATGTCCCCTCTCCCCCACCACCATTGTCCCCTCTCCCTCTGGGAGAGGGTAGGGTGAGGGTTAGGGTGATGGTTAGGTGAGGGTAATGGTGAGAAATATAATGAAGCGGCATAAAATAGAGGATGTAACGAAACCTTAGTTTCGCTACGTCCCTTTTTTTATGCCACTTTTGAGAGAAAAAGCTTTACGCTCTTGCCTTACCAGGCAGCCGTCAGCGGGGCACTAAATTTTTCTGCGGCTTGTCCGTGAACTTTCAACTTCCAGGAACGCGAATCAAGTGCTTCGAGCAGTTTTTCCGCAGCCCGTACAGGGTCAGTCTCCCAGATAAAATGGCCGCCGAAAACATCATGCGCTATTTGCAAAAGAATCCCATTGACGAGGTCGCTGCCAAGAACAGGCGGGATAATGCCTACATGGACAGGCAAGCCCATCGCCACATTCCAGGAACCGATTGAGAGCGATTTCTCCGTCATCGCTTCCGGAGCGCTGGCCACAAAAGGAATTTTTGGCAGATCAACGCCTAAGTCGTTAGCTATGGCAGTAGCCAAATCGGCTGCCCTGGTGTTATCCACACAGGAACCCATGTGGAAAACGAGCGGCAGGCCGCCTTGCAGCTTCCCTTCATTTGCCTGCTCCAAACGCCGGATAAAAGATTTCAAACCTTCTCCCGCATAACTATCTACCGCATCGGGAGCAAGCAGACCTAATTTCGCATAGGCGCCTGCTGCACAGCCGGTAGCCAAGAGAAAGACATTATCCTTAGCAAGTGCTTTGGCAATCGTCAGATAGTTATTATCCTGGGTCGTCTTGAGATTATTGCAGCCGGCAAACAAAGCCACGCCACGCAGCTCGCCGCTTTTAAGCGCCTCGGTCAGCACTTTAACGGGAAAATCCGGATTTATAGCGGCAAACAGACCGTAAAGAGCCTCCAAGCTGAAGCCTGCCACAACCTGTTTCTTGACTGCCGGGATAAAGCAAGGCGAGCCAACTCTTTCCTGATAGGAAGCAATCGCCAGGCGAATAACTTCCTTCGCCTTCTCCAACGCCTGCTCCGTGGTGAAATCGACAAAATGTGAACCGGGAATGCGCGCATTCTGGGAAGTTGTGACAATCTTCGTTTTAAAACACTCAGCAGCCGCCTGAACGCTAGGCATTATGCATTGCACGTCTACCACCATCACATCGAGCGCACCCGTCATAATGGGCAGCTCTTGCGACATAAAGTTGGTTGCAAGCGGTACTCCCTGGCGCATCAAAACCTCGTTGCCTGTACAGCAAACACCCATCAGCTGGATTCCCTCAGCGCCTGCTGCCCGCGCCTCATTATCCAAATCACGGGCTGCCATCACAATAAGTTCCGACAAAAGAGGGTTATGGCCATGGACGGCTATATTAACCTTCTGCTGGTCAATCACGCCCAAGTTTGCTTCGGTGTAAATCGGAGCGGGAATCCCAAAGAGGATATCAGAAAGGTCGGTACCCACATGCATACCCGCAAAATCAGCCAAGGCCGCCTCCAGCGTCTTAAAGACAAGACTGACCGGATCAGCATCCATGCCCAGATGAGTTTGGCTCATAGCTGTGGCGACTGTATCAAAGATACTTGTCGGCAAGATATCTGTTTCCTGAAATATCCGGAAACGACCGGTAGTGACAGTTTTTTCAACCCACTGCAGATGACCGTCAGCCAAGCGGCTGTACTCAGTCAAGCAAAGCGTTACCAGCTCGCGCAGAATGTCCATATCTTCGCGCCCGACGGTGCTGATGCCCATTCTTGCAGCCACTGCCTTCAGTTTTTGCGGACTGGCAATGCCATAGTCATTTCCGGCACGTCCCTCGGCTACCGCCTTTAAGGTAAGCAAGATATGCTTCGCATGGTCTGAATGAGCCGCCGTGCCGCCAAGTACGGAACGCAACAGATTGCGTGCCACAATAGTATAAGCAGTAGCGCCACAGACACCTTTAGGAGCTGAAGAAGTAATCTGACACGGCCCCTGAATACAGATACGGCAGCAAATTCCGGAGTCTCCGTAACGACATTGCGGCTGTTGTGCCAGATAACGCTGAAAAGCGGTATCAACCGGCATAACTGTCGCGAGCATAGCTGTAACGGCCGGATCCGCGCTTCTGCGCCGATCTTCCGCAATGCTTGCAGCCATGTCGACTCCTTCGCGGTGCAGCTCACCGGCAAAATGCAGAACTGTGTCTTTTAATTCCCTGTCCATTTTCATGCTGCCGGTGCAAGGATAATTGTGCCATCTATTACCGACAACTTCATGCAACTTTTCATCATCAGGCACGCCCGCTAGGTTGCGTGCCACAAAATAAGCTGCCCCGCAGGGTGAACTTTGCACGACTCTGGCTTCCTGGATTACTCCGTCCATTTTTCTGATACTAAACAAGGGAAACCCTATGCGAAAATGGCGGATAAATTTATTGACTTCCGGATGAGCTTCGTTCTCCCGCAGAGCACAAAATGGTTTTGGAAAAACAATTTCCAAATCTGTCCCTTTAGCCTTCTGTTCCACCTGTCTGCGGGCACCGCCCTGCAGCCAGAGCGGATCCTCCAGCGGCACAACCAAAGCCTTCACCCCTGCCTGGAGACAAAGCTCCGGCAGGGAAAGAAGGATGTCCTGATGCAAGTTAATCGCCAGCACAGTATGCACGCCGCTAAATTGAGCGGCAGGCGGCAGATACTGAAGCGGATCCTCTTCCAGCATGACCGGCAGGTTGTCAGGCTGTTCCCAAACAAGGGCGATGTCCCGGGAATAGTTTAAATCGTACTGTCGGCGACATTCAGTACAGTCGGTACAACCGGTACAAAACTTCTCCACATCGCGCAAGTGACTGAGAACTTTTAAGCCGAAGGCTCCACTATACAAAAAAGCTATCTTCACTTTGGCTGCCTCCTTAGATATAACCAAGCAGACTTATGCTACATTCTCGCGTCGCTTTTTCAACTCATTCAGGTACTTCGGCAGGTCGCCCGCTTCCCTTGGGCCCACAAGAATTTCCCAATCAGGCAGTTCTTCTTCCAGATCGCCTTTAATACGGGCGACATACCCGGGGAGAACCAACTGCTTGTGTGTCACTTTGTCTGCCAAAGCCTGCTTTTTAACCATTTCCGCAATTGTTTCCGGACCGAAGGTGCCTGTTGACCAAGCCGCCAGCACACACAAGCCGCCGGTATCTTGACAAAGCAGGAAGACAGGCAGTTTGCTGTTTTCAGCTTCACCGGCCACAGCGTAATAAGTCAGGGCGAAATTGGTGGTAACCAGCACCGCTGCGCTCTCGTCGGCTTCGTTGAAACCATAAACTTTGCTTTCCACAGTCGGCGGCACGCGCGGGTCGGTATAAATATCCTGACGCACTGTCAACAATGCCTGGAAATTCTCAAGCGAGATATCATCCAGAACAATGACCCCGGCATACTTGGCTATACCTGCGGCAGCGAGCAGCATTTGCTGTTCCTGGTCAGAAGTTACTCTTGTAGCCATAAACAAGGTCGGAAAACCGAACGGTCTGAATTTATGCAGCAAGGCGGCACGATGAATCACAGTCTGATCCCGCACAAGCTCGGTCAAGCTGCCGGAGCGAGAATCGAGTACCAGATTTTCCAGACCGGCATCTTTTAGCTTACCGACCAAATCCGCCAGGCTATCCAAACCGTCGGCACTGGCGCAAACGGCTGCGGTTTTTGCCAAATGAGGCACAACTTGCGCATAATTGTTGGCGGTAACGCAAACTAACGGGTTTCTGGACTTGCTAGCTTCATAAGCCGCCAGTAAGAGCTCAGGCTCTGCCGCCAGCAGAATCAAGCCGGCATCCGTCTCAGCCATTACCTTCTGCACCAGTTGCAGATATTTTCCGCTGTCGGCGCTTGTATGGCTGAGAGCGACTAAATCGAAGCGGGAAATCTTGTCCAAGCGTTCAAACTGCCAGCCAATCTTGGCAATTTTGGCAGACCAAGATGCCTCTTCTTCCCCGTCCGCAATCAATAATGCCATGCCGGGAGCACGGAAAAAGGTCTTCTGGTGACGAAACATGACTTCTTCTTCGCCAATAGCCACTTGCCGAGCGCCTTGGCCGATAAATACCTGCCTGATTGGCGGCTGCAGCATGTCTTCCAGCTGCAGCCGCGCCTCGGCAGAGAGATAGGTGCACTTATCGAGTGTGATTCCGGCGTTTGCCAATTTCATCGCAAAGGCGAAACAAGTCGCCAAACCGCATTCCTTACAATTTTTTTTGCCGTTTTCCGGCAGCATTTTCTGAATGTCTGAAGCTTTGACAGGCATAAAAATCCTCCTTCACGGCAACCCTTAGAGGCGCCCGGCATTCTGCATAAATTCAGTCAATTCATCCACATTCTGAACATCTTTTTCTGTGGCAATCTTAGCGAGCATTTCTTCCGAAACGTTTTCGCTAGCCAACTCCTTCAGAGTGGAAGTCATCCAAGCTACCCGGTTAAAGCCGCCGTCAGCAATCAGAAACTTAGGCGACAGAAGATATTGGACACCGATGCCGAGATAGCCCTCGTTCTGTTTACCGCCGCTTGCCATGCCGGCCAAGGTGGAGAACGGGTCGCCGATTACTGTGGCACCGACGAAATCTCTGGAAACGATACCAAAGCCGTCGACTTCCGGGATATAGAAAACAATAGCTTCAAAGCAACCGCAAGATGTGTGCGGGAAGGAGAGCGCGCTGTGCAGGCTAAACTGTGTGGTTTCACCCATGGAGCGCTCGGCTACTACTTCGTTGACGTTGTCGTAACCGATGCCTTCCTCATCAACAAGGTTGCCTTTGGGGATGGCAAACTGAGCGCCTTCCGGATCTACCTTAGTAGCGGCCCGGCCGTCAAACCAGTTGATAGCACCGCAGAGAGAAATCCGCTCCGGGGTGATGATGCAGACATGGGTAGGAGCAAAACTCTGGCAAAGCACGCAACCGTAGAACTCTTCTACATCTTCTTCGCGCAAGCCTTTGACTTTAGCATCCCTTTCCTTATAAACCTTCATGGCTTCAGCAAGCAATTCCTTTACCTTGTCCGGATCGGTTACAAACTCCACCGACATTTTCTCGATAACCGGCAACTCGGCGGTAAAGAGATCAATCAAAATCCGCCCGATTTCTTGCAGGGAATTTAGTCCTTTTTTGAAAGCATTTTTGTGAATCCTAATCCAGATGTCATAACGCTGTGCCATATGAAAGACGCCTTCAATATAGTTAATATATTGGTGGACACGCCTTTCCAACACGGCTTCCAAATCTCTTTCCAGCACTTCGCCGGCAACATCTACCTTGATAAAGATGTGATTTGAGGAACCTTCCGGCAAATCCTTGATGTCAGGGCCTGTTACAGTGATTTTATCGTGTTCTACCTCATCTAACCCCTTAACAGTTACGAGTTCACCCTTATGACTTACATCAGGACCACCAAACTCCACATAAAAATCACTCTTCCGAATTCTCTCTCCCTCATACTGAGGACCTACGTCTGCTGAATACATCTTTCTTTTCCTCCCACTCGTTTAATATTTTCTACTTTTTCAAAGCTTCTGCCTAAGCAGTTCCTAGTTCACTGATTACGCCTTCTAAATAGCCGCGCCATTTGTCCGTCTTAGGGATCACCGGCACCGCAAAATCAGCATTCGGGTGGCTGCGGCGGCAGATAGCAAATGTTTTCAGATGCGGCGCAAAATGCTTGAGCGTAGACAGACCACGCTCCGCAAGGTCGCACCTCACACCGGTGAACAACACCAAATCATGGAATCCTTTGCCGCGCACGCCGGCCCAGCTTTTATCCTTTAAAAAATGAACTATTTCGATGATGTCATAAGTTGAATCGGGAAGCACACCCAATTCCATCATCTTCTTCTTGACATGCGCTGTAGCACAGATAGGGATATTGCGAGCTTTAGCAATCTCTAAAGCATAATCAATCAGCAGCCTGTCGCCCACAGGAGAATCTATTACCTCCGCGCCGAAAACATACAGCGGGTTGGTGGCTTTATCGATTATGCTTGCCGCCTCTGCCGGTTCTGACACCACCTTGGCAGCTTTCGTGCCGGTCAAAACATTGACCTTATAATAAGGCATAGTCATTAATTCAGATGCCACTTGAATCCCTCCTGTTTCAATTATTTAATGGTTGCCTCGATGGGAACTTTAGTCTCATAAGTGCCGATAATAGTCGGCAAAGAGAGAACTGTCTTAGGCTTCCAGCCTACTTCCTTCAGATAGGCGAGTACTTCCCGTTTGTAAACAATGGGAATCTCCTTTTCTGTCCGAACAAAGTTTTGTAAATCATCAGGCAAACCGCCGATAACTTGCTTGTAAGCAGAGATATAGCTGTTTAACTTGATAGCGCGACCGGGAGGTGTATCATTACGACGGAAACACTGCTTAATGATGGTTATCAATGCTCTTTCTTTCGTCTCTGTCACAAGCATCATGTGTTCCGGCGTAGGCTCCTCAGTGTTTACCACCTGCTTGGTACGGCCGTCGATTACATTCCAGTCGCTGGCTTCCTTCTTACTCATAAACAGGCGACGATATTTAGAGCCGTGGGGGCCAAGCACCACCGGTATTCCCCAACGTACAGCTCCGGTACCGATGGAAAGAGCTTTTTGTGAGTAAGGACCCCAAACTACGCCGCAGGCACCGACCCTGTTTAAAATGTAGTCAGACATCAGCTCGAAATTAGCGCGGTTTGGCAGTGTGGCAAAGATGTTGGCGATTTTAATTGCCGCTCCCACCACATGAGCGTTGGAAACACAGGAGCCGACGTTTACGATACAACCGGCGTCAAACTCAGGGATATATTTTTCGTAAATGGTTTTGCCGTCCTCATCTTTGCGCATCGATGCAGCCATGGCCGCACAGCCGGAAAGAGTAACGATATATTTGCGGCGGGCCAACTCTTCAGCCAACCAAGCTACATCGTCGATATCGCCGGGGAAGTTGGAACAGCCGGCAAATAAAACTACACCGGGGATAGTACCAAGCACGATGGGAGAACCAACCTTCCTGATCTCAACATCGTGAATCGGACCGCGGCCGGCACGAATCTTATAAGTGTCCGAAGCAGCAGCAGCCTGCATAACTTTTAGGATGGGGATATCATTGACACAAGCCTCTTCACATTTAGCGCAGCCGATGCAACGCAAGAAAACGCTGCCCAACTTTGTGAAGTCGCCCTGTCTGGCCTGATTGATGGCTACGTTAATCGGCAGAAGGTTCGCACAAGCCCGGTTGCAGGCCTCGCAAGTGCCGCGGCATTTAGCTGAGGCAAGCGCAGCTTCTTCCTGAGTCATAATCTTCTTTCTCTCCTGACGGACAGGCGCCAGCGCCAGCGCGGCACGCACAATCACTTCAGCCGCCTTTTCCGAGTCGAGAATCAGAAACTGCTTTTGTTTTTCAAGCATGGACTGAAGAATATCATCCGCCGTCATAGCAGAAGCGTCTTCCAATCCATAACAAATTTTATCGGAACAGGCAATCATGGCTGCTCCTGCTTCGCTTGCCATCTGCGGAATATCGGTGACGACGCACTGCTCATCGGTTACGACTACGTCCGCCAAGCCTGCTTTCAAAAAAAAGCGCTGGCGGGAAAGCGGACCGATAACTTTGGCGCCGCTGTCATAACGTGTCATATCAAGCGCGGTACAGCAAAGTCCCGCAACTTCTACCTTATCGTACAGATCATGCTGGCGCAGATAATCAACAATCGCATTGGCGGTGACTGCGTTATGACCTACTACCACAATGGTAGGCTTCTTTACATCTATCGCGCCCCAACCCAAGTCAACCAGAGCCGTATCAGCGATTGATGTAGGCAGTCCATAGCCGACTATCTGAGCTATATCAGCCGCTTCCAACGCCACATGGTCGAGCATGCCGGCGTGAAACGCCTTAGACTCAAAGTCGCGATAGCTGCCTTCCTGACCCATATGGGTAGCGGAAACCAGATGAATCATTTCCCGCTCAACATATTCAATCGCTTTGCGCAGGTCGCCGAGATTTTCAGGTTTAAGACCCATAACAGTCCTGATGATCGGAGCCTCTACGTTTACTTGACTACCTAAATCGATTTTGAAATCTTCACCATATTTCTCAATCAAGTGCTCAATCATATGCCTGCCGTGTGCGCCATGAGCCGCCGTACCCATCAATGAACAGATGAGAATCCATCTGGCCTGCTGCGCGGCGATATCTATGCCGCAAGCACCCTTCTTGTCCCCCGTCAGGTCACACTTACCGAAAGTACATAGGCAACACAGGTCGCAAAACGGAGCGTAAAAAGGCTCATAGGTGTCCAACAGACGGAAATCCCAGTTGCGCAAATCCGTCAGCGAGGGCATAGGTGTCGGCCCCACAGGCTCCCATTCATCGTCTGCTCTAATAATTCTTCTAATCTCTTCTTCCCTCAATTTCCCTTTGCTCATTTTCTTTCCTCCCTCTTCTAAGATTTTAGCTTACCATCGCCTTAACGCGTCGCAAGCTTTCCGGATGGCGCATAGTTACTATATCAGCGCCGGCCAGCAAAAGGGAAAACGCGGTGGCCGCCTCCCAAACTATCCCTTTGCCGGCGTCTTGGATAGCCTCTTTTGTTTTCCATGCTTCTTTTCCCACTCTGGCAATCAAAGGAGACTGCAAAGTTTTGTCATCGTGCGCAACAGCCGAGAGACGAATACGCTCCATCGTTGAGTAGGCATACTCAAGACCATAACCGGCAGCACAAGTCAACGGATCAATAACCACCCTGTCCAACGGGAAATATTTACCCAGCCTGATATTTAAGTCTTTGGCAAGGTTGATATCCATAGGAATCTGAGCGATGATCGCATGACCGTGTTCCAGCGCGGCAGTTGCTATCTCCTGATGATTCTCCTTTAATACCGGCCCGATCAGCAGATTTAACCCGCTGCAAACTTCTGCCACAACCGGCAAAACAGCAGCATCCTTCTCTTTTTCGCCCAAACCAAAGACTACGACCGGCACATTTACCGACTCTGCCACTTTCTTTACACCGGCGGCAATTTCTGCGGCAGGCACGTCTTTTTCCATACTGTTTAAAGTAAGGAAAATTAAATCAGCGCCATAAACTTCCGCATTCTTTTTAGCCCACGCCTCAGGAGAAGTTTTAACGTCGGCATAAAATTCCTGCAATGAGGCTACCCAGTCTGTCGGCTCAATGTCAGACACTTCCAGCGCAAATTTAGGCTGCGCTGTTTTTCCTTCAAAAGAATGGAAGGGAAGCGTATTTTGTCCGCCCACAACGCCTTTCTTCCCCTCCGCACCTAACACAAGTTCTTTAATCTCGCCCGGGTATTTTTCCAAAAACCTCTCTAACATCTCTTCCGCCTCCCAAAAAATTAAATTTCCAACCAGGCGGGAGAATACAATTCTCGCCCCATAACAACCCTGGCTGTTTTATAATAATTCCTCTCTACTTGCGACATGGCTGCCATGTCCAAATCTTCTCCGTCCATTACTTTGAGGATAATCTCAATAATTTCTTTTTCTTTGCCGGCATTAAGGGCAATCAATTCTTTGTCGAAGCTGTCCACGATCGCGGAGTACAAACCGGCTTTATTTAAGATAACAATGGCGACTTGATTAATAATATGGCGCAGGTCACGCGGCACGCCGTTTGACAGATTGGAAAGACCAATGGTAGATTTTACGCCGGGAGCAATATCAGGCAACATGCCCACAAATTCTACTACTTCTAAGAAATCTGACTGGCTCACACCGATAGGCAACATAATCGGATCAACCCAGATATCTTCATTAGGAATGCCGATGCTGTTTGCATAATCAATTGTTTCCATAATCGACTCGGCTCTGGAAGCCGCGTCAGAAGGGATACCGGCATCATTAAGCACTGAAACCACCACATTAGAACTGTACTTCTTGGCAAGAGGCATCATCTTTTCCTTGCTCTCCTGGGTACCGGCGGCAGAATTTATCAGCGGCTTCTGCCGGCAAATAGCCAATCCTGCTTCCATCGCCACTGTGTTGGTAGTGTCAAGCACAAGGGGCAGATCGACAACTTCTTGAATGTTGTTAACAAGCCAGCTCATTGTTTCCGTCGGATTTTTGCGTGCAGGACCGATGTTTAAATCAATCCAGTGCACGCCCGCCTTGACCTGTTCTTTGGCCAATTCCTGCAATGGAAGAGCGTTTCTGCTGGAGAGAGCCTCCGAAACCACTTTGGAGAGAATCTGAATGTTTTCTCCGATCAAAATCATGCTTTTTCCTCCCTTATTTTTCTAAAACTACAACTCAAAACCGCTGCTGCGGTATTTCCGCCAAGATTTTTGCCACTATTCGCTAAATTTCGCACAGAAAACATCGGTGAAAGAAACTTTTATTTTCAAAAAAAATAACACCTGACACCGATGGCTTATTAATGGAGATTAACCCTTATGGACAATCACCCTAATTGGTATTCGACTGCGCACTGAAAAATCCTCTTTTTTTTCTGAATTTTTAAGAAAACTTCTTGATTCTATTAGTGTTTTTGTTCACATATTCTACTTTCAATCAAGTTTAAAGCTTTTCCGTAAATGCTCCCAAGAGCAATCACCGCAGGAGCACTAAACTCCTGCGGTGATTGCTCTTGCCTGCCGCCCTAACACTTTGCGTATCCACAACTCCTGCAAACCATGCAACCTTCTGCCCTTTCAAGCTGTTGCCCGCACTCGCAAAGCAAACTGCTGTCCGTCACTGTTTTAGGCACACTGCCGTTAATCTTGCCCATCGTCTGCAGAATTTCGTGGGCAATCGCCGAAGCGCAAGACTTGCCTGGAGAAATATTTTTCCCCTTACCGCGAGCCAACAAATAAGACGGACAAGAATGAGTGCTCTGTAGTTGTCCGGCAATCTCCTCGATGGAAACGCCGGCACGAATTGCCAGACTAACCAGTCTCGACGTAGCCTCGGTATATACCAGGCACCCTCCGTCAGAACCGGTGGTGATAAATGTTTCCATAATTTCACCGCTGTCAGCTTGATAATTTATCGTTAAATATAATTTGCCGCAGCCGGTATCCAGACGATGGGTTACGCCGCTGGCGCTTTTGGGTCTCGGTAATACTTCTCCGTGCCTTAACGTTGAACCTTTTACCCGATGCTCTTTCTTGCCTACAGTTACCGTTCCTTCCTTACATCCGTCACGAAATACGGTGACGCCTTTTAATCCCAACTGGTGCGCCAGCTTGTAACACCGCGCTACTTCCTCTACGGTGGCCGTATTGTGCAAATTAATAGTTTTGCTTACGGCATTACAGACGTACTTCTGAACTGCAGCCTGCATCAATAGGTGGTCTTCGGCGGATATTTCCTGAGCGCCTTTAAAAATCCGCGCTATTTCAGAGGGAATCCCTTCTACACCCTGGCACGTGCCGCGCTCGGCTACTTCAGCCAAAATACTCTCCGCGACATTGTGCCTCTCGCATACCGCAAGAAAAAGCGGGCTGAACACTTCAAAGTCCCCTGCTACGTTAGTCGCCTTCCTGTAGGCTACCGCAAATAAAGGCTCTACGCCATAACCTTCACAGCCTGCCATGGTAGTCACCGAACCGGTGGGAGCGATAGTGACGCAAGCGGCGTTTCTGCGCATTTCTTCCGGATAGAAGATGCTGCTCTCCCAATCCGGAAAACAACTTTTCTCGCTTGCCAAATCACGCGATGTTTGAATGGCTGTTTCCTGTATCATTCTGGTTATCTCACCGGCATACATCCTGCCTTCCTCAGAATCATAAGCCAAGCCCGCCAGAAGCAATGCGTCGGCAAGGCCGGTAAATCCCAGACCGATTTTCCGCGTCGCTTTTGTCGCTTCAGTGATTGCCGGCAGAGGATATTCGGCAACATCGATTAGATTGTCCAAAAAACGAACGGCAAGAACGACAGTGTCTTTAAGCAGTTCTTCATTAATCCGCCCGTTCGCCGAAATCAGACGCGCCAAATTAACGCTGCCGAGAAGGCATGATTCACCGGGAGAGAGAATTTGTTCCCCGCACGGGTTAGTGCAGTTAAGCAGGTTTTTAGGCACAGGGTTATTTTTTTTAATCGCATCCATAAAAATAATTCCGGGGTCGCCGCAAGCGTGAGCAGCTTCAATTATCGTTCCCCAAAGACTGGCGGCAGGAACAACTTCATGCACACGACCGTTAAAAATCAGCGGCCATTCCGATTCTTGTTCAACCGCTGCCATAAATTCGTCGGTAATCCCTACCGAAAGATTGAAATTTGTGAGCTGGCCATCTCGTTTAGCGTTCACAAAATCAAGAATTTCCGGGTGATCGACGTCTAAGATACCCATTGAAGCACCGCGCCGCACACCGCCCTGCATTACCATGTCGGACGATGCGTTATAGAGCTTGATCAGCTCTACCACACCGGAGGCTCTGCCTTTTGTGGAATGAACCAGGGAACCTTTGGGTCTTATGCTGCTGAAATTGTATCCTACGCCGCCGCCCGACTTAAAAACAAGGGCGGTCGCTGCCAGCGTTTCGTACATCGATTGCAGGCTGTCTTCAACCGAAAGAACGAAACAAGCAGACGGCTGCCAGGGAAGATCTGTCTTACCCATGTTAGCCCAAATGGGGGTCGAAGGAATAAAAAGAAGATCTCCCATCAAATCGGCGAATTTTTCTTCCCATTGCTCGCGGTTTTCGTTTTCCGCGCCGGCTGCTACGCGGGCAAGACGCCAAACTGCCTGTTCGAAAGTTTCAATCACGTTGCCGCTTTCATCTCGCAAAGCATATCGAGCGTCAAAAACTTTTTGTCCTGCGGCGGAAAGCTCTCGCAATGCTTTCTCCCCCTATCAAGTTGCTTGTGCTCCTCTTTGTCAATTATAGGCTTGTAAAATTACTATTCTCGCTTTAACAGTGATTATCCTGCACTGAGAGCTTCCTAAACCGGCAATAAATGACAAATAATCCTATTAGCGGCAAGCATCATAAATATATATTATAATTATCTTTGCGCAGACTAAAGTTAAAGCGTATCACAAGGAGGATCTCTATGACGAAGAATACGCCGATAACTAAAGACTGGCTGATGATGGGAATCACGACTGGAGTCGCCGGAACACTGGCTAAAGATTTATTCAATTATGTGCTCTATAAAAATAATATCCCGACTGTGCGCTATTCCAATATTGCAGGAGGCACGATTCTTGGCAAAAGAGCAACTTTCGGCATCATTCCAAAGAAAGCAAAAACTACCGGGGAATTGGCGCTTGGCTATGTTGCCGATATCATTCTTGCCAGCTTTTTTGGCACAACATTAGCACATCTAATCACAAAAAGCCCGCCGGGCAATGAAATTATCAAAGGCATTGCCGGTGGCGGGATACTTTGGGCAACCACTTTAGGCTTTGGCAATCTTTTAGCTATAGACGGACTGGCACGCATAAAGCCCAACCAGATGGCATCGTTATTGGCGACAAGCACACTCTTTGGCGGCGTGCAAGGTTATTTTCTTGGCAAGTATCGGGAAAATATGATTGAGCAATCATATCCGCTGATGGTACAGGAAACAAGCGATCTGCAATTCAGAAAAAAAAGATTGTCAAGGAAGCGAGATCGGCAACTGCCTTGACTGTAATTACCGTAACCGCCATCTCCTTCTGAGCCAAAACATGCTCCGCAATAATAACTATTTTAAAAACTTTAGCCTCAAACGAGGCTTTTTTTATATTTTTACTGCTCAGCAGTCAAAATTCTTAAAAATAACATAATTTCACATTTTTCCCCGATAATTATTCCACAGTAATTCGATATGATTGATGCTAAGAAAAGAAGCAGGAGGTTTTTAAATGAAGATATCCAGAAAAGTCATCACTAGGCTGCTTGCAGCAGTACTTATCCTTTCTGCCATAATTGCCGCAGTAACTTTGAGCGGTACAGCCGCCCAGAGAAGTACGGCTAGCCCTGCAGCAGAAATGACGGCAGTTGCCACCCGCGGGGATTTGGAGGTAATTGTATCAGGTTCCGGCACTTTGCAGTCAGAAATGCGGGAAGATGTGCGTGTTCCTCTCAGCGGCAGTATAGTGAGTTTCGATGCGGCAGCAGGTCGTAAAGTTTCCGCAGGTGATATTCTGGCGAAACTTGATGTGCAAGATATGGAGCTGCAACTGGAAAGAAAGCGTCTGGATATCGAAATTCAGGAACGGGAGCTGCAAAAGCTTCGTGAAGAAGATACGGAGGCGGTTCTTACTGCAAGAGAATCCGGCGAAATAAACTGGAGTGTGCGCGAGGGCGATCGTGTCCAGTCGGGAAGCAATATCGCAACCATAACTAATCTTGAGTATATAGAAGTGACAGGACGCTTCTCAGCGGCAGATGCTGCCGGCATTACAGAAGGGCAGTCGGCTGCATTCAACCTTCCCAATTATTTGCTTGAATTTCCCGGTCAGGTTACTAGTGTCAGCACGATTCCCCGCCCCGGCAATAGACTGCCCGCTCTGAGTGCTTTTTACGAAGTTACGGCCGAATTCGACAATGCGCGAAACCTGCCAAATGGTGTGCGGGGGCGGATGACTGTGCATACATCATCAGAGAAATTCCAGGCTGCTCAGCCTGCCGCTCTTCAGCTTATGGAGGCCACGAATATCCGTGCCCCACTAGCGGGGACAATCTCCAAACTCCATGCAGACAGCAACTCCATGGTATTTGAAGGAAGACAGATTACGGAAATAACCGATTCGCAACTAGACAGACAGATTTCTGAGGCAGAGGCACGTTTGCGGCAGTATGATTTCGAATTAAGCTCCCTGCTTGCGCAGCAAAACTCTAGTGTAGTACAGCAAAGCATTTACGGGAGCGGGTCACAGATTTCTACTGAAGTGCAGATTCAACAGCTGCTGATGGAAATAAGCAACTTAACTGCGGAAATCGGCCGGCTTCGTGAAAAACGAGCCTCAGGACAACTGTCCACCCCGGCAAAAGGCGAGTTGCAGTGGATAGTGAAAGAAGGAGATCGCGTTCAGGAAGGCAGTATCATCGCCACAGTGCAACCTCTGGGAAGAATTAGCACCGTCGGCATCTTCAACAAAGAACAAATCGATAAAATCTCCGAAGGGCAAGTGGTGGAATTCTATATCTTCGAGTACGGCATAACCGTTCAGGGGAGGATTTCAAGAATCGGGACAGTCCCAAAAACGGCTGTTGCAGTTGCAGGGCCTGATGCGCTTTATGATGTAACTGTGAAAGTGAAAAATCCCGGCAATCTGGACGCAAATCTGAGTGGTGTATTAAAAATTGCTACGACATACGGAGAAAGAAGATCTGTTGAAGCTGTTTCGGCTAATATAGAACCACTGGTACAACGCGCTCCGCTTAGCGGCTCAATCAGTATCTTTGCTAACAATGGCAGCTACGTTGATAAAGGGCAGATTTTAGCGCAAATATCTGATCCCGACAGAGCAGAACAACTGCAACATCAGATTGCCACTGCCGAACTGCGTTTGCGTCAGGCGCGCCTCGACCTTAAAGATATAGTCCGACAGCAGACAGACCGCAATAATGAAGCTGTGATCACCGCACCGATTAGCGGGACCATCTTGCTCCCCACACAAGCTGCCGGTGTCGGCTCCCATGTTTCCCAAGGAACCATCTTGGCTACAGTGGTGAATTACGAGAGCATGCAGGTGGTCATCCCTGTTGACGAATTAGATGTAGCGAGAATTATTCCTGGACAGTCGGTCCGAATTACAGCGCATGCTCTGCCGGATACAACAATCAAGGGACATGTGCTTAAGATAGCGGAGGAAGGTTCCGACAGAGGAGGAGTATCTGTTTTTAATGCAACGATCGCGATTGAACCTACCGATGGCCTGCGCGCGGGAATGACAGTTGAAGCCGACATTTTGGTTAAAAATTTACGGGATATTCTGCTTGTCCCCATTGAATCGGTCATTTCCCAAGGCGGCAGGAGCATTGTCCATCTCCTCAAAGACGATGGCAGAACACTTCCGGTGGAAATTCAGGTGGGCGAGAACGACAACTCAAAAATCCAGATTATCTCCGGTTTGGAAGACGGACAGCAAATCCTTATCCAAGGTTCAACTGCAGAAAACGTGCCGATGCCCGCGCCCGGCGGAGGAATGTTTGGCGGAATGCGCCGGCAACAGGGGACAGACCAATGATTCAGTTGGAAAACATCAGAAAAACGTATAAAATGGGAGAGATAGAGGTTCATGCGCTGGATGGGATCAGTCTGGCAATTTCCCAGGGCGAAGCGCTGGCCATCGTGGGACCATCCGGATCAGGCAAGTCTACTTTGATGAATATCATCGGCTGCCTTGATACTCCCACCTCAGGAAACTACATTCTCAACGGCCGGGAAGTCAGCCGTTTGTTGGGAAATGAATTGGCGGAAGTACGTAACACACAAATCGGTTTTATTTTTCAAAGCTATAACCTTCTCCCCCGCCAAACCGCGCTGGAAAATGTCGAGCTGCCATTAATCTACAGGGGGCTGCCCGGAAAAGTTCGCCGGGAATACGCCGTAGCCGCGTTGGAAATGGTTGGCCTGACCGGCAGGATGCACCACCGGCCGACGGAACTGTCTGGCGGCCAGCAACAGCGCGTTGCTATCGCCAGGGCGCTCGTCGGAGACTCGCCGGTGATCCTGGCTGACGAGCCAACAGGCAATCTGGACAGTGCCTCCGGACGGGAAGTAATGAATGTTTTAACAAAGCTGCATAGTCAGGGTAAGACACTGGTTCTGATAACGCACGACCCTAACGTTGCTAAACTTTGTGAACGCCAGGTAAGGATTATAGACGGACGCCTTGAAACGGGAGGTGCAAACTGATGGGATTACTGCAGGCCTTTCGGCTTTCTGTCTCAGCGATACGTGCTAAAAAACTCCGTTCCTTTTTGACGATGCTAGGGGTAATTATCGGTGTATTTTCCGTCGTTGCCCTCATTTCCCTAGGCCAAGGAGCAACCAGCTTAGTAACGGAACAGGTTCAGGCCATAGGTTCTAATTTAATTGTTGTTAACATTTCAGGCAGAGGCGCACGGTCAGGCCTAACTCTCGAGGAAGCGCTGGCGCTTGCTTCAAGACCAGGTGTGAGCGCTGTTGCACCAATGCTCTCCGGGCAGGCCACCTACAAATATCAGACAGAAAATATATCAGCCCCGCTTTCAGGTGTTACGCCTGACTATAACGCTGTCCGCAACCACAACATCGCGTACGGACGCTCTCTCGTGGCTGCAGACTTAGACCATCGTCAGGAAGTTGCCGTTCTGGGCTCTGAAGTGGCACAGGAACTTTTTGGCAGAGAAAACCCCCTTGGCGCAAAGATCCGCATCAACGGCAATGCGTTTACCGTTATAGGTGTTCTTGAAGAAAAAGGCGACGGCATCGGCGAATCTAATGACAACAGAGTACTCATCCCGCTTACAACAGCGCAACGCCTGCTTCGCAATATGAATATTAGCACCATCTATATTCAGGCAGAATCACCGGAGTCGGTTGACCGTGCGGTGGTGTCTGTGGAAGCGTCCCTAAAGCAGATCTTCAGAGACGAAGATGCGTTCGGAGTTTTCAACCAAGCCGATCTTTTGTCCACAGTCAACCAGATAACAGGCACTCTGACTTTAATGCTGGGTGGGATTGCCGCCATTTCCCTTTTAGTCGGCGGGATCGGGATTATGAACATTATGCTCGTCTCCGTAACGGAAAGAACCAGGGAAATCGGCATTTGTAAAGCACTGGGTGCCAGAAAGAAAGACATTCTCTATCAATTTCTGATTGAGTCTGCGGTGATTAGCGGCACAGGCGGCCTTATCGGCCTGATGCTCGGTCAGTTGGCTGCCACACTTGTTAACCGCTTCAGCGATTTCCCGACAGCCGTCACTTTTCAGGTTGCTGTACTGGCACTTGCTTTTTCCGTGGGAGTAGGAATTTTCTTCGGCATTTGGCCGGCAAATAAAGCGGCCGACTTAAATCCGGTCGAAGCTTTGCGGGCACAATAAAAACACAATTTCGAGGAGGAGGAACAGTGACATTCCGGGTGTATTTGGTGGAAGATGAAGCCAACTTGAACAGTTTGCTGGTATCATATTTTGAGCGTGAAGGCTGGAATGTCACCTCCTTTCTCACCGGGGAAGGCGCTCGTCAAGTCATACCAACCAGGCCGGACCTCTGGATTCTGGATATTATGCTGCCGGATATAGACGGCTATCAGTTAATCTCGGAAATCAAGGAACTTACACCTCATGTGCCGGTGATATTCATCTCCGCCCGGGATGCAGGCCTCGATCGCATTATCGGCCTGGAAAAAGGCAGCGATGATTACCTGCCCAAACCATTCCTGCCACGTGAGTTGGCTATCCGGGCAAGGAAACTTCTGGAGCGAATGCGTCCCTCTGCTCCTTCCATTGAGGCATCTCATCCCATTTCTCTGCCACCGTACCGCATAGAACCACTGAGGCGCATTGTAACCAAAGCCGACAGCGAAATCGAACTGACGGCCAAAGAATTTGATTTGCTGATGCTGTTTGCCGCTCAGCCGGGTCGCGCGTTTTCCCGCGAACAAATCCTGGTGCAAATCTGGGGAGACGCTTACTTCGGCAGTGATCGCGTGGTTGACGATTTGGTCAGAAGGCTGCGCAAAAAAGCGCCCGCATTACACATTGAAACCATTTACGGTTTCGGATACAGGCTGGCATCGGCATGAGAAATAAACCTTTATCCGTCCAAATCTGGCTTTTCCTTGGCGCTACATTGGCAGCCGTTCTGTTTGTGGTGGTGTTAGGGCCGATTGTGTTTCGCGGTTTCTTCATTCCAGACATTTATCAGCTAATCGAAACGTCCCAGGAATCGTTCCTTGCCGATGGATTACCAGACCCGCAGGAGCACTTGCCTCCGGACTCACGAGGTCCGCAGTTGCCACGCGTTACGCATTTCTATCTCAGCAAAACAGAAGGAAAAATAAGCCCCCCGCACCTGCACCCGGCCTTTCTCGCCGAGGTAAAGGAAAACGCCGGCTTGCAACGGGAGCAAAGCCGTCGTTATAAAACGGAAGCTGGTGGCGATGCGATTTTCTACGTTATTCGTCGTGTTGACAATGATTTTTTAGTCTCTTTTATGAGCGACATATTTCATGATAACGTTTTTCTGACTCTTTTCCGCCGCCTCATCAAATTAATCCTGCTTATTTTTCTCGTTAGTCTGCTCCCTTCACTTTGGCTGGCAAAATATATTACGCGACCCCTTGTTGCCCTGGAAGCTCATGTCAGACAAATCGCCAGCCGCGACTGGTCAACACCGATTCAGCTTGACCGCAGCGATGAGATCGGGCGATTGGCTGCATCGGTGGAGTGGATGCGTTCACAGCTCTCCAGCCAGGAACAGGAACGACGCATCTTCCTGCAAGACATTTCGCATGAATTAAAGACTCCCGTTATGGTTATCCGCAGCTATGCACGCTCAATTAATGACGGCATCTTCCCTAAAGGAGATATCTACAGTTCGATTGAAGTCATCGAACAAGAAGCGGAACGTTTAGAAAGACGCGTCCGCCAACTTCTTTATCATACCAAACTGGACTATACAGCAGGTAAATTAAATATAGAACCATTTGCATTGGCAGAGTTAGTTGAAGATATCATTGACAGAATGCGTTGGCGGCGCCCCGAACTGGAATGGAATCTGGAACTTGTACCTGTCACATTAAACGGCGACCGTGAACAATGGATGGTGGCACTGGAAAACCTGCTTGATAACCAAATCCGTTTTGCAAAGAAACAAATTGCCGTCTGCCTAACCTCTTATCCTGCCTATGCCGCTTTGAGCATCCAAAACGACGGTCCGCCGATAGACCGCGAAATAAAGAACACCCTTTTCGAACCGTACCGCAAAGGGCCAAGCGGTGAATTCGGCCTTGGGCTCTCAATCGTACGCCGTGTCGCAGAAAATCATTCTGCCCAAATCCAGGTTTGCGAAGAAGAAGGCGCTGTCGCCTTCCGCCTGACCATCCCACACAGTCGTTGGCAAATAACGGAATTTTATCTCCCTAAATAGCAAGATTAGTTTGAGCTACTTCATTCATGAAGCAAAAGAAGAACCGTTTCTACAGCAGTTTTGTGTTATTCATAAACAGCTCAAAGGTGGCCCCGAGAAAAATGGCTGCTTTTCTGCACATCATCATCCTGTGCAAAAATATCTCAAAATACTCCATTTTAGAAGAAATTTTAGTGTCGATGCTTAGCAAAAGGGAAACAAGCTTTTCTTCCCCACGCACTGATAATATGGATTCTTCCACAGCGTAATTGACCCTGTCATGGATGTCGAAGGTAGCGAAATCCTGGTTTCGCACACGACTGCGCCGCACATCGCTCTTATCTGCCAGGGTAAGCGCAGCAGATATTGAATTGACAGGAGAACCATTGCCCTCGTCATGATTGCCGATTGCAGCAACAACTTGGGCTATCTCCGCCGGTTCCATTCCCAGTCGTGTCAGAATGTTAAAAGCGATGAGAGCCCCTGATTGGGCATGCCCATCCCTGTTGACAATATTCCCGATGTCATGCATAAACCCCGCTATTCTTGCCAGCTCTGCTTCCCGTTCACTGTAGCCAAACTCCAGCAAAATATAGGCTGCTGTATTGGCTACCTTATCCACGTGGTTAAAGGCGTGCTCAGTATAGCCCATCAACTCCAGCACCACGTCGCTTTTCTGAATATAAGCGCGGATCTCTTCATTGTTTTTGATATCATTATAAGTAGTAAGCTTCATCTTGCCCTCCTGGTCTATCGAAAAAATTTAGCCTTAGCAGGCAAGAAGTCTCCCGCCTCTAAGCTACCTTGCTCACGCTGGTGAGAGCGTAGGCGGGAGATGAATTGCCTTTCCCCCCTTTTCCGTAGTATAATATACTTAGGCAATGTGCACTTTGACAACTGGATATATGGGGTTGCATAGAGAAAACTAAAAACTCTGAATGCGAAAACCAAGCGATGAGTTTTTTGCCTTCTATGCGTAAAATATCCAAGGCATAAGAGTAGCTTATTTGCTTCTCTTGTGAACCACAGGGACTGTGGGGATAGCCTGCTGATACTTAGCGCGTTGGCGCTATTGAGCAGGAAGCCATCCACCTCTATAGGTGGTGGTAGTTCACAGGGAAATCCGTTTCTCGCAGCGAAGTAAGATATAAATTGCAAAGAGTTGCACGCCTCTGATAAAAACCGGTGTCCAGCCCAATAGAAAGGACAGGTGAATTTCCCTTGAAAAAGTTATTTAGAGGATTTTGCTTGCTGCTGCTTCTGACTATCTTCTTTGTTTTTACGGCAGGCTGCACCCCAGGTTCTAACCAACAAATAAACGGTGAAAATGGCACGGAAAATGTTAACGGTGAAGAAGAGGAGAAAGAATAGAACACCAGCCATCGTAATACAGCTTGCTCTGCTCTAGAACCACGACAGTGGCTCTGTTCTGCCTGATACGAGTACTAACGAGAGCAAGTTACGTTTCGCTCCTAATATAGGTTTCTCCTTGTTCTATTGCTTCCAACAGAACCACTTTCTTTTTAGGCATTGAAGATGTCCTCTAACTCTCTGCGCAAAGAATCAGTCGTATTTATGTTGAATCTCGCCTTCTAAACTTTGACCCTTCCTCGAAAACCTCGCGAAGAGTAATATGACTCCGCGCCATTGTGATAAACAAAAATGTGGTCATAGCGACGATCACAAAAAAGGGCTCCACCAAGGTTTCGTATCTTGTCCGGCGTTCTGACCCAACTCGAAGTTTTTCTGTCGAATTCCCCAAGCTCCTGTAATTTGCGGTATTGCTCCTCCGTCAAAAGCTCTATGCCAATCGATGCCGCCATAACTATGGCGCTTCCGGTTGGCTTATTTTCTTTTCTGGAATAAAGTGCTTTCCGGCCGGACTTGCAAGCAATTTCTCTTGCACTAAGTTCCAGTCAATACCGATATGCCGATGCATATTTTTTTCAAACCGCTCTTTTAGCGTCTTAATCAAGTCATCATAAATCATTGTATCCATAATTTTATCACCCTAAATAGCAAGATTAGTTTTGAGCTGCTTCATTCATGAAGCAAAAGAAGAACCGTTTCTACAGCAGTTTTGTGTTATTCATAAACAGCTCAAAGGTGGCACCGAGAAAAATGGCCGCTTTTCTGCACATCATCATCCTGTGCAAAAATATCTCAAAATACTCCATTTTAGAAGAAATTTTAGTGTCGATGCTTAGCAAAAGGGAAACAAGCTTTTCTTCCCCACGCACCGATAATATGGATTCTTCCACAGCGTAGTTGACCCTGTCATGGATATCGAAGGTGGCGAAATCCTGGTTTCGCACACGACTGCGCCGCACATCGCTCTTATCCGCCAGGGTAAGCGCAGCAGATATTGAATTGACAGGAGAACCATTGCCCTCGTCATGATTGCCGATTGCTGCAACAACTTGGGCTATCTCCGCCGGTTCCATTCCCAGTCGTGTCAGAATGTTAAAAGCGATGAGGGCTCCTGATTGGGCATGCCCATCCCTGTTGACAATATTCCCGATGTCATGCATGAACCCCGCTATTTTTGCTAACTCTGCTTCCCGTTCACTGTAGCCAAACTCCAGCAAAATATAGGCAGCTGTATAGGCTACCTTGTCCACGTGGTTAAAGGCGTGCTCAGTATAACCCATCAACCCCAGCACCACGTCGCTTTTCTGAATATACGCGCGGATCTCTTCATTGTTTTTGATATCATTATAAGTAGTAAGCTTCATCTTACCCTCCTGGTCTAGGCGCACATGACAAGTTCAATATTACTCCAGATATTACAAAATTAGCATCCGTCAAACTTTCCAAGGCAGACCTTACTGATTGGTTGAAAAAACATAAGCAAACTTTAAACTTCAGGCAGCAGCAGTCCTTCAAATACCAAACCGAGTTTAAAAAATATGGTATACTGTAAATCAGGAAGGGAAAGTGAAGATTCTAAAATAGCGGCTGTCTACTTGCAAAGAAACAGTAATAAGAGTCTGATTTATTTTTCAAAACGCAGCGGAAAGGAATGGTCATAGATATGCATAAGGCTAAGGAAACGTTGCGCGAAGTTTTTTTTGCTATGTTACCCGTCGTAGTGGTAGTAGTAATTTTGCAATTAACGTTACTGCACTTACCGGTGGAAGTATTATGGCGCTTTTTCGGCGGAGCTGCAATGGTCGGAGGAGGGCTTTTCCTATTCCTGCTCGGAGTACAGATTGGCATGCTACCCATGGGTGAGCTGATAGGTTCTGCTTTGGCGGGGCAGGGCAAGCTGTGGTTACTGATTATCTTCGGCTTTTTCATAGGCTTTGTCGTCACTGTGGCTGAACCAGATGTGCGTGTGCTTGCCTTGCAGGTGGATCTTGCTTCAGGAGGCGTTATCAGCCGCTCAGTGCTTGTTTATACTATAGCGCTGGGTTTAGGTATTTTTGTCGCACTGGCCATGCTGCGTACGATTTTTAACATTCCTCTTGTTTATTTGCTTATTTCCGGCTACGGGATGATTTTTACCATTGCTGCCTTTACCCCTCCCCATTTTATTCCTGTCTCTTTCGACGCAGGGGGTGTAACAACCGGACCGATGGCCGTTCCCTTTATCTTAGCTCTTGGTGTCGGTGTGGCTGCGGTATTGGGAGGCAAACGGACAACGGCAGACCGATTTGGTTTGGTGGCTCTTGCCTCCATCGGGCCGGTATTGGCGGTGCTTCTACTGGGTGTGATTTACCAGTGATACGCCTTCTTTTTCAGGACTTCTCTCATATTGTAGTTGAAGTGGCGTTTGCCCTTGTACCGCTGCTTTTGCTCTTTATTTTCTTTCAGTATGTCTTTTTAAAAATGCCCCGGGAACAGGTCCTAAATATAGTAAAAGGCTCAATTTTGGCTTTTTGTGGTCTCACTCTGTTTCTGCAGGGGGTGAAAGCAGGCTTTTTCCCGGCGGGGGAACTAATCGGCAGGCAACTGGGCGCTTCCACTAACAACTGGATAATGATTCCAATTGGTTTTATTCTCGGCTTTGTAGCCACCTTTGCCGAGCCTGCGGTGCGTATTCTCACACTCGAGGTGGAAAAAGTTTCTAGTGGCTTTATCCCCCGACTTATCCTGTTGTATACCCTTTGCATTGGCGTGTCCATCGCTGTAGCTCTTTCTATGTTGCGTGTGATTACCGGTTGGGCAATTTCCTATTTTATTATTCCCGGTTATTTGCTGGCCCTGTTGCTTACACGCTTCGCTGGCTCTTCTTTTACGGCTATTGCTTTTGACTCAGGAGGGGTGGCCACCGGCCCGATAACTGTCACCTTTATCCTGGCCATTGCCGTGGGCGCTGCCTCAGTGATGGAGGGCCGAGATCCGCTATTAGACGCTTTCGGCATGGTCTCCCTTGTTGCCTTGGCCCCCATTCTCTGTGTGCTGATACTGGGCATAATATTTCAGAAAGGAGGGAAGTCATGACTGACTTGTTAGCGCAATGTCTTTATGGTTATAAATTGCTGGTAACCATCGTGCCCAAAGGAATGGCTAGCAGAACACGTGTCGCCTCCTTAAAAGTCGGAGCCGAAGGCGGCACGATTCTGTTAGGCCGGGGCACGGGTATGCATGAGTTTAAAAAAATATTTGGGTATTCCCTTGCCCCGGAAAGAGAATTGATTCTTACTTTGGTTCCTGCTGAGTCGGCGTCACTGGTATTGGAATGCCTAGTTGCGGCTGCAGGCTTACATAAACCAGGGAGGGGTATTGCCTTTGCGATTGATGTGCCTAAGGTAGCCGGGATTGTCCACTGTAAAACGGAATTCATGGAAGGAAGTGAGTCTGTGCAACATGAAGAGCCTCATTTTGTTTTGATTATTACCATTGTAAGCAAAAGTTTCGGCGATATGATAGTGGATATCAGTAAAGCAGCGGGGGCGGAGGGAGGCACCATCATCTACGGCAGAGGCGCCGGCATTCATGAACAAGCAAAATTTTTCGGCATTCCGATTGAACCGGAAAAAGAAATAGTATTAACCATTGTTCCACGGAAAAAAAGTGAACAGGTGCTGGAAGCCATTTTAAGAAAAGGAGAACTGTGCAAACCAGGTCGGGGGATTGCCTTTATTCTGGATATTCAAAAGATTGCAGGTATCAATCACCCCGTCTGCTGAAAAGAGGACACAAAATTCGGGATACTCCCGCTCCTACTTCCAATTTCATCAACTCCTTAATACCTTCTCCATCGCCTTGCCCTTCGCCAGCTTGTCCACCAATTTATTTAACCAACGAATCTTCTGTGTCAGCGGGTCGTAGATTTCCTCAACACGAACACCGCAGATTACTCCTTTAATTTTATCGGCATTTGGGTTAATTTGACAATAAAGCTGCTTAATTTGAGAATATGCGTTTAATATAGTCGGTACTTCCATGAACAATGTGATAAACGAAAATCTGGTCGTCAATCACCTGATAAAAACAAAGATAATCGTCCACGATTAAGACACGGAAACCTGCCTCGGCAATCATCTTTGCCGGAGGAACATTTCCCATCTCAGGGAAGTCAACAAGACGATCAAGAGCGCCTAAGATGCGGTCTGTTATTCTACGAGCAGAATCAACTCCCACTTTCAGCTTGCGCAAAACTGCAATATCGCGAAGTTCCATCCTCGCCTCATTCAACAGAACCACTTTCATTTTATGCATTGAAGATGTCCTCTAACTCTCTGCGCAAAGAATTAGTCGTATGGGTCGACAATCCGGCAAGCCGGTTCCTTTCCGCAGCCAGCAAAAGCTGTAGCAGCTTAAGCTCTGCTTCACGTTTTTCAAATGCCTCAATAGACAAAAAAACCATTTCGCCTTCGCCGTTACGCGTAATATAAATCGGCTCATTCTTTTCCTTTGTTAGTTTCACAAGATTATCATAATCATTGCGCAATGTTGAGGAAGACTTAATTATCATGACAACACGCTCCTCTCTGCCTAAAAACTAGATATACAGATATTCTGCTATTATTATACGCAGACTTCTTTACAATATCAACGGTTTTATGGTAGGGCTTTCCCCCTAACCGTAACGCTCATATAAACTGATAGTCCTCGCAGGCAGCGGGGAAGGTCAATCATCAGTCGCTGATGTCTTGGCGGGTCATAAACCGCACCTCTCGCATGTTTTATCAAGCGGACAACCCTTGCAGGACGGCTTTTTCCGGCAATGCTCCTTAGCATTAATCACGATAAGGGCGTGAAAGCTATTGTAAACGTCCGCGCTTCGCGGCAAGTTGCCCTCAAAGTACGCCTTGATCTCAGCGTAGCCTTTACCCGCTTTTATTGGATACCGGTTACAAAACCGGACAGTGTAAGCGTCAACCACAAAGGTCGGGAAGCTGAAAGCATAGAGCAATATTGAATCAGCAGTTTCCTGCCCGATGCCCTTTGTCGAGAGCAGTTCGGAGCGCAGCTTGGTTAGCGACTCCCGTTGTACGGCTGGCGCGTCATAATCGTAATTGGCGTACCAAGCCGTGACTGCTTTCAAGTATCCAGCCTTCTGGTTGAAGAAACCCGCAGGACGGATTATCTCCGTCAATTCGGCAAAATCGGCATTCGCCACGACTTCAGGCGAAAGCTTCTCGCCAAAATTGGCAATTGCCTTCTCGACGTTACTCCACGCCGTGTTCTGAGTCAGCACCGCACCTACGATAACCTCATACGGCGTTTTCGCAGGCCACCAATGCAAATCGCCGTAACTGGCAAGGAGCATTTCGTATATAGATATCAGTTCATCGCCCACCGCGGTCTCCTTACTTTGGTAGCATATTGGCAACTCGTCATTAACATTATTACATTTATATCAAAAAAGCATTACGGCAAAAACAATACTAACCGTATCGCGCAAGTACGCTGCAAAAGGGTTGCTCTCAAACGTGTCATATACCCCGTCCCCTTGTCATATTCAAGAAATTAGTGGTGTCTATTGCACAGCGTGTAATACAAATGTTATAATATTATTGAGGTGAGAAGTTTGAAAAAAGTGAAACTGAGAAAAGTGGGCAACAGCTATGGGCTTACACTCCCAAAGGAGTTACTTGAAAAATATAATATTACAGAAGGCGAAGAGCTTTATGTGGTGGAAAGTAGCCATGGATTTACCCTGACTCCTTATGATCCTGATTTTGAAGAATGGGCTGCTTCTTTTGATAAAACCAATAAGAAGTACAAGAATGCTCTGAAGGAATTGTCAAAATGAAATCCATCGTGTTTATTCCGAAACACATCATAATTAACTTTCACGAGCAACTAATCAAACTATACGGGGGCACTGCTGGAACACGTGATGAGGGCCTACTCAATTCTGCACTTGAACAGCCCAAGGCCATGTTTAGCGGTTCTTATTTGCATAATTCGCTAACTAAAATGGCTGCAGCCTATGGGTTTCATCTATGCAAGAATCATCCTTTTATTGATGGAAACAAAAGAATAGCGTTAGTTGCTATGGATACCTTCCTGCAGAGGAATGGTTATGAAATATGCGCATCAGAAAAGGAAGCCTATGAAGTTATCATTAAATTAGCATCCGGCGAATTCTCCAAAGAAGAACTTGCTGAATGGTTGGAAAAAAACATAATTAAACTATAACTTTCAGGCAACAGCAACATTATATCTTTCCATGGATATTTTCCCTTAAACTTTTGGCGAAAATTTTAAAATCCTCTCCCTTTTCCCCATTTACAATTTCAGCTTCTGCTTGTAATAGTTTTTCGTACAACTCAACTAAAGCCTGCTGACGCTCATAGAGTTCAATACTCATTACAACCATATCACCCACACCGTTTTTTGTTATGAAGACTGGCTCACGCTCAGCACGACAATACTCAGAAATTTCATTTGCACTATTTCTTAAGTCCGATATAGGTCTAATTTTAGGCATAACTAACACTCCCTGTTATCAGTATTTATACCTTAAATATAGCATTATTTTGAGAGCAGCGCAAGGCATCTTTATATAGAGGGAAACCCCCAAGAAACGAAATAAATTGTAGATAATGATGTTCGGTTGAATATCGGAGACGATGTTGATTACTCTTTTTGGCATCAAATAACTGCACATGAAAATGAAGCGGCAGGGTGGACTGTCGCCGCTACTGGTGCTGCATTGCCTGAAAATTCTTTGTTCGTATTATCAATATCCGAGGTAAATAAATATTCAAATCTAGGCACTTTAAATGTACAAGGCATGATGAGAGTTATACCTGAAGGGCATTTCGTACCGGTTGCTTGGTGGCTTCGTTCGCCCGGTAGTAGCAGTGACAGTCCGGTGGCGCTTATGTGGGCAGGCGACTCAGTAGAAGTAGAAGGTTTTTATGTCAGCGTCGCAGCCGCCACATCAAAATTTGGTTTTCGTCCTGCTTTGTGGATATCCCGATAGGCACGATTTTAGCATTGATTGGGGATTTTAAGAGTGGTTTAGCTGTGGGGGGATGGGGGTCTACTTCTAAAAATCGATTTTCATCCCTCTGATGGTGCCGCAGGTGGCGATTGCTCACAAATGAAAAGCTGCGCTTGAAAAGCTGCGTTACGACGTAACACAGCTTTTTTATCAACTAGATTGCGATGCTTTCTAAATATTCATGATAGGTTAAACGTACGTCTACCATTTTAGTAGGTGTAAGTTCGATTACGCGGTTGGCAATGGTTTGCACTAACTGACGGTCATGAGAAGTAAAAAGTACATTGCTGGAGTAATCACGCAATCCATTATTTAAGGCCGTAATGGATTCTAAATCTAAATGGTTGGTAGGTTGGTCTAGGAGAAGCACATTGGCATTGCAGAGCATAATTTTAGCTAGCATGCAACGCACACGCTCGCCGCCGGACAGTACTTTCAGCGGTTTGAGGGCTTCTTCCCCGGAAAAGAGCATTTTTCCTAAGAACCCTCTAACATATGAATCAGCTTTGTCAGATGAATATTGTCGCAGCCAATCCACCAAGTTTAACTCCTGATCTTGAAAATAGGGGGAGGTATCTTTAGGGAAATAAGCTTTGGTGATGGTAACGCCCCACTTAACCTGTCCACTATCTGGATCCATTTCACCACTCAAAATCTTGAAGAGCGTTGTGTATGCGATCTCGTTACTGCCTACAAAGGCAATTTTATCACCTTTGGTTACAGTGAAGCTCACCTTGTCGAGAACTTTTTCGCCATCAATAGTTTTACATAAATCTACGACCGAAAGAATGTCGTTACCAACTTCCCTGTCAGGCTTAAACCCTACATAAGGGTATTTACGATTAGATGGTTCGATATCATCTAAATTTATCTTCTCTAATATTTTTTTGCGGGATGTAGCCTGCTTGGACTTGGAAGCATTGGCACTAAAGCGAGCTATAAACTCTTGGAGCTGCTTTGCTTTTTCCTCTTTTTTCTTGTTCTGATCTTTTGACATTTGTAGCGCTAATTGGCTAGACTCGTACCAGAAATCGTAGTTCCCAACATAGAGTTTAATTTTACCATAGTCTACATCGGCCATGTGAGTGCAAATATTATTCACAAAATGCCGATCGTGCGTCACAACGATCACAATTCCCTGAAAGGAAATTAAAAATTCTTCTAACCACGCAATAGACTTCAGATCTAAATGGTTAGTCGGTTCGTCGAGGATAAGGATCCCAGGATTGCCAAACAGTGCCTGTGCTAAGAGCACCTTAACTTTCTCTGAACTTTGCAGCTCAGACAACAATTTATCGTGAAGCTCCGTTCCTATGCCTAATGCCTGTAACATGCTAGAAGCTTCTGATTCGGCTTCCCAACCATTGTTTTCACTAAATTCGTGTTCCAACTCGGCCACTTTCATACCATCTTCATCACTAAATTCTTCCTTGCAATAAAGCTCCTCTTTCTCTTTCATGATTTCAAAGAGACGTTGGTTGCCCATGATCACGGTATCTAGCACGAGAGATTGATCGTATTGATAATGATCTTGTTTTAAAACAGACATCCGCATACCGCGCGCAATCACAACTTGACCGCTATCCGGTTCAATTTCGCCAGCAAGTATCTTCAGAAATGTGCTTTTCCCAGCTCCATTTGCACCAATAACTCCATAGCAATTGCCAGGAGTAAACTTTAAATTTACACCTTCGAAGAGCTTACGCTCTCCAAATCTTAGGCCTATATCACTCACAGTTATCACAACATTGTCCCGCCTTTATCAATTTTAAGTTCGCACATCTCTGCATTGTATCACAAACAA